>NZ_CP012401.1:2704939-3037424 GCF_001305595.1 Azospirillum thiophilum
AGCAGGTCCAGCCGCTCGACCTCCGGCATGATCTCATCCCGTGTCGCTTCACGAGGATTCAACACACGGTCGACCGCGTGGTTGGCGCGGGTGTGTTCCGCATCGCGGGTGAAGACGACGATCTCGACCTCCGGTACGGTCGCCCGCAATTGCTCGACGGCGGCGGTGAGGATCGCCTCATCTCCCAGGTTCAGACCACCATAAGACCCGGAAATCCCGATCACTTTCATTGTGCTCCACCCCCGATCCCGCTGGGAGGCGCCCGGCCATGCGGAAGCGCTGCCGGGAAAACCGCTTGCGCACAGGCAAAGTTCCCGTCGCATGCATTATGCGGTGGGCGGTCATGCAGTGGTCGGATGCGCCGGCTGGGTTCCGAAGCATGCCGCTGGCGGACGGTCAGCCGGCGCGGATCGACGCTGCCCGCGCACTGTTTGCAAAATTCGCGGCCGGGTTGAAGGCGATGGAAGGCCATAGGACCGCCATGGCCGAGGCTGGCTATCCTGCTGGCATGGCTGCACGCGGCACCGGCGAGGTGTCCTCCAACATCCTGGGCGTCAATCAGACGGCATCGGAAACCGGATCGGTGGCGGGTCAGGTCCTGCACGCGGCCGGCGGCCTCGCTCGCAAAGCCGAGCGGCTGCGTCAGGAAGTTCAGAATTTCGTGGCGACGATCCGGGCGGCCTGACCGAGCATCCCCCCACGCCGACGGTGGCAAGCCCGTGCGGCGGGGAGGCCCCTCCCCGCTGTTTGCATTTGCATCAGCTTGATTTCATTCTGCGTTCCGCGAACCACGCCCGGCAGCATCTCACCCACCGGGGGAAAGACAACCGGTGCAGCCATGCGCTATGCTGCACGGCAATCCGGGGTACGAACAAGCAACCCGGCAGATGAGCCGGCGGCTTGATGCCGGCTGGAAACCAGACGCTGAGGGAATCGAGAATGGACACTCCGCTGTGGAGCCCGAGTGAGGAACGCATCGCGCAGGCCAACCTGACCGCCTTCCGGGAAGCGGCGAACGCGCGTTTCGGATTGCGGCTCGACGGTTACGAAGCGCTCTACAACTGGTCCATCGCCGAGAAGGAACGGTTCTGGCGTTTCCTGTGGGAGTGGGCGGGACTGACCGGCGACCTGGGTACTGTCGACCTGCTGGACGGCAACAGGATGCCGGGCGCCCGCTGGTTCCCGGAAGCGCGCCTCAGCTATGCCGAAAACCTGCTGGCCGGGGCGCCCGCCGACGATGCCGTGGTCTTCTGGGGCGAGGACAAGGTGAAATACCGCTGGAGCGGCACCGAGTTGAGGGCCACCGTCTCCCGGCTCCAGCAAGCGCTGAAGGCGAAGGGAGTCGGCAAGGGCGACCGCGTCGCGGCCATCATGCCCAACATGCCGGAAACACTCGCGGCGATGATCGCCACCACCAGCCTGGGCGCGGTCTGGTCATCCTGCTCGCCGGATTTCGGCATCCAGGGCATCACCGACCGCTTCGGCCAGATCGAGCCAAAGGTGGTCTTCGCCCCCGATGCCTACTGGTACAATGGCAAGAGCCACGACGTCCGCGCCAAGCTGGTCGAGGTGCTGAAGGACCTGCCGACCGTCATCGCCACCGTCATCGTTCCCTATGTCGAACAGACGCCCGATGTGTCGATGATTCCGGGTGCCGTCGGATTCCAGGACTTCATGGCGCCCCATCCGGCGGCCGAACCGGTCTTCGAACGGGTCGCCTTCGACCACCCGCTGTTCATTCTCTATTCCTCCGGCACCACCGGAAAGCCGAAATGCATCGTCCATGGCACCGGCGGCACCATCCTGCAGCATGTGAAGGAACACCGGCTGCACTGCGACCTGAAGCCCGGCGACCGGCTGTTCTACTTCACCACCTGCGGCTGGATGATGTGGAACTGGCTGGTGACCGGGCTGGCCAGCGGCACGACGCTGGTCCTCTATGACGGATCGCCCTTCGCGCCGAACGGCAACATCCTGTTCGACTATGCCGAAGCCACGAAGGTGACCCTGTTCGGTACCTCTGCCAAGTTCATCCAGTCGCTGGAGAAGTCAGGGTTGGAGCCGATCAGGACCCACCCGCTGACAAGCTTGCGGACACTGACCTCTACCGGCTCGCCGCTGATGCCGGAGAATTTCGAGTTCGTCTACCGCGCGATCAAACAGGATGTCCATCTCGCCTCGATCAGCGGCGGAACCGACATCATGTCGTGCTTCGTGCTGGGCAACCCCATCGCTCCGGTCTGGAAGGGCGAGATCCAGACTCGTGGACTTGGCATGGCGGTGGAAGCCTTCGACGACAACGGCATGGCGGTGCGCGGCGAAAAAGGTGAACTGGTCTGCACCCGTCCCTTCCCCAGCATGCCGATCGGCTTCTGGGCCGATCCCGACGGATCGAAATACCGCACCGCCTATTTCGACCGCTTCCCCGACATCTGGGTCCATGGCGACTTCATAGAGCAGACCGAACATGGCGGCTGGGTAATCTACGGCCGGTCGGACACGGTGCTGAACCCCGGCGGCGTGCGCATCGGCACGGCTGAGATCTACCGTCAGGTCGAACAGCTGCCGGAGATCATGGAGGCGGTCTGCATCGGACAGGAATGGGACGGCGACGTCCGCGTCGTGCTGTTCGTCGTCTTGCGCGAGGGCATGACGCTTGACGAGAGCCTTGCCGCAGCCATCCGCAAGCGGATCAAGGACAATTGCTCTCCCCGCCACGTCCCGGCGAAGATCGTGCAGGTCACCGACATCCCGCGCACGCGCTCCGGCAAGATCACCGAACTGGCGGTGCGCGATGCCGTCCACGGCCGCTCGATCAAGAACACCGAGGCGCTGTCCAATCCGCAGGCCCTCGACGAGTTCCGCGAACGGTCCGAATTGAGTGGTGCTTGATGTGGCGCCGCCGCTGTTCCTGGATCTCGACGGAGTGCTGGCCGACTTCGACCGCGGCGTCGTCGCGGTTACCGGCAGGCGCCCGGAGCAGCTGGCGGTGAAGGAGATGTGGCGGGCCCTGTCCCGCCACGCCGACTTCTTCGGCACCTTGGAGTTCATGCACGACGCGCAGGAACTGTGGAGCTTCTGCGCGCAGCACCGGCCGGCCATCCTGACCGGGCTCCCGCTCGGCAGTTGGGCACCCGACCAGAAGATGCGCTGGGTCGCCCGGATGCTGGGCGCGGACGTGCCGGTCATCACCTGCATGGCCCGCGACAAGGCCCGGCACGCCACCCCCGGTGCGGTTCTTGTCGACGACCGCGAGAAGGCCCGCACCCCCTGGGAGGCGGCGGGCGGCCATTTCGTCCTTCATCGCAACGCCGCCGAAAGCATCGCCGAACTGACGAAGCTGGGCTTCTGAAGGGCGGCGGCGATGCGATCGCACTTGCATCGCGCACGGCCGCTGCCCTTGCAGGCCATAGCGTCACCCAGCCTCGGCGGTCCTATCCTCGCGACTGGTTTTCCACAGGGACACCAGAACGCCGCCTGCGATCAGGGCGAAGGTCACGCCCAGTGCGATCAGCGGATCCGGCTTGGCGACCAGCTGGGTATAGAAGATCTTGCCGCCGATGAAGACCAGTACCAGTGCCAGAGCGTATTTGAGATAGCGGAAGCGGTGGACCATGGCGGCGAGCGCGAAATAGAGCGCGCGCAGTCCCAGGATCGCGAAGATATTGCTGGTGTAGACCAGATAAGGGTCGGTGGTGATGGCGAAGATCGCCGGAACGCTGTCGACCGCAAAGACCAGATCGGCAAGTTCCACCATGACCAGCGCCAGCAGGAGGGGAGTCGCCGTCCAGCGCATCGCACCGCCCTCGCCCGCCGGCTCCTTCACCACGAAGTGGTGGCCGTGGAAACGGTCGGTGACACGGATGCGTCTCTTCAGGAAGCGCAGCACCGCATTGTCGCCGATGTTCATTTCCTCATCCGACGCGAACAGCATCTTGATGCCGGTCAGCAGCAGGAATGCACCGAACACGTAAAGGATCCAGTGGAATTCGGCGACCAGGGCGGCGCCGGCGCCGATCATCAGGCCGCGCAGCACGATGACGCCCAGGATGCCCCAGAACAGCACCCTGTGCTGCAATTCGCGCGGGACTGCGAAGTAGCTGAAGATCAGCGATATGACGAAGACGTTGTCGAGCGACAGGCTCTTTTCGACGAAGAATCCCGTATAATATTGCAGCCCGGCTTCGCCCCCCATCGACCACCAGATCCAGCCGCCGAACAACATGGCGACGGCAATGTAGAAGGCCGACAGCTTCAAACTTTCGCCAACCCCGATGACACGGTCGCGCCGGTTCAGAACACCCAGATCGAGAACCAGCAGCGACAGGACAACACCAACGAAAATCAGCCAAATCCAGATCGGTTTTCCCAAAAATTCGAGGAAAACCATTGTCATTATACCGTCCATCGCAAGATCCACTTGATGACGCTGCGTCAGCGGAGTGATCAAGCGGTTCCGACATCACGACCGACGCCTCGGTCGCCAGAGGGGCCCGGACCCGTACTTTCCGGCAGATGGTGTCGGCTTGGATCGGGTCAAGATGCCCGAAGACCGCCACCGCGTCTTTCCAATCAAAATACATCCAGTCAACCGCCGCATCTTTGCGAGTCGCAGCGCACTTCTCCGCCGAAGCCAGGAAAACCGCGGCCTGAGGTGCTTCGCGGGCTTCGGGACTCGGGTCTTGATGCAACGCCGCCACAGATGGGGAACGAAGAGCGGGCAAGAAAAACACCGGCGGTTGCCCAATCTGTGTTCGCTCTTGTGCGGATGGTGCCGTTCTGCCAATAACTCCGAAAAACCGAAACCAAACCGACCAAATGGAGTTTTGCATGAACCAGGCCGAACTGATCGAAACCGTCGCCACCAATGCCGGCATCAAGAAGGCCGACGCGGCCAAGGTCGTTCAGGCGGTGTTCGAGGGCATCTCCGGCGCGCTGGGCCGGGGCGAGGACGTGCGTCTGGCCGGTTTCGGGATTTTCGAGGTGGCCGAGCGTGCCGCCCGCGAAGGCCGCAACCCGCGTACCGGCGAGGTCGTTGCCATCGCCGCGTCGAAGGCTCCGAAATTCAAGCCGGCCAAGCAGCTGCGCGATCTGGTGAACGGCTGACCCGCACGCCACCATTGCCGTTGGGGAGCGCCGCCATGAGCATCGATCAAACTGAACTGCAATCGTTGACCGCCAGGGTCGTCGCCGCCTATGTCGGCAACAACTCGGTGCCGGTCCAGGACCTGCCCACGCTGATCAACAGCGTGCAGGCTGCCTTCCGTGGCCTGGGCGACGACAAGCCCGTTCAGGCCAAGGCCGAACTGGTTCCGGCCGTTGCCATCAAGAAGTCGGTTACCCCGGAATACATCGTCTGTCTGGAAGATGGGAAGAAGCTGAAGATGCTGAAACGGCATCTGAAGACCGTCTATGACATGACGCCGGACGAATATCGCGCCAAGTGGGCGCTTCCGCCGGAATATCCGATGGTTGCGCCGAACTACGCCAAGGCGCGTTCGGAGATGGCGACCAAGCTCGGCCTTGGCCGCAAGCGCGCGGCGGCCGAGTAACCCGCCTCAACTTTCAACCTCGACTGGAAAGGGCGCACCCCGGTGGGTGTGCCCTTTTCCGTTTGGTGTGCCACGGCGACCTTTAAAAGCAACGCGGCCGACATGCTACTTCGATCAGCACGCCGTCATCTCGGATTACCTCCAAACCGGTTCACTAGCCTATGACCAAGGTTCAGGTGGCGAAGCGGTTCGGCCTTCCCATCTAGGGTTCCTGGTTCAGGGGAGGTCCTATCCCCTACTTCGCAGCAGAGGCATAGTAACCTCTCCTCACCCGGGCCGACATTCGGCCAATGCAGTTCGCGGGTGCGGCACCGGACAACGGACCGGCGGAGAAAAATAAGGGAAGCCCCGGGGCCGCCACCTGCCCAAACGATCATCGGCGGAAGGTCAGAGGTCATAGGATCATCCCCCCTCCCGGTCCGCCGGTGTGGGTGGAGGAAGAGCCTGGGTATACGCCGAAAAACTGCCGGGACACGCCCTTTACAGGCTTGATCCATTTGGTTTGCGCGGCCACATTTACAGTGTCGAAAGGACGCAGTTCCTTGGCGACACCCGGAAAAATACAAACCCTACAACAGCCAAAGCCGCAGAGACGGACGAAATTCCTGCGTCCGCCAATGGATCATCGCCTCTCAGGCGATCTCCGCCATGGGCCCCGACAAGGGGCCGGCCCCTGTCGCGGGCCGCCCCAGGAAGCGTTGGAGAGGAGGCATTCGCGTGCTGAAGAAACTGCTGACCGGTGAAAACGCCAGCCTGACCCGCTACATTGAAGAATCCAAGCGCTTCCCCATCCTCGCACCGGATGTCGAGCGCGATCTTGCCATCGCATGGCGGGAGCGTGGAAGTCCGCAGGCGCTGGAACAGCTCGTAGGCAGCCATCTGCGCCTCGTCATCAAGATCGCCCGCGGCTTTGGCGGTTATGGCCTCCCGCTGGTCGACCTTGTGGCGGAAGGCAATGTCGGCCTGATGCAGGCAGCTCAGAAATTCGATCCGCAGCGCGGCTTCCGCTTCGCCACCTACGCCACTTGGTGGATCCGGGCCGCGATCCAGGAATATATCCTGCATAGCTGGTCCTTGGTGAAGATGGGCACGACCGCTGCGCAGAAGAAGCTCTTCTTCAATCTGCGCCGTCTGAAGAGCCAGATGGCCGAGTTGGAACAGGGCGACCTCTCGCCGGAGACTGTGGCGACCATCGCCGCGGAACTGGATGTGCCGGAGACCGAGGTGGTTGAGATGAACCGCCGGCTTGCCGCCAACGACAGTTCGCTTGATGCCACGCTCTCGAGCGACGGAGAGACAAACTGGCTGGAGCTCCTGGCCGACGACCGCCCCACCCAGGATACCATGCTGGCCGAAGCTGACGAACTGGCGCTGCGCCGCCGTTTGGTCGGGCAGGCATTGGACCGGTTGGACGCTCGCGAACGGCGTATCCTGTTCGAGCGCCGGATGAAGGACGACCCATCCACCTTGGAGGCACTGAGCCAGCAATTCTCGGTATCGCGCGAGCGCGTGCGCCAGATCGAGGTTCGGGCCTTCGAGAAACTCCAGAAGGCAGTGCTCAGCGCTGCGCAGGCCTTGCGCCGTCCGGTCACTCCGATGGTGGCCTAAAGGAACTCTATCGCCCCGTCCGGTGCAGCTACGCTCTGGATGAGGCCATATGCGGCACCGGACGGTCATTGCCCACTGCCGCATAGCTTCCGCGGGCCGCGGCTCCGCTTGTTGCCTCCAAACCTGTCAACTGTCAGCCGGCGGCGCCCCAGGCTCCGCCGGTACTTTTCATTGGGAACCACATTTTTTATTTCGCTTTATTAGTCCTTTTATTGCTTTCCTTGCGACCCTCTCAAAAACGTTCTGCGACAAAGTGACATGTTTAAAGATGTCACTGCTTGAGCATGATGTGCCGCTCTCTGTAAAGTTTGCATTTTCGTCAATTCTTAGTACGCTAATCATATCTCAAATGGGAGAGGGGCTCCATGTCGAACGCTGCCCAGACTCAATCGATTGTCAGCCGTATCAACTTCCTGCGCATCGATGACGCGACAAAGGCAACTCTGCGGGAATTCCAGCCCCATCTGACGCAGCGGATCGATCAGATACTTGAAGAGTTTTACGGTTATCTGCGTTCGGTACCCGACGTTGCCCCCATGCTGACCGATCTGGCCGTGACCGGTCGAGCGCGCGACCTGCAAAAACAGCATTGGCTGCGGAATGTCTTCACTGGCACCTTCGATGAGGCCTATGTCAATCAGGTGCTGAAGATCGGCCAGACCCATCAACGCATCGGGCTGGAACCGCGCTGGTATACCGGCGCCTACTGCTTCACGCTGAACAAATTGATCGAGTTGGCGAGCCAGATCCACCGCAAGAAGCCGGAGAAGCTCTCGCAATTGCTCCAGGCCATCAACAAGGCGGTCTTCCTCGACATGGACCTCGCTACGTCGGTCTATATCGACTTGAACACCGCAGCGATCATCGCACGCGAATTGGGCAGCACAGCAGATGGTTTCGAACGGGAAGTGAAGGGCGTGGTCCAGGCGGTGGCATCAGCGGCCCATCAGCTTCAGGGTACGGCCCAGGCAATGAGCCGCACCGCTGAAATCACAAGCGAACAGTCGACGCAGGTCGCTGCCGCCGCCGAGGAGGCCTCCGTCAACATCCAGACGGTCGCCGCTGCGGCAGAGGAATTGACCGCCTCCATCGGCGAGATCAGCCATCAGGTGACCCGGTCCGCCGCCATCGCCAATGCAGCGATGACGGAAGCCGAACGGACCAACGCCACGGTACAGGGACTTGCCGACGCCGCCAGCCGCATCGGCCAAGTGGTGAAGCTGATCCACGATATTGCCAGCCAGACCAACCTACTGGCCCTGAACGCCACCATCGAAGCGGCGCGCGCGGGCGAAGCCGGCAAGGGGTTCGCCGTGGTCGCCAGCGAGGTCAAGAGCCTCGCCAACCAGACAGCCAAGGCGACGGAGGAGATCAACTCCCAGATCGGTGCAGTTCAGAGTGCCACGCAGGAAGCGGTAGGGGCGATCCGATCCATCTCCGGCACCATCGCCCGCATCAACGAGATCTCAACGTCCATTGCCACCGCCATGGAAGAACAGGGCGCGGCCACCACGGAGATCGCCCGCAACGTTCAGCAGGCCTCAATCGGTACGCGCGAGGTCAGCGAAACCATCGTTGCGGTGAACGCTTCGGCCAACAATGCCGGTGAGGAGGCTCGCCATGTGCTGGATGCTACGAATGAGTTGTCGCGCCAATCCGCCACACTTCGCGCCGAGGTGGAGCGTTTTCTAACCCGTGTCCGAGCCGGCTGACCAATTCGATCCATAAGTATGGAGGCTTTTTGGAAACACCCTCCCTCACGCCGAAATAAGGGCGCGTTCGTAGAAATGCGCCCATTCGGTAGCTCCATGCCCGGCTGCCCGTCGCGACAATTCAGGGATGCGTCCGAATCACGTAGTCGCTGACTGGAATGCTTTCCGCTTGCGCTGCACGGCGCACTTCATCCGCCGTGCGCCAGTGGCTGCGCCCACCGAGGCTGGTCACAATTCCGCCACGTATTGCCACGAACAACCCTGTACGCCCCAGATTGACTATCCTCATCATGCTTGGATCCCCCACCAAATTGTTCGCATTTTAAAGAAAATTAGTTTTATTCATCGACAGAGCATGCACTCTCTTCGAGAAGACTGCATATCAAACACTTAAAATAGATGTCAATAACGCTTCCGTCAGGCAACATCACTTCAGTCTCATAAGATAAATTCAACCAAAAGAAATGTTGCGCGAATTTTATTCATATAAATATATGATTATCTTATTTTTAGCGCTAAATTTTATTTATTTTATCGGCACTCTATCCGACCGAAAGCACTATCCCGACCGCATAGCGTCGGAACGGCCGCGCTCCGTGTAGGGTTGTCATCGGCAGCCGCCCCCTGTGGCAAGGCGGGCGGGAGACACCTGCGAGGCATCGGCATCATGGCAACTGCACACCGGCACACCGGCGCGGGCGGAATGGCTGGAAAAAGCCGGTTCGGATCAGAAACGGATAGAGATAGGGTTGACCACACGACCCTGGCGATGGCGGTGACAATACGCCGGGCCAAGCGAGAGGATTTGCCGACACTGGAATGGTACGGCCTGCACACTCCCCACCGGGAAATCATCGCCGACGCCTATCGGCTCCAGGAGCGTGGCGACGGCACGATGCTCCTGGCCGACGTAAACGGCTTTCCCGTCGGCCAGATCTGCATCGATTTTTTGCGCAAACGGCCGAGCGGTCGCGCCACCCTATGGGCGTTGCGAGTGTTCCAGCCCTTCCGTGGACTGGGGCTCGGTGCCATGCTGGTGCGGGCCGCGGAGCAGATTGTAATAAGGCGCGGCGTCACCGTCGCGGAACTGGGCGTCGACCGCGACAATTCCGGAGTGTTGCCTTTCTACGAACGGCTGGGTTACGAGCATTGCGGCCGGGAACGCGGCCAGTTCCTCTACCACACGCCGGAAGGAAAGCTGATCCGCGTCGCCATCGACCAATGGCTGCTGTGCAAGCAGCTTCCGGAAAAAGAGGAGCCGGATAGCGGTTCCGGCCTGCGCCTCGCCGCGGAATAGCGGTTAACCGGGGATAACGGTCATTCGGCCGCCAGCGCCGTCCCGGCCGGAAGCGGCACCAGCCGGGCGGCACGGCGCCGCGGCAGATAAATGCGCGCACCGTCCAGGACGCCGGACAACTCCCGCATCGCATCGGTGGCCATGCAAAGCGCCACGAGCGGCAGCCAGCGATCCAGCAACTGGGCCGCCACCTCCGCATCCCCGCTCTGCACGGCGGCCAGGGAGTCCAGCAGGGCAGCCTCATCGGCACTGATCCGGCTGCAAGCCGGGCAGCGGATTTCCGGCTTGCGGACACCGGCCACCGCAAAGGTGCCGAGCAACGCGAACAGCGGAAGCAGCGCCGTGTTCGGCACGCCTGCGACGTTCAGCCCGATCCGCATGGAGGCCATTGCCCCAGCGGTTCCGGCGCGGAACCACTGGCGGACACCGGTCAACAGCGCGCGTTCGGCCGTCGTCAGGTCCGTCACCGTCCAGGGCGACGGCCGCCCTTCTCCCACCGTCTCGCACATGCCGATGCTCCTTCGTTCGGTTGCGGAAGCATCCTAGCGTCACCCGCGATCAATTGCGAGTCATTCTTATTTGCGATCGCTGCCCTGTGACAAAATGTGGCTTCGGTAATCTCGGTGGAACAAAGGAAAGGGCGCGTTAACCACCGCAGCCAATCCTGAACCGACATCGCAGCACAACGGGGATCGGTGGGGATGATGCTGACGCTTCGGGGAGTGGTTCTCGGACTGGCTGCGATGATCGGACTGGCCGTGGCGGGTGGCCTGGCGACGGCCCGACCGGCGACCGCTCAGATCGTTCTGAAACCGGCCTATGGCGAGGCGTCGCTGGCCGGTCCGGCGCGGGCACGGGGCGCAGTGGTGTGGAGCCATGGCCGCTCGGTGGATTCCGAGGATTCCGAAGCGCCTACCCCGCTCTACATGAAGGCGTTGCGCGCTGCCGGTTGGGACGTCTACCGGCTGGACCGCATGCGTGTCAGCGACACCCTGCCCAACAGCGCGCGCGCACTCGCCGGCTATTCGGAGATGCTGAAGGGCAAGGGCTACCGCCGCGTGGCGTTGACCGGCCAATCGTTCGGCGCCTTCATCTCGCTGATCGCCGCCGGCCAGTCCACTGCCATCGATGCCGTCATTGCAACCGCTCCGGCCGCCTTCGGCAACTTCACCGAGGCCTATGACAGCTATCGCGAGAACGCGGCCCAGCTCTGGCCGATCCTGCGCGAGGTGCGGCGGGCACGGGTCATGATGTTCCTCTTCCATGGCGACGATTTCGATCCCGGCGGACGGGCCGAGCCGGCGCGCAGCATCCTGGCCCAGCGCGGCCTGAACAGCCTGATCGTCGACCAGCCGTCGCTGCTGACCGGCCATGGCGCCGCCAACACCGGGCTGTTCGTCCGCCGGTTCGGCGCCTGCATCGTCCGCTTCGCCGAGGCACCGCCGGCCGCGAACGATCCGCCCTGCGACGAATCCTGGGGCCGCAACCCGAGCGCCGAGCTGCTCCAGGCCGCCCTGCCCGCCAACGGGTCCGGCTCCGGCAAGGGCGACACCGACACCATCTCCGCCCTGCGGCCCTATATGGGGATGTGGTACGGCAGCTACATCAACGGCCGCGAGGTCGCCCTGTCGGTGGAGAAGGCCGAGGGCGACGCCGTCTATGCCGATTACCTGCTGGGCGCCGGAATGGAGGCCGACCAGCCCTTCGAGCGGGTGCGCCGGAAGGGCCGGATCGAGAATGGTGAGCTGGTGTTCGACGAGAAGGGCCGCAACCTCCTGCGCTACCGCCTGCGTCCCGACGGCCGTGTCGCCGCCACCTGGCTGGACAAGGACGGCCGCGGCCGGCTCGATACGGTGCTGCGCCGGGTGAATTGAGGCCCTCTCCCCCAAAAAATCAGTCCTCCGCCAGGAAGCTGCGGACGATGGCGATCTGGTCGTCGGTCATCAGGGATGGGGCATGGCCGGTGTTGGGGATCTCCACCACCCGTACCAGGCCGGCGGCCCCCGGACCGCGCGCGGCCATCCGTTCGGCCGTCTCGGCGCTCAGCAGGTCGGACTCGGCACCGCGCAGCACCAGCACCGGACAGCGTATGCGGTCCCACAAGGCCCACAAATCGACATCGCCGATGGGCGCGGTCTTGAACGCATCGCCGATGCCGGGATCATAGGCGAGGCGGAAGCGGCCGTCGGGCAGCGGGCGGGCGCTGTGCTGCGCCATGTGGCGCCAGCATTCGTCACCGATCGTCCCGAAGCCCATCAGGACGAAGCGCAGGTAGGATTCAAGCGCCGCCAAATCCTCGAACACCGGATCCTTGCCGACATAGTCGGCGATGCGCTGCAAGCCGGCCTGGGCGATGAAGGGGCCGACATCGTTGATCACCATGCGGCGGATCGGGCTGTTGGCCTGGGCCGCCAGCGTCATGCCGATCAGCCCGCCCATCGAGGTGCCGACCCAGTCGACCGTCTCCGCCCCCATCCGGGCGATCAGCGCCACCATGTCGGCGCAATATTGCGGATAGCCGTAGAGCGCCGGCACCGGCAGCCAGTCGCTGCGGCCGCGCCCCACCACGTCGGGGCAGGCGATCCTCCAGCGGTCGGCCAGTGCCAGCGCCAGCCGGTCGAAATCCCGGCCATTGCGGGTCAGCCCATGGACGCAGACCGCGGTCCGGGCCGCGTCGTCACGTCCCCATTGGGTGTAGGCGATCTTGTGGAAACCGGCGGCACTGAGGCCGAGGACGCTGCGTTCGGACATCGGCACGGGCGGTATACTCCTGTTCCGGGAAGGGCTTCCGTCACCCCTTTTTCGGCGATTCGGCGGCGCGTGGCAACTCCGCCTCCACATCCGCCGCCGTGGCACGGCGGATGGCGGCCAGGGCCGGCGACGGCTCGGCCGCCGAGCGGTCGAAGGGGTGGCGGACGGTGTCGTAGCTGCGTCGGATGATGCGCACGTAATTGCGCGTCTCCTCATAGGGCGGTACGCCCTTGTGACGGTCGACCGCCTTTTCCCCGGCATTGTAGCCGGCCAGCGCCAGCGTCACGTCGCCCTGGAAATAGGCCAGCAGCCAGCGCAGGTACTTCACCCCGCCGGTGATGTTCTCGCGCGGGTCGAAGATGTCGCCGACGCCGAAGCGGTCCGCCGTGTCGGGGATCAGCTGCATCAGCCCGGACGCATCCTTGGGCGACACTGCGTCGGTCCGGAAGGCGCTTTCCGCCTGGATCACCGCCAACACCAGCGCCGGGTCGATGCCGTATTTCGGAGCGATGGATTTTACCAGCGCCACCACCTCGGCCGGCGGCGGGCCGACCTCGCGCACCGGCCCGGCGCCGGGCCGGCACCAGGGACGGATGCGCCCCATGCGGCCGGGGACATAGCTGACCAGCCGCCGCGCCTCCGGATGCCCGCGCGAGGCGGCGGCCCGCAGCCAGGCGGTGCCGAGCCGCCGGTTCTTCGCCACGCCCTTGCCGAACAGGTAACGGCGGGCCAGCCGATAGGCGGCGTTGGCATCGCCCTGCTCGGCCAATTCGCAGTCGGTGGATTTCGTCTTCAGGGAGGGCAGCGGCAGTTCGGCCACCGCGGCGGGCTTTTCGGCCGGCTTGGTTGCAGCCGCCGCAGCCATGGGGACCGGTCCCAGCCCGGCACCCCACAGCGCCGATGCTGCCAGCGATCCCATGACGACCCAACGAAACCGCAACCCCCTGTCCTCCTCCTGCCCCGGTGTCATCCCGCGGGAACCCGGAGTATGGTGATGCAACCTGCCGCCGACAAGGCCGCCAACCCCTTGCCGCCTATGGCCCGCGGCGGCGGCGGCCCTGCTTCTTCGGGGCACCCTCCGGGATGCCGCGCCCCTGGCGGGCGCTGCTGATGCCGATGCTGCCGGGAGTCTCCAACCCGAGATCCATCGCCTCCAGCCGGCGCAGCTCGTCGCGCAGGCGCGCGGCCTCCTCGAATTCGAGGTCGGCGGCGGCGGCGCGCATGCGCTTTTCCAGGTCGGCGATGACGGTCTTGAGATTGTGGCCGACCAGCTCGGTGGTGTTCAGCCCGGTCTTCACCGTCACATGGTCGGCGCGTTCGTAAACGCTTTCCATGATGTCGCCGATCGCCTTCTTGATCGATTCCGGGGTGATGCCGTGCTCCAGATTGTAGGCCATCTGCTTTTCGCGGCGGCGCGCCGTCTCGTCGATGGCGTACTTCATGCTGTCGGTGATCTTGTCGGCATAGAGCAGGGCACGGCCGTCGACATTGCGCGCGGCGCGGCCGATGGTCTGGATCAGCGACGTCTTCGAGCGCAGATAGCCCTCCTTGTCGGCGTCGAGGATCGCCACCAGCGCGCATTCCGGAATGTCCAGCCCCTCGCGCAGCAGGTTGATGCCAACCAGCACGTCGTAGGCACCGAGCCGCAGGTCGCGGATGATCTCGATGCGCTCCAGCGTCTCCACGTCGGAGTGGATGTAGCGGACGCGCAGGCCGGCCTCGTGCATGTATTCGGTCAGCGCCTCGGCCATCTTCTTGGTCAGGGTGGTGACCAGGATGCGATAGCCCTTGGCGACCACCTCCTTGCACTCGCCGATCAGGTCGTCGACCTGGGTCTCGGTCGGGCGGATGATCACCGGTGGGTCGATCAGGCCGGTCGGGCGGACCAGCTGCTCGGTGAAGACGCCGCCGGTGCGCTCCATCTCCCACGGGCCGGGGGTGGCGGAGACGAAGACGGTCTGCGGCCGCATCCCCTCCCATTCCTCGAATTTCAGCGGGCGGTTGTCCTTGCAGCTCGGCAGACGGAACCCGTAATCGGACAGGATGGTCTTGCGCGCCAGATCGCCGCGGTACATGCCGCCGATCTGCGGCACCATGACGTGGCTCTCGTCGACGATCAGCAGGGCATCCTTCGGCAGATACTCGAACAGCGTCGGCGGCGGCTCGCCGGGTGCGCGTCCGGTCAGATAGCGCGAGTAGTTCTCGATCCCGGCACAGGCGCCGGTCGCCGCCATCATCTCGATATCGAAGGTGACTCGCTGCTCCAGCCGCTGGGCCTCCAGCAGCTTGCCCTCGGCGGCGAACTCCTCCAGCCGAACCTTGAGATCCTTCTTGATCTGACCGATCGCCTGATGGAGCGTCGGCTTGGGGATGACGTGGTGGCTGTTGGGGTAGACGCGCACCGCCTCCAGCGCCGCCAGCTTCTCGCCGGTCAGCGGATCGACCTCGTGGATCGCCTCGATCTCGTCGCCGAACAGCGAGATGCGCCACGCCCGGTCTTCCATGTGGGCGGGAAACAGTTCCACCGTATCGCCGCGCACGCGGAACAGGCCGCGGCCGAAGGCGGCGTCGTTGCGCTTGTATTGCAGCTCGGTCAGCTTGCGCAACAGTTCCGGCTGGGAAATGATCTCGCCCTTGCGCAGGTCGACGGTCATTTCGGAATAGGTCTCGACCGAGCCGATGCCGTAGATGCAGGACACCGAGGCGACGATGATGACGTCGTCGCGCTCCAGCAGCGACCGCGTCGCCGCGTGGCGCATGCGGTCGATCTGCTCGTTGATCGAGGATTCCTTCTCGATGTAGGTGTCGGTCCGCGCGACGTAGGCTTCCGGCTGGTAATAGTCGTAGTAGGAGACGAAATACTCCACCGCGTTGTTCGGAAAGAAGGATTTCATCTCGCCATAGAGCTGCGCCGCCAGCGTCTTGTTCGGCGCCAGGACCAGCGTCGGGCGCTGCAGCAGCTGGATGACGTGCGCCATGGTGAAGGTCTTGCCCGACCCGGTGACGCCCAGCAGGACCTGGTCGCGCTCACCCTGGCGCAGGCCGGCGGTCAGCTCCTCGATCGCGTTCGGCTGGTCGCCCGACGGCTTGAACTCCGACGAGAGGACGAATTGCTTCCCGGCTTCCAGCTTCGCAAGCGGCTTGGCGGGAATGGCGGAGAGGACTGGGCTTGCCATGGGGCGGCGATCCGGATCGGGAAAGGGGTACGGAACAGGAACCGATTATATGGCCGCCGCCCTGCCGTCTGTCGAGACCTTGACCGCATCCAATTGCTGAGACGAGTGGCGAAATGTTCCATTTCCCGTCGCCGCGAAGATGACAGGGGCTTGACGCGCAGCGGGAACCAAACTAGAACATGGAGCAACGTTTTGTATTTGTTCCATCTTCAGTCTGGCGACCGCCGGGAGGCATCCATGCTCACGCGCAAGCAGCACGAATTGCTGCTGTTCATCCACGAGCGGCTCGGCCAGGGCGGCGTTTCGCCGTCGTTCGACGAGATGAAGGACGCCCTGGGCCTGAAATCGAAGTCGGGCATCCACCGCCTTATCACCGGCCTCGAGGAACGCGGTTTCATCCGCCGCCTGCCCCACCGCGCCCGCGCGCTGGAGGTTCTGCGGCTGCCCGAGGGGCTGGATACCGCCCGGTCCCGTACGGCGTCCAAGCCGAAATTCCATCCCAACGTCATCAGGGGCGATTTCGCCTTCGTCGGTCGCGATGTGGCTCCACCCTCCCCGACTGCCGCGCCGGAAACGGTGCAGTTGCCGCTCTACGGCCGCATCGCCGCCGGAACGCCGATCGAGGCGTTGCGCGACAACAGCGCCTTCGTCGACATCCCGGTCTCGATGCTCACCGCCGGCGACCATTACGCCCTCGAGGTGTCCGGCGATTCGATGGTGGAGGCCGGCATCCTCGACCACGACACCGTCATCATCCAACGCTGTGACGCTGCGGACAACGGCGCCATCGTGGTGGCCCTGGTCGACGAGGGCGAGGTGACGCTCAAGCGTCTGCGCCGCAAGGGCAACACCATCGCCCTGGAGCCGGCCAACTCAGCCTATGAGACCCGCATCTTCGGTGCCGACCGCGTCCGCGTGCAGGGCAAGCTGGTCGGGCTGGTAAGGAAGTACTGACTGCGGAAGTGCTGACGGCTCGTCATCAAGCCGCCCTGGCCCCTCCCCCGCCGAAGGGGGGGGCCAGTGACTCTGACTCACCGTCCAGGTCCTGACCAGGGCCGCTCTCCCTGCCGACCGTTGGATGTCTCGATCCGAATTCCCTCGCCCGTGACCGTCAGCGTGTGCGCGCCTCCGTGCCGCAGCGCCCAGCGGTCGATCACCAGTCCGGCCCGGCATCCGCGCGCCACCGCCGCCGTTACCACTGCGTCGGCGACGCCGCAATCCTCGTCCAGCGCATCCGCCAATCGCGGTAGGGCGATGATCTTCCCTCGCAGCTGGTACAGGCAGCCCCAGTCGTCGCACGCCATCGACGACCTTCCTGCGCCGTCGGCCCATCCGCCCGCCGCCGGCCAGGGATCGGCCGCCGTCCGGTCGCCGTCCCGCTCCCTCCAGGTCTCGACGATACGTCCGCCGCCCTTGCCCGACGCGCTGAGACGTCCATCCGCCATGCGCACAGCCACCACCGCCCCGTCCCCGGCGACCAGCACATCCGGCCTCGTCACCAGTGCCGGCGAGGCGAGGCCGGCCAGGATGGGCACCAGCCCGAGCCAGCGCCAGCGCCGCGTCCAGATGCAGAGCCACAGCCCGCCCGCCACCAACACAGCGAACCCTTCCACCGGCATCGCCGGTACGGTCAGGGAGGCCCAGGGCAACCGGCCGAACAGCTCCGCCGTCCAGATCACTGCCCTGTCGCCCCAGTTCATGGCGATCAATGCCGGCGCCTCCGCCCCGAAGGGCATCAGCGCATAGGCGATCAGGCTCCAGGGCATCACCCAGAAAGACGTGATGGGGATCGCGATCAGGTTCGACAGCACGCCGTAGAAGGCGATCTGCTGAAAATGGAAAAGCGAGAACGGCAGGGTCGCCAGTGTGGCGACCACGCTGGTCAGCAGGATGCCGCCGACATAGAGCAGGCTGCGCACAAGCCATCCGGCATCGCGCCGTATCGCCGCCAGCCGCAGGCTGCCGCGCTCAAAGGCGGCGATCAGCGCCACCACCGCCGCAAAGGACATCTGGAAGCTGGGTCCGAGCATCCCTTCCGGATCCAGGGCAATGGTGACCAGCCCGGCGAATGCGACCAGCCGCATGCTCAGCGGGTCGCGGTCCAGCATGATCGCTCCCATCACCAGCCCGGTCATCAGCACCGACCGCACCGTCGGCAGCGGCGCACCGACCAGCATGGTATAGGCCAGCGCCGACAGGATGCCGAACAGCGCCGCGATCTTCTTGATCGGCCAGCGCAGCGCGATGTAGGGCACCGTCGCCAGCATGGCCCGCACCACATAGAACAGGATGCCGGCAGCGATCCCCACATGCAGGCCGGAGATCGACAGCAGATGCGCCAGCCCGCTGTTGCGGAAGTCTTCCAATGTCTCTTCGGGGATGCCGAACTCTTCGCCGTTCAGCAGGGCCGTGGTGACGCTGGCCTCGACCGGATCGCCGATGGTGGCGGCGACCCGCTCTGCGATGACGCCGCGCGCCCGTTCGAAGGCAAGGGCGACGGTGCTCCATCCGGTGACGGGCGGGGCTTCCATGGCTTCGACCGCGCTGGTCGCGAAGCCGACTCCTCCCAGTCCCATGAACCAGGCGCGGCGCTGGAAGTCGAAAGCCCCAGGTTCGGCCGGCGCCTGCGGCGGCGACAGGGTTGCACGCAGCCGCACAACCGATCCCGGAGCGGGCGGCGGGTGACGGTCGGACAGGCGGATTCGCAGGGTGGCCGGCGTCTGCTCGGGCGACAGCCGGCTGATCGACGGTGCATGCAGGGTCAGCCGCACCGCACCCGGTCGCCGCTCCACCGCCATCACCCGACCGGTGACGGTCGCCGCCGTTATGCCACGGGTCAGTACCGGCGCTGCGACGCGCGCCGCATGACCCTGCGCCACCAGGAACCCGCCCACCGCCGTCAACAGGGCCACCGTCACCGCCGCCGGCACGAACCGCCGACGCACGATCAGCAGCAGAATTCCAGCGCCACCCGCCGTTACCAATCCGATCCACCAGGGCGGTTCCTGCATCAGCCCGAAATAGAGCGATGCCCCCGAGCCGAAGGCGACCGGCAACCACAGCACCCAGCGCTCGCTTTCCGCCTCCGCAAGTGCCGCGAGTCGGCCCCGGATCCACGCGAGCGCACGACGCCAACGCCCGCCGAATGACGGCGGACCATCGGTCTCCTCCTCCGGCCAGCCCGCGGCCGTCACCGGTAACGGATTCCAACCGCAGCAATGCCGCCCGCAAGCCTCTCCGCCATCCTCCATGCGCGCATCGCATTGCCTCCGAACCGGGTGGCTGTGTTAAACCACAGTGTCGTTACACCGGCGCATCATACCAGCGCCGAACCGGAAATTGAGAGACCGATGACCGTCGTCACCCGCTTCGCTCCGTCGCCCACCGGATTTCTTCACATCGGCGGCGGCCGTACCGCGCTGTTCAACTGGCTGTACGCCCGCCGGATGGGCGGCACCTTCCTGCTGCGGATCGAAGACACCGACCGGCAACGGTCTACCGAGGCGGCGGTCGACGCCATCCTCGACGGGCTGAAGTGGCTGGGCCTGGATTGGGATGGCGAGGCGGTGAGCCAGTTCGGGCGGAAGGACCGCCATGCCGAGGTGGCGCACCGGATGCTGGCCGCCGGCAAGGCTTATCGTTGCTATTGCAGCCCGGAAGAACTGGAGGAGATGCGCGCCGCCCAGAAGGCTGCCGGCCAGCCGATGCGCTATGACGGCCGCTGGCGCGACCGCCCGGAGTCCGACGCGCCTGAGGGCGTGGCGCCCGTCATCCGCCTCAAGGCTCCGCAGGAAGGCCAGACCGTCCTCGACGATCTGGTCCAGGGCGAGGTCACGGTTCAGAACGCACAGCTGGACGACCTGATCCTGCTGCGGGCCGACGGTACGCCGACCTATCTGCTGGCCGTGGTGGTGGACGACCACGACATGGGCGTGACCCATGTCATCCGCGGTGACGACCATCTGACCAACACCTTCCGCCAGATCCAGATCTTCAATGCGATGGGATGGGACCTGCCGCGCTTCGGCCACATCCCGCTGATCCACGGCTCCGACGGAGCCAAGCTGTCCAAGCGCCACGGCGCGCTCGGCGTCGACGCCTACCGCGACATGGGCTATCTGCCGGAGGCTGTGCGCAATTACCTGCTGCGGCTCGGCTGGTCGCATGGCGACGACGAGATCATCTCGACCGAACAGGCGATCGAGTGGTTCAACCTGGAGAGCATTGGCCGCTCACCGTCGCGCTTCGACTTCGCCAAGCTGGAAAATCTGAACGCCCATTACATGCGTCTGGCCGACGACGGGCGACTGGTCGGGCTCATCGCGCCGCGGCTGGAGGCCGAGTTGGGCCGCGGCCTGACCGACGCCGACCGCGACCTTCTGACGCGGGCGATGAGCGGGCTGAAGCAGCGCGCCCGGACCGTCGTCGACCTGGCGCAGAGTGCTCGATTCTATGTCGCGGCGCAGCCGCTCGGCTATGATGAAAAGGCGTCTGCTCTGCTCGACGAGAAGGGCCGTGGCCTGTTGACGGAGTTGGCTGCCGCCTTCGCCGAGGAGCCGGAATTCACCGCCACGGCTCTGGAAGCACGGGTCCGCACCTTCGCCGAGGCGCGGGGGGAAAAACTCGGCAAAGTGGCACAGCCGCTGCGCGCCGCACTGACCGGATCGACGGTGTCGCCGCCGATCTTCGAAGTGGCTGAACTGTTGGGCAGGGAAGCGACTCTTTCTCGCATCCGCGATGCAGCGGGTGCAGCATGAAGGTCATTTCCGTGCGTTGCCATCAGGCTGCCATGGAACTATGCTGCGCCGACGAAAAAAGGGCGCCAAGCCCGACCCTCAACGATAAGGACGTGCCGAGATGACCCAGACTGAGGACGGCAAGGATACCGTTACCCTCATCGACAACAAAACGGGCAGCCAGGTCACGATGCCGGTCCTGCACGGCGCCGTCGGGCCGAGCGTGATCGACATCCGCAAGCTCTACGCCGCGACCGGCTATTTCACCTACGATCCGGGCTTCACCTCGACCGGCAGCTGCGAATCCGGCATCACCTACATCGACGGCGACGAGGGTGTCCTGCTGCACCGCGGTTACGCCATCGACGAACTGGCCGAGCATTCGACCTTCCCGGAAGTGTGCTTCCTCCTGCTCAACAACCACCTGCCGACTGCCGCCGAGCGCACGGATTTCGAGAACATCCTGCGCCGCCACTCGATGGTGCATGAGCAGCTGACCAAGTTCTACAGCGGCTTCCGCCGCGACGCGCATCCGATGGCGATCATGTGCGGCGTCGTCGGCGCCCTGTCCGCCTTCTACCACGACTCGCTGGACATCAACGATCCGCAGGCGCGCAAGATCGCTGCGCACCGCCTGATCGCCAAGATGCCGACGATCGCCGCGATGGCCTACAAGTATTCGACGGGCCAGCCCTTCATGTATCCGCGCAACGACCTGTCGTATGCGGAAAACTTCCTCTACATGACCTTCGGCACGCCGTGCGAGCCTTACAAGGTCAACCCGATCCTGTCCAAGGCGATGGACAAGATCTTCATCCTGCACGCTGATCACGAGCAGAACGCCTCGACCTCGACCGTCCGTCTGGCCGGCTCGTCGGGTGCCAACCCGTTCGCCTGCATTGCCGCCGGCATCGCCTCGCTGTGGGGGCCGGCCCATGGCGGTGCGAACGAGGCCGTGCTGAAGATGCTGGAGGAGATCGGCTCGGTCGATCGCATCCCCGAGTTCGTCCGCCGCGCCAAGGACAAGAACGACAACTTCCGCCTGATGGGCTTCGGCCATCGGGTCTACAAGAACTACGACCCGCGCGCCCAGGTGATGCGCCAGACCTGCCACGAGGTGCTCGGCGAACTGGGCATCAAGGACGAGCCGCTGCTCGACATCGCGATGGAGCTGGAGAGGATCGCCCTGTCGGACGAGTACTTCATCGAGAAGAAGCTCTATCCGAACGTCGATTTCTACTCGGGCATCATCCTGAAGGCGATGGGCTTCCCGACCAGCATGTTCACCGTGCTGTTCGCGCTGGCCCGCACCGTCGGCTGGATCAGCCAGTGGAAGGAGATGATCGAGGATCCGGTGCAGAAGATCGGCCGTCCGCGTCAGCTCTACACCGGCCACACCAAGCGGCCCTTCGTGCCGCTGAACGAGCGTGGCTAACCGGCCCACAGCCCATAAGGGAATGGGCGGCTCCAACGGAGCCGCCCAGGACCCGACTGCGTACATCGTTCCGGTCCGGCGGGTGCGTCTGCGCTCGCCGGCGAACGACAACAAAGCGCCGTTCGCCTGGCGGGTCCGCCGAATGATCGTCTATCTGCTCATCCTGGCGCTGATCGCCGGAATCGTCTTCATCTGACGATTGGACTCAGTCCTGGCCGTTGCCTGATGCCAGCGTAGACCCTTCATCGATCCAGCCCATCACGCCGCCGATCATCAGCTTGACCGGCCGCCCGATCCGCACCAGCCGCAACGCAGCGCGATCCGCCCCGTTGCAATGGGGCCCGGCACAATAGACGACGAACAGCGTTCCCTCCGGCCAATCCGCCATCCTGCGCTCTGTAATCTTGCCGTCCGGCAGATTGATCGCGCCCAGGACATGTCCGTGCGCAAACGCCGCCGGCCCGCGCACATCGAGCAGCATGAAATCCAGTGAGCCGGATTTCAGGGACTCATGGACACCCAGCAATCCGTTTCGAACGACAGGCGTCTCGCAAAATGATCGGCGGCTTCTGCCGACGGAGCCGCCTGAATTTCGGTGACGAGACTGGGCATCATTTCCGGGAAGTCCCGATCACCGGCCGGAACTTCCCGAAACGGATTCAGACATCCTCTGCACCATACGATCGACCCTGGCCCTCTGCACGCCGCGGGAGGGGAGAGTCACCGCGCAGGACGATATAGATTGCCGGAATTACCAGCACGGTCAGCAGCGTGGAACTGAACAGTCCGAACAGCAACGAGATGGCCAATCCCTGGAAGATCGGGTCGGTCAGGATGAATGCCGCCCCGATCATCGCTGCAACGGCAGTCAGCAGGATCGGCTTGAAGCGAATCGCTCCTGCCTCCAGCACGGCCTCGCGAACGCCCATCCCCCGTTCTCGCAGATGGCGTATGAAGTCCACCAGCAGAATGGAGTTGCGCACGATGATGCCTGCCAATGCGATGAAGCCGATCATCGAGGTCGCCGTGAAGGCTGCGCCGAACAGCCAGTGGCCCAGCACGATGCCGATCAACGTCAGCGGCACCGGGACCAGGATCACCAGCGGCAGCTTGAAGCTGCCGAACTGACCGACCACCAGCAGGTAGATGCCCAGGATCGCCACAGCGAACGCCGCCCCCATGTCACGGAAGGTGACGTAGGTGATCTCCCACTCGCCCTCCCACAGCAGCTTGGGCGCACTCTGGTCGTCGGGCTGGCCGTGCAGAAGGATCTCGGGTTCACCCGGCAAACCGGCAGCTTTCCAGTCGACTTCCTTCAAGCGCTCCTCAACGGCCAGCATGCCGTAGATCGGCGCCTCGAACCGCCCGGCGAGATCGGCCGTTACCATCTCGGCAAAGCGGCCATTGCGGCGGAACAGCGGGTAGGAGGCAGCCTCCCGCGTCATGGTGACGAGGTCGCCCAATTCCACCGTGCCCCGCGCACCCGGAACCGGCGTGGCGAGGATGCGTTCCGACAGGAACAGGCCGGACTTGGGCAGGCGGATCGCGATCTCGATCGGGTTACGGCCGGCCCCCCGGTGCGAGTAGCCAACCGGCACGCCACCCATCAGCGCCTGCAAGGTATCGTAGACAGCCTGTTCCTCTACCCCGTGGAACTCCAGACTTTCGCGGTCCAGCGCGAAGCGCAGGCGTTCGCCCGCTTCGCGAAAGCTGTTGTCCACGTCCACGATGAAGTCCACTTGGCGGAAGACGCCCCCGACCAGGATGGCGACCTTGCGGCGGGTTTCGGCGTCGGGGCCGTAAACTTCCACCAGCAGCGTGGAGAGAACCGGCGGACCGGGCGGCACCTCGACCACCTTGATGGAGGTCCCGGGGAGCACAGGCAGGTCGGTCAGGCGCTCGCGGATGTCCAACGCGATGTCGTGGCTGGCCCGCCGGCGCTTCTCCTTGGGGGCAAGGTTGACCTGGAGGTCGCCCTGCTCCGGCTGGTCGCGCAGGTAGTAGTGCCGGACCAGACCGTTGAAGTTGAAGGGTGACGCCGTGCCACTGTAGGCCTGAATGTTCGCCAGTTCCGGCAGATCGCCAATCTTGCGGGCGGCAGCAAGCAGGATGCGCTCGGTATCCTCCGCCGAAGCCCCCCGCGGCAGATCCACGACAATTTGAAGCTCCGACTTGTTGTCGAAGGGCAGCAGCTTGACCGTCACGTCCTTGGTGTAGAACAGCGCCGTGGACGCCAGCGTCGCCACCCCGATGGCCAGCAGGAAGATCCAGGCGGTCCGTTTGCTCCGGATGACCGGCCGGGCGACCGCCAGGTACATCCGCCCAAGCACACCACCGTGGCCATGGTCGCCATTACCTTGCCCGGTGCCATGCCCGGCATGCGCATCGCCGGGACGCAGCTTCACCATGAGCCAGGGCGTCAGCACCATGGCGACGAAGAAGCTGAACAGCATGGCGGCGGAAGCGTTGGCCGGGATCGGGCTCATGTAGGGCCCCATCAGGCCGGAGACGAACATCATCGGCAACAGCGCCGCGATCACCGTCAGGGTGGCGATGATGGTGGGGTTGCCGACCTCCGCCACCGCCTCGATGGCGGCCTGGACCTTGGTGCGGCCATCGCGCATGGACCAATGACGGTCGATGTTCTCCACCACGACGATGGCGTCGTCCACCAGGATGCCGATGGAGAAGATCAACGCGAACAGGCTGACGCGGTTGATGGTGTAGCCCATCAGCCAGGACGCGAACATGGTCAGCAGGATCGTCGTCGGGATGACGATGAAGGTCACCACCCCCTCGCGCCAGCCGATCGCCAGCACGATCAGCCCGACGATGGTCACGGTGGCGAGCGCCAGATGGAACAGGAGTTCGTTGACCTTCTCGTTCGCCGTCTCGCCGTAGTCGCGGGTGACGGTGACCGTCAGATCCTTGGGCAGTCCGGCAGCCTCAATGGCGTGGACGCGCTCCAGCACATGTTCGGCGATGGTCACGGCGTTGGCCCCGGCACGCTTGGCGACGGCGATGGTGACCGCCGGCAAGCGGATGAGCCCCCCCTTGCCATCCGGCACCAGGTGCCATGCACTGCTCTCGTCAGGTCGGGCGCCGACCACCACGTTGGCAACATCCTTCACGTAGACCGGGCGGCCGTCCTGAGTGGTCACCAACAAGAGGCCGATGTCCGTCGTTCCCTGAAGCGTCTGCCCGGCCACGACGGGCAGGCTGCCGCCCTGCGAGCGCAGTTGCCCGACGATGAAGGAGCGATTGGCATTCTTGACCTTGTCGACGAGCTGGTTGAGCGTCACCCCGTAGAGTGCCAGCCGCTCCGGATCCGGTTCCACGCGGATTTGGTCTGGCCGACCGCCAACCAGGAAGGTCAGGCCGACGTCCTCCACCGCCACCAGCTGCGCCAGCAGATCGTCCGCCACACCATGAAGAGCATTGTCGGCCCAGCGCCCGGCGGCCTCCGGCTTCGGTGCCAGCGTCAGGGTCAGGATCGCCACGTCGTTGATGCCGCGTCCGACGATCAGAGGCTCTGGAATGCCGAGCGGAATGCGGTTCATGTTGGCCCGCACCTTCTCATGCACGCGCAGGATCGCGTCGTCGGGCGAGGTGCCGACCAGAAAGCGGGCGGTGACGACAACGCGGTCGTCGCTGGTCTGGCTGTAGGTGTGCTCGACCGCGTCGATACCTTTGACGATCTCCTCCAACGGTTTGGTGATGAGTTCGACGGCGTCGTCCGCCTTCAGCCCATCCGCGTGGACCAGGATGTCCACCATGGGCACGCTGATCTGCGGCTCCTCCTCGCGTGGCAGCGAAAGCAGGGCCACCGTCCCGACCACCAGGGAGGCGAGCAGCAGCAGCGGGGTCAGGGGCGAGCGGATGAAGGTCCGCGTCAGCACCCCGGAAATGCCGAGCTTCATCACACACCCTCCGGCCTGACGATGACGTCCCCGGGCCTAAGGCCGGACAGCACCTCCAGCCCGCCGGGCTGGTCGCCGATCGTGGGAATCGTGTTGCCGACCTGCACCGGTGTCTCCGTACCATCGGTCAGGCGGACGAAATCGGTTCCGAAGCGGCGGATGATCCAGTCGGGGGGCACCATGACGGCATCCCGCGTGCCGGTGGCCACATAGACGCGCACCCGTTCGCCCACGAAGAAGTCGCCGAGCCCGGTGACCGTGGCGTCGGCGACCACTTGGCCATTCGCCATCTCGGGATAAACTAGGCGAACGGTGCCGCGCTTCAGGTTTGGAGCCTTCGGTTCCTGGGCCGCCCCTCCGCCGGACGGAGTGACCGGCCCAAGCCCACGGTCGCCGACCAGCACCGGGTCACCCTCATGCATGAAGCGGGCGTGCCGCTCGGGCAGATGCAGGCGCAGCACGTAGGTCTCGACGGCGATGCTCGCCACAGGCTCGCCAGGCAGCACCACCGCGCCGTCGATTACCTTGACCTGGAGGATGCGGCCGTTGGCGGGAGCGGACACGTCGCCCTCGCGCAGCTGCTGGTCCACTACCGCGCGCTCGGCCCTCATGGCAGCGATCTTAGCCCGTGCCACGTCCATCGCGGCCTGCGCATCGTCAAGCCGCTGCTGTGTGCCGGTGCCGCTGGCACGCAGTTGCCGCGCCCGGTCTAGTTCGAGTTCAGCTTGGTGCTGCTGTGCCTGGAGTGCCTGGATGCGTGCGTCCAGCGCTACCAATTGCAGCGGCAGCTTCGGATCACGCACGGTGGCAACGACTTGGCCCATGGTCACCTTGTCCCCCTCCTTGACCTTCAGACCAGCGAGCGTGCCGCCGATGCGCGTACGGGCCAGCGTCTCATGGACGCTTTCCACAGTGGCGAAGACGGCCTTCAGATCTTCGACCGGCCGGGGCTGCACGGTGATGCGGTCGGCATCTGCCTTCATCTGGGCCTGTGCGCCATACAGTGGAGCAGTGGAGAGCAGGAGCATCGCGATCAGTGCGAGAGGGGTGTGTCGACGGGACATGACAGGCCACCTTGGATGGGGTGAGTGAGCACCTCTTGATCTGTAATTTAGAATATGCTAAATTAGTGTCAATGAATGATTTGGGTGGCCGCCATACCCGACAACCATGTCAATCCTCACCTCGGAGTTCGATCCGGTGGACAGCGGCATGGCCGCAAGGCGGAGATCTAGCCGGGTGATCGAAGGTGTCGAGGCGCATCGAAGCGCTGCTCGTTTTGGCGTTTTAGATTATTCTAATGTAATGCGGCAATCATCAATACCGGAGGTATGCCCTCCGGTCAGGGCGGACCGGGAAACGTCCGTCTTCGCGCATTCCCCATCAAACAACCCAAGGGCCGCCGGGTATCCGAGAACGGCATCCGAGAACAAGGCCCTACCATGGAGAGGAAACCATCATGGCACACATCGTCGTCCTCGGGGCGGGCATCGGTGGCATTCCGATGGCCTACGAGATGAAGGATCTGGCACGGGCGGAGGACCGGATCACCGTCGTGTCGAATAGCGACAGCTTCCAGTTCGTGCCGTCCAATCCTTGGGTCGCCGTGGGATGGCGCAAGCGGAAAGACATCACGATCCCGCTCAGCGAACCCTTCGCCCGCAAAGGCATCGCCTTCAAGCCGGTCGGCTGCCGTCGGGTGCGCCCGGAGGAGAACAGACTGGAACTGAATGACGGCACCAGCCTCGACTACGACCATCTGGTGATCGCCACCGGCCCCGAACTTGCCTTCGACGAGATCGACGGATTCGGACCGCAGGCCAACACGATCTCCATCTGCCACGTAGACCATGCGGTGGAGGCGGCCGAACGGTGGGAAGCGTTCTGCCGCGCCCCCGGCCCGCTGGTGATCGGCGCCGTGCAGGGTGCCTCTTGCTTCGGCCCGGCCTATGAGTTCGCGATGATCGTCGACTCAGACCTGCGGCGCCGGAAGATCCGGCACAAGGTACCCATCACCTTCGTCTCTTCCGAGCCTTACATCGGCCATCTCGGCCTGGGCGGCGTAGGCGACACCAAGGGGCTGCTGGAATCGGCTCTGCGTGAGCGTCACATCAAGTGGATCGTCAACGCCCGTACCGACAGATTCGAGCCGCAGGCGGTGCATGTCACCGAGATCGGCGAAGACGGCCAGGAGAAGGCCAGGCACGTTCTCGACAGCAGTCTGACGATGATGCTCCCCGCCTTCCGTGGGATCGACGCCCTGCGTGGCGCGGAGGGGCTGGTAAACCCGCGCGGCTTCGTGCTGACCGACAAGCATCAGCGCAACCCGACATACCGAAACGTCTTCGGCGTTGGCGTGTGCATCGCCATCCCGCCGGTCGAGAAGACGCTGGTGCCGGTCGGCGTGCCCAAGACCGGCTACATGATCGAGACCATGGTCACCGCCACCGCGCGCAACATCCGCGCCCTGCTCGATGGAACGGAGCCAACCGAGGAACCGACCTGGAATGCGCTATGCTTGGCCGATTTCGGGGACAGCGGCGTCGCCTTCGTCGCCATGCCGCAGATTCCGCCACGCAACATCAACTGGTCGTCGCACGGACGCTGGGTGCATCTCGCCAAAGTGGGGTTCGAGCGCTATTTCCTGCGCAAGGTCCGCAAAGGCCTCAGCGAGCCGGGGTACGAGCGCTATGTGCTCAAGCTGCTCGGCCTGAAGCGCGTCCAGGAGCCTGCCACGACAACGAGCGACGTGTGACCGCTGGTCGCTTCTATTTCCGCCTGCGTCCGGGATAAATTCGACGAAATGTCGCGCAGCCATCCATAGGAGCGGTCGCACTCCCGATCTCTCTGGTCGCGTTTGATCGCCATGCGGAGGGCGCGGGCGTTCTACAGTATATTTTTCTGGCAGGACGTGACGCACGAGCGGCAGCGGTGTGAAAAATAACCACCGACCAAACCGCTGCCGAAATGCGTCACGCAAAGAACATCGATTGGAACGCCTACTTGGCCTCGATCAGTTCGACCTTGTAACCGTCGGGATCCTCGATGAAGGCGATTACGGTGGAGCCGTGCTTCATCGGCCCCGGCGGACGCGGGATCTTGACACCTTCAGCCGCCAGCGTTTCGCAGGTGGAATAAATGTCGGGAACACCGAGCGCGATGTGGCCGTAGGCGGTTCCGATCTCGTACGGCTCCTTCTGATCCCAATTGTGAGTCAGTTCCAGAACTGCGGTATCGGCTTCATCGCCATAGCCGACAAAAGCCAGCGTGAAGCGCCCCCCCTCGTAATCGCTGCGGCGCAGCAGCTTCATGCCGAGAAGCCGGGTGTAGAAGTCCAAAGACTTCTCCAGATCCAGCACCCGCAACATCGTATGCAGCAGACGGAATTCGCTCATGGTCTCTGTTCTCCCGCTTGGCGGTCGTTTGGTCGATGGTCGGCGATGACGTCCAGAATGGTGCGGGCCGCGCGTTCGCTGGGCGGCGTACCGCCCTGCCCCAGCCAGCGCGCGACCTCGGCGACGCCATCGATCTGCATCTGGCGCGCTTCCGGCTCGTCAAGCAGGCGGCCTAACTCGGCAGCCAGTCTATCGGGTCGGCAGTCCTGCTGCAGCAGTTCCGGCACCAGCATCCGATCAAGCATCAGGTTGACGAGATTGACGTACTTCACTCGGATCAGCCGGCGATACAGGGCGACTGTCACCGGGTTCAGTCGATAGGCAATCACCGTCGGCAGCCCCGCGAGCGCCAATTCCAGCGCCACGGTCCCCGATGCAGCAAGCGCCGCTTCTGCAGCATCAAAGGCATCATATTTGTCAGCATCACCCTCGAGAAGCAGGGTGCGCACCGGCCAATCCGCAACCGCAGCGGCGACCCGGTCGCGCACCGTGGCCACGGTGGGGACGACCGCCACGAGATCGGGATGGGTTGGGCGAAGAACCTCGAGCGTGGCGCGGAAATCCGGCAACAGGCGTGATACTTCGCCCTTACGGCTACCCGGCAACATTGCGACGACCCGGTCGGTAGGCGCCAGCCCATGCCTCTCACGGAACCGGGTGCCATCGCCTTTTCCCGCGCCACCCTCGACCACGGAATGGCCGACGAATGTACAAGGCAATCCCTCCCGCAGGAAATAGGGAGGCTCGAAGGGAAGCACGGCCAGTAGATGATCGTAGATTGCCGCGTATTTCGCCGCCCGTTTCGGCTTCCAGGCCCATACGGTCGGGGCTACGTAATGGATCAACGGAATATCCGGGGACGCGGCGCGGACCTTCCTGGCAACGCGAACCGTGAAGCCCGGAGAATCGATGCCGACCACCGCGTCAGGACGCAGCCGTGTGATTTCCGATACTGTCTGGTCGATGCGGCGAATCAAATTGGGCAGGTGCGGCAACAGCTCAAAAACGCCGAACAGCGTCAACTCCCCCATTGGGAACAGACTGACCAACCCTTCGGCGATCATCTTTTCGCCGCCGATTCCGACGAACCGCACCTTGTCGCCAGTGAGGTTCCGTGCCGCCGCCATCAAACGGGCGCCCAGCGCATCGCCAGACGGCTCGCCTGCAATCAGGAACAGGGTTGGCCCATCATCGGCCGTGTCGATCAGCGTCATTGGGGAGCCTCGATGCCCACCACGAACAGACCGAGCCGGTCGGCCGCCTCCGCCACGGCGGTACGGTCGACCAGCAGGCTGCCGCCCGCCTCCACCGCGATACCGCGCAAACCCGCGGAGGCTGCCTTCTCCACCGTGGTGACGCCCATGGTCGGCAGGTCGATGCGTCGGTCCTGTCTCGGCTTTTTGACCTTGACCAGCACACCGCCGGGGCCGGGCCGCGCAAGCCCGGCACAGCGTGCCAGCATTTCGTCGGTGCCCTCGATCGCCTCCACCGCCAGGACGATGCCCTGCTGAACCACAGCACCCTGTCCGACATCGAGAGCGCCCAGAGCACGGGCGACTTCGACCGCACGGGCGATGTCGCGCTCGGCCTCGGCATCCGGTATCCGACGCCCGACCGGCCCCAGCGTCGTCAGCAGGTCCTTGAGCAATTCTTGCAACCCGATGACACGGAAACCATCCTCCTCCATCTCGCGGATCACCGCGCGGAGCAACCCGTCGTCACCGAGCGCCCGGGTTCCAACGCGGGCGAGGAAGCGCGCGGTTCGCCAATCCGGCATCAATTCAGTGAAGGAGGGACGCTTGACCGGACCGGCGAGAACGACCTCGCCAACGCCCTCGTCATGCAGGCGTCGTAGGATGGTGCCCGCGGCACCGAATCGGCTCCACAGATGCGGTAGTCCGGCGACCGTCTCCGGATCTGTATGGCCGTCGAATGCGACCACGAAGACCTCACGACCTTGGCCGCGCACCGCGCTGGCGATCCTGGCCGGCAGCGTGCCGCCGCCGGCCAGGATCGCCAGTTTTGGGCCGAGCGAATCGCAAGAGTCCATTTGCCCGGAATCGGCCATCGGCCGCCTCCCTCAGCTCTCGCGCGGCTGGCAGAGGGATCGTGCCTCCTTGGCGCGGATGAAGGTGAGCACGTCGGAAATCAGCGCACTCTCGCCGAAATCTCGTCCGACCTCCTCCACACGCTCCGCAAAGGTTCCCTCCGAACCGAACAGCATACGATAGGCCGCACGAAGGGCGTGGATATCATCCTTCTTGAAACCACGCCGCTCAAGCCCCACCAGATTCAGGCCGGCCAGCCGTGCGCGGTCCCCCATCACCAGCCCAAAGGGGATGACATCGTTCTCGACGCCCGACATTCCGCCGATCATGGCGTGGGAACCGATGCGGACAAACTGCCGGACCGCCGAAAGACCACCGATGATGACGTAATCGCCCAGGGTGACGTGGCCTCCCAGGGTGGCATTGTTCGCCATGATGACGTGGTCACCGACAATGCAGTCGTGCGCCACGTGCGATCCCATCATGAACAACCCATCGTCGCCGACGCGGGTGATCATGCCGCCGCCTTCCGTGCCGGGGTTCATCGTCACATGCTCACGGATCTGGTTGCGGGCACCGATGACCAGTTCGGACGGTTCACCGTGGAACTTGAGGTCCTGCGGACGATGGCCAATGGAGGCGAACGGGTAGATGACGGTGCCTGCGCCGATGCTGGTCCGCCCGTCGACCGCCACATGCGACACCAGCCGAACGCCGTCGCCCAGCGTGACGTCGGGACCGACGACACAGAAGGGGCCGATGCCGACCCCCTCCCCCAGTTTGGCCGCGGGATCGACGATGGCGGACGGATGGATGGTGACGGTCATTTTTCGTCCAAAATCATGGCGGAATAGATGGCTTCGGCGACAAGGACGCCGTTGACCTTGGCCTCGCCCTTGAATTTCCACACGTTGGCGCGCTTACGCTGCTTGGTGACGTGGATATGGATGGTGTCGCCGGGCGTTACCGGTCTACGGAAACGTGCCTCGTCCACGGTCATGAAATAGACGAGCTTGCCTTCAGCGTCCGACCCAAGCGTTGCAACCACCAGGACAGCCGATGTCTGGGCCATCGCTTCGATGATCAGCACGCCGGGCATGACGGGGCGTGACGGGAAATGACCCTGGAAGAAGGGCTCGTTGATCGTGACGTTCTTAACGCCGGTGGCGCCTTCGCCCAGCGTCACATCGATCACCCGGTCGATCATGAGGATCGGGTAACGGTGCGGAATCATCTGCATGATCCGCCCAATGTCGATGTCGTCGATCTTCATGCTCTGTGCGTTGTTGTCCGCCGTCACGTCCATTGCCCGGCCGCCCGCCTTTCCACCAACCTATAGGGTTCGATGTTCCCGTCTTCGAAGGGAACGGGCACCGCCGCCCCGATCAGGGGCACGGCGCCATATCGCATGTTCCGCCTTCTTGCCCCATTTCCGCGGCGACCGCAACCGCGGCAACCTGGAAACGGGACAGGGCCGCCACCGCCCTCCAAGGACGGCAGCGGCCCTGCTCAAGCATGGTTCACTGTTTCGGAACGTTCAGAGCAACCTGAGGCAGCTTCTTGTTAACCCGCTCCATCACCGTATCGGTGACGTCGAGCTGGGTGTCCACCAGCACGAATTGCTGACGCGCCAACACCAGATTGGCGCCACGTTCACGAGAGATGTCGGCGACCACCTCGACCATCGTCTTGTGGACAACAGCCATCGCCTCGTTCAACCCGGTTTCCAGAGCCCGCTTGCGGTTCTGGACGGTCTTCTGCACCTCGGCGACTTGCTTTTCGAAGTCGCGGCGCTTGTTGGCAAGAGCTTCCGGCGACAGGACCGTCTGCTGCTTGCGCAACTCGTCCTCGTTCTTCCGAAGCTTGTCCTCCAGAGCGGAGATTTCCTTCTGATAGGAGTCGCGCAGCGTCTCGAAGGACTTGGTGATACCCTTCGATGCACTGGATTCCTGCATGATCTTCTGGACGTCGATCACGGCGATCACGGGAGCCTTGAGCTCCGCCCCCGGCGCCGGGGGCTTGGCAGCGTCAGCCTTCGGAGCCTCCGCCTTGGGCGTGGTCTGCGCCTGGACCGAGGTCATGGCGAACAGGAAACCGGCGGCCGTGACAGCCGATAGAACGGCGACGCGGAAAGGCGCCTTCGATAGGATGGGTTGCATCTTAGAACCTGGTTCCGAAGCTGAAGCGGATGAGCTCTTTCTTGTCGTAGCCTTCCTTGCGGATCGGCAACGCCACGTCGAGCCGGATCGGGCCGAACGGAGACTTCCACGACACACCGGTGCCGATGGATACACGGATGGACTCCTCGTCCTTCACGTTCGGATCGTTGATATCGACCTTGCCCAATGTGCCGACATCTGTGAAGGCATGGCCGAGCAGACCGAATTCCTCAGGCAGACCAAAGGGGAAGCTCATCTCGACCGATGCGCGGGCATAGCGCGTGCCGCCCAGCGCGTCACCGGTCGAAACGTCGCGCGGACCGATGCCGGCGGTGTTGAAGCCGCGCAACGTATCACCGCCGATAAAGAAGCGGTCCCCGAGATCGACCTTCTTGCCGATGCCATGGATATAGCCGATTTCGCCCGTCGTGCTCAGGACCCACTGGTCCTCGCCAAGCGGAAGATAGTAACCACCTGCCAGCTTGTTGCGCAGGAAGCGCACCGAACCGCCCAGACCGGCGATATCGTTCGTCAAGCGGACGAAGTACCCCTCTGTCGGAGTCAGCTTGCTGTTTCGGACGTCGTAGGTCAGTTCCTGGCCGATCAACGACGTCAAGCGTTCGCCACGCTGCTCCTGGATGTATTTCGACGCAGTGGTCGGCACTTCCTCGATCAAGGTGTCCTGGAGCTGGTAATACACACGCTGCCGCAGAGTCTCGGTCAGCGGATAGCCCAGACGCAGGGCAAAGCCGGTATTCTTCTCGTTGAACGAGCTCTCATCCTGGTAATTGTACCGCGTCCGGAAAATATCGACGCCGGCCGACAGGTCGCGGTCCATGAAGTACGGCTCCGTAAAGGAGAGGTCGTACAGTTGGCGCCGGCCGGACAGCGTCGCCCCCAGACGCAGGTCCTGACCGCGGCCGAGCAAATTGCGCTCACGGATCGAGAAGTCACCCAACGGACCATCGGAGGTGGAGAAGCCGGCACCGATGGAGATTTCACCGGTGGACTGCTCAGCCACATCGACGTTCACGACGGTGCGATCAGGTGCACTGCTCTCCGCGGTCGTGATGTTCACGCGCTCGAAGAAGCCCAGATCTTTGATGCGCTGTTCGGACCGCTTCAACTTGGAAGAGTTGAACGGATCTCCTTCCGAAAGCAGCATCTCGCGCCGCACAACCTTGTCCAGCGTGCGGACGTTGCCGGTGATGTCGATCCGGTCGACGAAGGTGCGAGGTCCCTCGTTGATCTCGTATGTGATGTCAATGGTATGGTTTTCACGGTTGCGCGTGATGCGCGGCCGCACGTCGACGAAGGCGTATTGCAGATCACCGACGGCGTTCGTCAGTTTCGTGATGCTGTCTTCCACCTTCTGCGCGTTGTACCAGTCGCCCTCGCCGGTCGTGACGCTGTTCTGCAGCACCGTGGGATCGAGCTGCTTCAACGAGGTCTTGATATCGACCTTACCGAACTTGTAGCGCTCGCCTTCCTCGATGGTGAAGGTGATGAAGAAGTCTTCCTTGTCAGGCGTCAGTTCCGCCACGGCGGATACCACGCGGAAATCTGCGTAGCCTTCCTTCAAGTAGAAACGGCGCAGCAGATCGCGGTCGTAATTCAGACGGTCCGGATCATAGTTGTCGTCGGACGACAGGAAACGCCACCATGCCGATTCCTTGGTCTGGACCGACTCGCGCAGCGTCCCGTCCGAGAAATGTTCGTTGCCGATGAAGGTGATTCCCCGCACGCCCGTGCGCACACCCTCGTTGATCTCATAGACCAGATCGACGCGATTCTGGTCGAGCTGAATGATCTTCGGTTCCACCGTCGCCGCGAAACGGCCCTGGCGCCGGTAGATTTCCTGGATGCGCTGGACGTCGGTCTGAACCCGGGTGCGCGTATAGACGACCCGGGGACGCAGCTGGATTTCCTTCTCCAGCGTCTCCTTGTCGATGCGCCGGTTCCCCTCGAACGCGATGCGGTTGATGATCGGGTTCTCTGCCACCGTCACCACCAGCGCATCGCCTTCGCGCTTCAGCACGACATCGGCGAACAGGCCGGTGTTGAACAGTGCCTTGAGCGACTGGTCGATCCGATCGGGATCGAACGGGTCGCCCGGCTGAATGGTGAGGTAGGAGCGGACCGTGGACGGCTCGATTCGCTGAGTGCCTTCGACCCGGATGTCACGCACCGTGCCGCCGCTGAAAACCTGGGCGACCATGGACCCGGATCCCGCCGGCGCCCGCCCGGGCGAGGCGGCGGTTTGGGCGTGGGCGACAGACACCGTCGTCATGGCGCAGCCGGCCAGCAGGCCCGCCACCAGAACTTTGCTCGACACCGGCAAATCACGCTCCCTGGCAAGGGGCTGGACTCAGGAGACCAGTCCCCGGAAGAAATCGACCACGCGCAATTGAACAAGGTCGTTCCACGTGGCGAAGACCATGAGCGTTAATACCAAGGCCAATCCAATTCGGAAACCGTATTCTTGCGCTCGCGCTCCAAGGGGTCGGCCGAGCAGCTTTTCGATGCCGTAGAACAGCAGGTGGCCGCCGTCCAGCATCGGCACCGGGAAGAGGTTGATCAGCCCCAGGTTCACCGACAGGAAGGTCATGAACCAGACCAGCGGATACCAGCCGGATTGAGCCACTTCGCCCGACATCTGGGCGATGCGCAACGGCCCGCCGAGTTCCTCGGTTCCGCGCGACCCCTGGACCATCTGGCCCAGCGCGGTGAAGGTACCGGTGATCATGCCTGCGACTTCTCGCCCCGCCTGCCAGACGGCCGTCAGCGGGTCGTGGCGCATCATTCCGACGCTGCCACGGCTGATGCCGAGCAATCCGATCTGATGGCTGTTGCCGAGTCGGTCGGTGACGGACTGGGAATCAGGCGTCGCAGTAACGGTCATCACCCGGCCGTCGCGCTTCAACTCGATGGCAAGCGGCTGCCCGGGGCGGATGGAGACGATCTGCCGGATTTCCTCGAACCGCTGCACTCCGGTCCCATCGACCGCCAGGATCAGGTCGCCCGGTTGGATGCCGGCGCGTTCCGCCGCACTGCCGGGCTGGATCCCGCCGACGTCGGGTGGAGTGAAGGACTGGCCGGCCGTCATGAACAGCAGGGCCAGCACGACGATGGAAAAGACGAAATTAGCGATCGGGCCGGCGGCGACAATGGCGGCACGCTGACCCAGCCGCTTGTGATGGAACGAAACCGCACGCTCGTCCGCCGACATGGCCGTCAGATGCGCGCCGGGGGTGCTGGCCGGATCCGCGTCGCCGAACATCTTGACGTAGCCGCCGAGCGGGAGCGCGCTGAATTTCCAGCGTGTGCCCACGCGGTCGGTGAACCCGAACAGCTCGGGTCCGAATCCGATGGAGAAGGTCTCGATCCTTACGCCATTGCGTCGGGCGACCAGATAGTGCCCAAGCTCATGCACGAAGACGAGCACGGTGAGAACCAGCAAAAAGGCCAGCACCGAAGTCCAGAAACCGCCGATAACGTCCATTTCAACCCTTGCGCCTTCCAGCGCCTCGAACGCGGATCATCGGCTGCCAACCGCCATCGCACCGCTGGCCGTCACGCGTCCGGCGGCATCACGCCTGGCGTCCGCGTCGGCGTCCCGCACGGCGGCGAGATCGCTCAGCGGGCGGTGGGGCAACGCCGCCAACGTCTCCTCGACGATCCTTTCGATGTCGAGGAAGCCTATCCGGCGGTCGAGAAACGCCTGGACGGCCACCTCGTTGGCGGCACTGAGAATAGTAGGGGCGGCACCCCCGCTTTGCAAGGCGGCGCGGGCCAGCCGGAGAGCCGGAAAACGCACGGGATCAGGTGCCTCGAAGGTCAGGGTCGAGGCTTTGACCAGGTCGAGCCTCTCCGCCGGAGTGGCGATGCGTGCCGGCCAGCCGAGCGCGTAGGCAATTGGGGTGCGCATGTCCGGCGTGCCGAGTTGGGCCAGGACCGAACCGTCGACATACTCCACCAGGGAATGGATGACCGACTGCGGATGGACCAGGACGTCGATCCGCTCTTCCGGGATGCCGAACAGGAAATGGGCCTCGATAAGCTCCAGTCCCTTGTTCATCATCGTGGCGCTGTCGACGGAGATCTTGGCGCCCATCTCCCAGGTCGGGTGTGCCACCGCCTGCTCCCGCGTCGCCGTCGCCATGAAGGCACGGTCCCGGCTGCGGAAGGGGCCGCCGGAAGCGGTCAGGATCAGACGTGAGACGCTGGAGGTCCGCTCGAAGTCGAAGACCTGGTAGATGGCGGAATGCTCGCTGTCGACCGGTAGCAGCGTGGCGCCGTGCGCCTTCACCTCTTCCATCATCAGGGCGCCGGCACAGACCAGCACCTCCTTGTTGGCGAAGGCGACGATGGCGCCACGGCGCACTGCGGCCAATGTCGGCCCCAACCCGGCCGCGCCGACGATGGCGGCCATCACCCAGTCGGTCGGCCGTTCGGCGGCGGCGATGACGGCATCGGCCCCGGCCGCGGCCTCGATCCCGGTTCCGGACAGCCGTTCCTTCAATCCGGCGTAGCTGGCGGGATCGGCGACGACCGCCAGTCTTGCGTTCAGTTGCCGGGCCTGCCGGGCCAGCAGATCGACGTTGCGGTTGGCGGTCAGCGCCTCTACCGGGAAGCGATCCGGATCGCGGGCGACGAGATCCACAGTCTGGGTACCGACAGAACCGGTCGATCCGAGGATCGTCACCCTGCGCGGCGTATCGGACACCGCTCCCGCCATCACCACCATGAGAGAACCGATCCAGCGGCCGCATGGAACAAGGCCAACACCGGGGCTGCGGCCAGAAGCCCGTCGATGCGGTCGAGGATGCCGCCGTGCCCGGGGATGAGCTGGCCGCTATCCTTCACATTGTAGCGCCGTTTGACCGCCGACTCGAAGAGATCGCCGGCCTGTCCGACCACCGCGACGACTGCTCCGACTGCCAGCGCGACATCCGGCCTTGCGGCACCAAAGGCCAGTGCCACCAGCCAGCCGAACAGCGAAGCGGAAACCATGCCGCCGAGCAGGCCGGCCCAGGTCTTCTTGGGGCTGATGCGCGGCGCCAGCTTCGGTCCGCCGATGCTCCGGCCGGCAGCATAGGCGCCGATGTCGGTCGCCCATATGGCGAGCATCACATAGAGGAAAAGAGAAAGCCCGACAGTGGGAAGGTCGCGCAGCCACATCAGCCCGGCCATTCCGACCGCGACATAGAGCACGCCGAATCCCAGCAGGCCGCGATCCTTACCGCCGCCGACAATACCGGTCAGGACCGCGAAAGCCGCCGCAACCCCCAATGCCGCGGCGGGGCCGGCGGCGATCTGCGCCATCACGGCGATCATAATGCCGATGGCCGCCATCAGCCGCGCCGGCAGGCGCCGGGCGCTGGGAACCATGTTCGTCCATTCGGAAACGGCTACCACCGCGCTGAACGCCATCAGGGCGTGGAACACCCAGCCGCCCATCCAGACAGCTCCCAGCACGACCGGTGCCAGGACGACGGCCGACAGGACGCGAACCTTGAGGTCCCCCGCCCTGGACGCCTTCACCGGCAGCGGTGGCGACGCAGCCTCCGGCGCCTCAGCGGGTCCCGGCGGTGGTGGCGCCGAAGCGGCGTTCCCGTCGGTGGAACTCTTCAATAGCCGCCTCCAGGTCGCACTTGGTGAAATCGGGCCAGAGGGTGTCCACGAAGACGAACTCCGCGTAAGCGGCCTGCCACAGCAGGAAATTGCTGATCCGCTTCTCGCCACTGGTGCGAATAATCAGGTCGGGGTCGGGAATGTCGGCCGTATAGAGCCGGGCCGATAGCGCACCCTCGTCGATGGCGCCGGGCGACAGACGCCCTGCCGCGACATCCTCGACAAGCTGCCGCGCCGCCTGCACGATTTCCAGCCGCGAACCATAGCTGAGCGCCACCACCAGGGTCATGACCCGGTTGGCGGCGGTCAGGTCCTCGGCATTGACGATCAGGCGGTTGATGTCGTCCGACAGCCGGGCGCGATCACCGATCACCCGAAGTCGGATACCCGCCTTGTGCAGTTCGGCGACCTCGCTGCGCAGGTAGAAGCGCAGCAGACCCATCAGGTCGCTGACCTCCTCCTCCGGCCGGCGCCAGTTCTCCGAAGAGAAGCTGAAGATCGTCAGAGTGCCGATGCCAAGCTCGCGCGCCGCTTCCACGGTGCGGCGGACGGCGTCCACGCCCTTCTTGTGACCGGCGGTGCGCGGCAGGCCGCGCGCCTTTGCCCAACGCCCGTTGCCATCCATGATGATGGCGACGTGTGCCGGGGCCTTCTGGGACCGGTTGTCGTCCGCGTCGCGCATTCCGGATCAGACCTGCATGATTTCCTTTTCTTTTTGTGCAAGCGCATCGTCGGCCAGCTTGATGTGCTGGTCGGTCAACGTCTGCACCTTGTCGGCCTGGACCTTGTGCTCGTCCTGGGTGATCTCGCTGGCCTTCTCCGCCTTCTTCAGCGCATCCATGCCGTCACGACGGATGTTGCGGATGGCGACGCGGGCCTGCTCGGCATATTTGTGGGCGACCTTCGCCAGTTCGGCGCGGCGCTCCTGCGTCAGATCGGGCAGCGGCACGCGGATGACCTGGCCTTCGGACTGGGGATTGAGCCCCAGACCACTGTCGCGGATGGCTTTCTCCACCGCCTTGATCATGCCGCGGTCCCACACCTGCACGGAGATCAGGCGAGGTTCCGGAACGGACACCGTGGCGACCTCACGCAGATGCATGCGGCTGCCGTAGGCTTCGACCATCACCGGCTCAAGCAGGTTGGACGAAGCGCGGCCGGTACGCAGGCCACTCAGTTCCTTGCGAAACGATTCGAGCGCGCCTTCCATGCGGCGCTTCAGATCCGATAGGTCGGGCGCAGCCACGGGCCTACTCCCTTTCTTCCGTTATGATGGTGTGCTTGCCACGGCCCTGCATCACTTCTGCGAAGGCGCCGGGCGTGTGGATGGAGAAGACGAGGATGGGGATGTGGTTCTCACGCGCAAGCGCGATGGCCGACGCGTCCATCACCTGCAGGTCCTTGGTCAGGACATCCATGTAGGTGAGGCGCTCATAGCGGGTCGCAGCCGGATCCTTCTTCGGATCGGCGGTGTAGACGCCGTCCACCTGCGTGCCCTTCAGCAGGCCGTCGCACCCCATTTCCGACGCGCGCAGAGCGGCGGCGGTGTCGGTGGTGAAGAAGGGGTTGCCGGTACCGGCGGCGAAGATCACTACCCTGCCCTTTTCCATGTGACGGACTGCACGGCGCCGGATGTAGGGCTCGCAGACCGAGGACATGGGGATAGCCGACTGCACCCGGGTGATGACGCCCATCCGCTCGAGCGCGCTCTGCATCGAGAGCGCGTTCATCACAGTGGCGAGCATGCCGATATAGTCGGCCGAGGCACGTTCCATGCCGCCGGCCGCACCCTTCACACCCCGGAAGATGTTCCCCCCGCCGATGACCAGGCAAACCTGGACACCGAGCGCGATGACCGCCTTCACCTCATTGGCGATGCGGTTGACCATCTCGGGGTCCAGTCCGTAGTCGCGCTGACCCATCAGCGCTTCGCCCGACACCTTGAGGAGAACCCGCTTGTAACGGGGGCTCGCGGCCGACGCGGTGGTCCCGGTGGTCTCGACCATTGGGGGAACGCTCCCTTGTTGTTTCGGAATGCGGCTGACGGTCGAACCTTGCTTAGCCCTGGACGCCGGCGGCGGCGGCGACTTCGGCAGCGAAGTCCGACTGGGCCTTCTCGATGCCCTCGCCCAGCGCGTAGCGTGTGAAGCCCGTGACCTTGACCGGTGCACCGATGTCCTTGGCGGCGTTCTCGACCACCTTGCGGACCTTGGTCTCGCCGTCGATCACGTAGGTCTGCTCCAGCAGGCAGACCTCCTCGTAGTACTTGCGAACGCGGCCTTCCACCATCTTCTCGATGATGTTTTCCGGCTTGCCGGACGCACGGGCCTGTTCGGCCAGCACGCTGCGCTCACGCTCCAGCGACGAGGTGTCGACATCGGCGATGTCGAGCGCATCCGGACGGGCGGCGGCGATGTGCATGGCGATCTGCTTGCCGAGATCGGCCAGTTTGGCGGCATCGCCGGTCGACTCGAGGGCGACCAGGACGCCGATCTTGCCCAGGCCCGGCGCGATGGCCGAATGGACGTAGCTGACAACCACGCCGGCCGAGACCGACAGGGTGACGCTGCGGCGCAGGTTCATGTTCTCGCCGACGGTGGCGATCAGGCTGGTCAGCTCGTCCTGGGCGGTGTGCGAGGTGCCCGGATAGGTGGCGGCCTTGAGCGCCTCGACATCGCCACCGGTGGCCAGGGCCAGCTCGGCGGTCGTGGCGGCGAACGCCTGGAACCGGTCATTGCGGGCAACGAAGTCGGTCTCGGCATTCACCTCGACGACGGCACCCTTGGTACCGGCGGTGGCGACGGCGACCAGACCTTCGGCGGCGACGCGGCCCGACTTCTTGGCGGCAGCGGCAAGGCCCTTCTTGCGCAGCCAGTCGACGGCGCCCTCGAGGTCGCCCTGCGTCTCGTTCAGCGCCTTCTTGCAGTCCATCATGCCCGCGCCGGTCTTCTCGCGCAGTTCCTTGACGAGCGAGGCGGTAATCTCGGCCATGTTGCGCCCTCTTCCTTCCAAGCGATCCGGCAAGCGGATCGGATTGAGTCACAAAGTCAAAACGGGTGGCAAGCCATAAAAAAGGCAGCCGGGCCATAGGTCATAAGGCCCGGCTGCCCTTCAACCGTCAGGGTCAGGCCTGGGCGGCGGTCTCTGCGGTCTCTTCCTCCGGCAGCTGCTCGGCCGGGGCGTCCTCGGCGGCACCGACGTCGATGCCGGCGGCGCTCATCTCGGCCTGCAGGCCGTCGAGCACGGCGCCGACCGTCAGGTCGCAGTACATCTCGATGGCGCGCAGCGCGTCGTCATTGCCGGGAATCGGGAAGGCCACGCCGTCCGGATCGGAGTTGCTGTCGAGGACCGCGATGACCGGGATGCCCAGCTTGTTGGCTTCCTTGACCGCGATCGACTCCTTGTTGGTGTCGATGATGAAGATGACGTCCGGCAGGCCGCCCATCTCCTTGATGCCGCCCAGCGCACGCTCAAGCTTATCGCGCTCACGGGTCAGCTCGAGCACTTCGCGCTTGGTCAGGCCCGAGGTGTCGCCGCCCAGACGCTCTTCCATCTCGCGCAGGCGCTTGATCGACTGGGAGATGGTCTTCCAGTTGGTCAGCATACCGCCGAGCCAGCGGTGGTTGACGTAGTACTGGCCGCACTTGGCGGCGGCTTCGGCGATCCGCTCCTGGGCCTGGCGCTTGGTGCCGACGAACAGGACGCGGCCACCGCCGGCGACGACGTCGCGCACGGCCTGGAGGGCGCGGTGCAGCATCGGGACGGTCTGCTCGAGATCGATGATGTGCACGCCGTTGCGGACGCCGAAGATGTACTGGTTCATCTTCGGGTTCCAGCGGCGGGTGTGGTGGCCGAAGTGGACACCGGCTTCCAGCAGCTGGCGCATGGTGAAGGTGGGCATGGTCATGTGGAAAAAATCCCTTTTTCCGGTTGCTCCGCCGCGGGCGTTGTCGGGCGCATGAAAACCATGGCCTACGACACCGGATCGGGCCATCGGACGAAACCGACGGTCCGCCAGCCCGCGTGAGGTTTTGACGACGGCGCTTACATAGCCCCGCGAACCTGTGTTGACAAGAAAAAAGGCCACGCGGAGCCCTGTCCGCGCGGCCTTTTTTCCTTGAACCGGAAGCGGTTCGGAAGTCCTGATCGGGTCCGGCTTAATTAGGCCTGGGGCGCCGCCGGCGCGGCGACCTTCGGCTTGGGAAGGTCGAGCTTCAAGTGCAGCTCGCGCAGGCGTGCCGTATCGACCGGCGCCGGAGCCTGCATCAGCAGATCCTCGGCCCGCTGGTTCAGCGGGAAGGCGATCACCTCGCGGATGTTCGGCTCGTCGGCCAGCAGCATGACGATGCGGTCGATGCCGGGAGCCGAGCCGCCATGCGGCGGGGCGCCCAGCTTGAACGCGCTCAGCATGCCGCCGAATCGGGCTTCCAGCTCCTCCGGCGGGTAGCCGGCGATCTCGAAGGCCTTGTACATCACTTCCGGCAGATGGTTGCGGATGGCGCCGGACGACAGCTCCACGCCATTGCAGACGATGTCGTACTGGTAGGCCTTGATGTCGAGCGGGTTCATCGTCTCCAAAGCCTTCAGGCCGCCCTGGGGCATGGAGAACGGGTTGTGGCTGAAGATGACCTTGTTGGTCTCTTCATCCATTTCGTACATCGGGAAGTCGACGATCCAGCAGAAGCGGAAGGCGTTCTTCTCGATCAGGTCCAGTTCCTCGCCGATGCGGGTGCGGGCGAAGCCGGCCAGCTTGGCCGCCGGGCCGGGCTGGTCGCAGACGAAGAAGATCGCATCGCCGTCTTCCATGCCGGCCAGCTCGCGCAGTTGGGCTTGCGCCGCCTCCGGCACGAACTTGGCGATCGGCCCCTTGCCGCCGCCCGCTTCCATAACGATGTAGCCGAGGCCGGGAGCGCCTAGTCCGCGCGCCCAGTCGTTCAGCTTGTCGAAGAAGCTGCGCGGACGGTCGGAGACCTTCGGGGCGCGGATGGCGCGGACGACGCCGCCCTTCTCCAGCGTCTGCTTGAAGGCGCGGAACTCGACGTCGTCGCGCTTGAACACCTCGGTCACGTCTGTGATGACGAGCGGGTTGCGCAGGTCCGGCTTGTCGTTGCCGTACTTCAGCATCGATTCGGCGAAGGAGATGCGGCGGAACGGCAGTTGGTCGATCGCCGGCTTCGAGTCGCGGCGGAAGCCGCCGAACTCGTCGAAGATGCCGTGCAGCACCGGCTCGATCGCGGCGAAGACGTCTTCCTGGGTGACGAACGACATCTCGAAGTCGAGCTGGTAGAACTCGCCCGGGCTGCGGTCGGCACGCGCATCCTCGTCGCGGAAGCAGGGGGCGATCTGGAAGTAGCGGTCGAAGCCGGCCACCATCAGCAGCTGCTTGAACTGCTGCGGCGCCTGCGGCAGCGCGTAGAACTTGCCGGGATGGTTGCGGCTCGGCACCAGATAGTCGCGGGCACCTTCCGGCGAGGAGGCGGTGAGGATCGGCGTCTGGAACTCGGTGAAGCCCTGGTCGATCATGCGGCGGCGCGCCGAGGCGATCACGCGCGAGCGCAGCATGATGTTCTCGTGGATGCGCTCGCGGCGCAGGTCGAGGAAGCGGTAGCGCAGGCGCACATCCTCGCCGGCGTCGGTGTCCTGGTTGACCTGCAGCGGGATCTGCTCCGCCTCGCCCTCGACCGTCAACTCGGCGATCTGTAGTTCGATGCGGCCGGTGGGCAGCCTGTCGTTGATGGTCTCGGCGGTGCGCTTGACCACCTTGCCGGTGACGGTGACGACCGATTCGAGCTTCAGCCGGTTCGCGACCTCGAAGGCCGGATTGGAGGTATCGACCACGCACTGCGTCAGGCCGTAATGGTCGCGCAGGTCGATGAACAGCAGCTGTCCATGGTCGCGCTTCCGGTTCATCCAGCCCGACAGGCGGACGGTCTCACCGGCATTCTCTTCACGAAGCTGGCCGCAGGTGTGCGTGCGGTAGGGGTGCATGGGTCGAAACACCTTGAAAAGGTCGGATTCCGGCGAAAAAAACGGTTCGACACACCACACCGGACGGGCGCGAAAGTCAAGCTGCCTTCGGACGGGGCGAGGGCAATCGCAAATTGCTCCCCCTCCCGCCCCGGAAGAGGGCATGAAGCCGTCGCCCATAGGCCGGATAAATGCCGAAGGCGGTCGTAGGTGGAAGGCAGTCGAGAAACTTGCGAGCGACTTCGGGGTCCGTCGCCATAGGCGGCGCCCAAGTGCCGGCATCGGGGTCTCCGCCGGATCGCCCTACCCCAGCGCCTTCGGATTGGTAATGCCGAGCCGCGCCCTGACGATTGCATCCAGCGAGTCCATCAGCACCTCCTGGCCGTCATGATCGAAGTCGCCGGCGGCGATCTCGATGCACAAACGGTGTTCCAACGCCTCGACCCGGTGGCGCAGTTCGTCGCCGGCCAGACCATCGTCGGCGTCCTCGCCATAGAGCAGCGCGAGCGCCCCCAGCACGGAATGGCCGGCGGCATCGAGGCCCTTCAACTCGCGCTGGGCGACCTCCAGTGCATTGGCGACCATCAGCGCCTTGAAGCGCGCCTCCGGGGCCACATGGGGAAGGACGTCGGTGCGGAAGGTCGCGGCGGCGATCTCCAGCAAGCCGCGGGCATCGGCATCGCTCAGCATCAGGCCACCTTGTCCACGGCGCTAGCCATCACCGCGCCGGTCGAGCGCAGATGGCGCAGCAGGTCCATCTCGATCTCCGGCAGCATGCGGCCGGTCAGGGCCAGCTCCAGCGACGGTTCGGCGCCCGAGCTGTGGCGGCGCCCCTGTTCCAGCGCGACCGCCGCCCAGCGGAGATAGGCCGCCGTCTCCCAATAGGCCACGCGGGCGGGATCGACGCGGCGGCCGGCGGTCTCCTCGTAGCCGGCATAGAAATCCGCACGATCGGCGATGCCGCCGGCCTCGCGGTCCGTGCGGCGGAAGCGCCAGGACCGGGCGCAAAACCAGCCGAGATCCTCCATGGGGTCGCTGAACCCGGCGAACTCCCAATCAAGGATCGCGGTCAGGGCACCGTCCTTGACCAGATAGTTGCCGGTGCGGAAATCGCGGTGGCACAGCACCACGGCCCCCGGCAACGGAGCATTGATCTCCATCCAGCGCAGCCCCCAGGCGATCACCGGATCGCGCCGCGCCAGATCGCCGAACCAGCGGCGGAGCTGCGCCAGCGTCTCCTGCGCCGGGCAGTCCGGCAGGTCGCCCAGCCGCTCCAGCCCGTCGGTGTCCGGCGACACCCGGTGCAACAGGCCGAGCTGCCGGCCGAGCTCGCGCGCCAAGTCCGGCTGCGGCGCGTCGGACCGGGTGACGGCATGGCCGGCGCCCAGCCCCTCGGCCCGGCGCATGATGTAGAAGTCGGGCCCCAGCACCGCCGGATCGTCACAGGCGAACAGCGGTTCCGGCGCCGCCACGCCACCGGCGAACGCCGCGCGCAGCACCACGAACTCGCGCAGCTTGCCGATGCTGGCGGAGATGCGGCCGGCCCCCTCCATCCGCAGCACGCAGGCGTGACGCCCGGCCAGCCGGCCGCCGTCGATGTCCAGCGTCACCGCCAGATTTAGGGAGATGGCGCCACCGCCGAGCCGCCCGTCCTCGATCACCGTGACCCGGGCCGCACCGGCCTGATCGGCCAGGAAGCGTTCCAGCCGCACCCGGTCGTCATCGGCCAGGAGCGAGCGCGGCGATTGGTCGGACGCGGTGACGACGTGCATGGCGTTCTCCCAGGGCGTGAAGCGCAGCATGGAGTGCGGGGGCGCATTGGTTCGCGCGGTGTTGACGCGCAGATGGTAGGCACGAAGCGCCGCCGCTCACAAGTTTGACCTTGGTGGGACATGCGTACCCTCCCCCAAAAAAGCCGGCCCCTCCCCCGCCGGGCGGGCGGGAAAGGGGCCATGGGGATGAAACGGGCGGGAGAAGGGCGGGAGTTACGCGGCGATCGGACGGTTCGCCCCCTGCTCCTGACCGGCCGGGGCGTTCTGCTGGACCGCCGGTACCGGGGCCGGCTTGCTCTCGCGGACCGGCAGCATGTCGCCGATGCCGAAGGCGACGGCCATCAGGTTCGGCACCGCCATGGCGGCGAGCAGGATAGACCACAGCTCCAGCGACAGGGTGCCCAGCGGGTTGACCAGCGCGGCGGTGGTCGAGGCGGCGACCAGGGCGCCGGACAGAATCGCCTCCGGCTTGGCACAGAAGCGGCCGGCGGCGCGCTTGCCGCCCTTGGCGGTCACCCGGAAGGCGTCCTGCTTGCGGAACAGGCCGCGGACGACGGCCAGCGCCACCGTGGTCGACAGCGCCATGCCGACTGCGCAGGCACCCAGGCTGTGGCTCCAGCTGTTGCCCGAGGCGTAGCGCGAGGCCAGCAGGCTGGAGCCGGCACGCAAGACCAGGGCACCCAGCACGGCGGCGGTCGCGGCGACCGGCGGCAGGTGGAGCGGCAGGACCAGCGAGGCGAAGGTCCAGACCACGGCGGCGGCGGCTGCGAACAGGCCGACGGCGTCGGACCACCAGCGGATCCAGTTGGTGACGTAGCCCAGCTTCTGCCGCGCGTTCAGCTCGGCCGAGCCCGGCAGGAACTTCTTCCAATGGGCGCGGACGATCTGGGTCGAGCCGAACACCCAGCGGTCACGCTGCTTGCGGAACTGCATGAAGTTGTCCGGGGCGAGGCCGGCGCCGAGTCGCTCGTCGGTGTAGGCGGCGCGGTAGCCGGCCGACAGGATGCGCAGGCCCAGCTCGGTGTCCTCGCAGATGCCGGCTTCCGACCAGCCGCCGACCTGGTCCATGGCGGAGCGGCGCAGCATGATCATGGTGCCGTGGCAGATGAAGGCCTGGCTGGAGACGCCTTCCTGCATGCCGACGTCGAAGAAGGGGCGGTATTCGGCGGTCATCGCCGCCTTCAACGCGGTCTCGTCGCCGTCACGGTGCTCCTGCGGGGCCTGGACGATGCCGACGGACGGATCGGCGAAGGCCGGGGCCAGCTTCGACAGCCAGTCGGGCGATACGGTATAGTCGGCATCGAGCACGGCGACGATCCCGGCAGACGGATCGGTGTGGCGCAGGGCGGCGTTCAGCGCGCCGGCCTTGAAGCCGGAGATCTTCTTGTACCAGTGGAACTTGAACTTGGACCCGAGCGCCCGGCACATCTCCTCCACCGGGCGGACAAGATGCTCCTCCTCGGTGTTGTTGATCAGGACGACAACCTCGTAGTTCGGGTAGTCTAGCCGCGACAGCGAGGCAAGCGTGGCGTTGAGGACGTCCGGCTGCTCGCGGCAGGCGGCGACGTGGATGGAGACCATGGGCGTGTGCCCGGCCGGCTGGTGTCCGACCTCAGGCACGGCTTGCGGCAGCAGCGCCGGGGCGCGGCCGGTCAGCAGGCGGCGGGCGACGTCGACCAGATCGGCGAAGGCGACGCTCATCATCAGGGCGCCGAGCGCGAAGGCGGAGCCCCAGGTGGTGACGGCGCCGAAGGTCAGATACTCGGCGAAAGCGCCGGCGACGGCGGAACCGATGGCGAAGCCGATGACGTTGGCGCCGAGCGCGGCGGCCAGCGCGAAGCCGACATTGGTGCGGCGGCGGAACACGGCGAAGGCCGACAGGGCGAGGCCGACGGCCAGCGCCACCCCGGCGCCGACCCGCTCGCCATAGGGGGCGGCGACCGCGCCGGTCATCGCCCATTTCGGCGCACGGTCGGCGTCGAGCACGCCCCAGGTCGGGCCGGGCGAGCCTTCGATGGTCGATTTCCAGATGCCGTCGAACGCCTCGACCACGTTGTAATGGATGCCTAGCGCGTTGGCCTCCGCCGCGAATCCGCGGACGACGGCGGCCTGGGCCTCAGGCGTCGGGTAGGCGTCATGGAAGTTCTCGCCACCCGACGGCCAGCCAACCTCGCCGACGAACAGCGGCTTGCCCGGATGCGCCTTGCGCACGGTGTCGAGCCGGTCGCGAATCCAGGTCAGCGCGTCCGCCACCGGCACGCCCTCCCAGTAGGGCAGGACGTGGACGCCCATGAAGTCCGAGGCCTTCACGGTGGCGTCGGCCTTGATCATCTCCGACCAGACATCGGCGGTGCCGACCTTGATGCCGGGGGGCACGGCGGCGCGCACGCGGCGGATGTAGGACGCCAGCTCGGCGTCGGTCAGCTCGGCGCGCAGCAGCGTCTCGTTGCCGACGACGATGCGCTTGATGCCGCGGAACTCCTTGGCAAGCGCGATGCCGTGCAGCACCTCGCGCTCGTTGCGGGCCTTGTCCTTGCTCAGCCAGATGCCGAGCGTGACGTCCAGCCCCTTGGACACCGCGATCTCAGGCACCTCGCCCTGCGAGCCGAGCGTGGAATAGGTGCGCACGCCGTCGGCGAAGCCGGCGATGGCGGTCATGTCCTTCTCGATCTCCCGGCGCGGCACCACCGGCTGGTGGTTGGGATCGTAGCTGCGCCCCGAGGGCGAGTAGGACACGGATTCGATGCGTCCGGGCTCCGCCTCCACCGGCGTCGGCGCGTTGCGCCAGGACCAGAAGGACGCGTGGCCGGCAGTCACGGCCAGCAGAGCGGCGACGATGGCTGCGCGCCGGATCGGGTTCTTCGGGTTGCTCATGGGGAGTTCGCGTGCCCTGTTGCAGGGTGGCCGTGTGCCACCGGACACCCGCACAAACGGGCAGCCCGCCTTCCCTATTCCGTCGCTTCCAAAAAAATTTTGTGCGCTGCGGCGGCTGGAACCCGGGCGGCCGCGGGCTGTTGGAGGACGTCCGAACGGATTTCCGCAATGTCCAGGAGACGCAGCGATGGCAACCCGCCACGAACAGACCCCGGAGCACAAGAAGGCCCATGAGATCGCCGAGGAGGCGCTGGACCGGGCCGCCGAAGGCGATCCCCGCAAGGCGCGCGAGCTGATCGAAGAGGCCAAGCGCCTCGACCCGAAGATCGGCGAGGAAATGTCGCGCGAGGCCGCCGAGGAGCAGAAACAGGCAGACCGTTACGTCGACAAATCCGACAAGTGAGTGATGGCCCCCTCCCCACCCCTCCCCCGCGTTCCGCGGGAGAGGGGGCAGGAGCTTTGCGGGATTACAGCGGAGTCCCCCTCTCCCGCGATCGGACCGGCCTTCGGCCGGCCGAGGGCGGGGAAGGGTCAGGGAGGGGGCAACCGCCGCGGCCCCTACTCCGCCGCCACGGCCTCGACCGTGACCGGCGGGGTCCAGCGCAGCACCGGCTTGCGGGCGGCGGCAGTCTCGTCCAGGCGGCGGCGCGGGGTCAGGCGCGGAGCCGCCTGGAAATAGGCGGCGTCGCCCGACTTCGCCCGCTCGGCCAGCGCGCGCAACGCATCGACGAACTGGTCGAGGCTGGCCTTGCTTTCCGTCTCGGTCGGCTCGATCAGCAGGGCACCATGGACGACCAGCGGGAAATACATGGTCATCGGGTGGAAGCCCTCGTCGATCAGGGCCTTCGCCATGTCGAGCGTGGTGACGCCGGTTCCCTTCAGGAAACGGTCGTCGAACAGGCACTCGTGCATGCACGGCCCCTCGAAGGACGCCGTCATCACGTCCTCCAGCCGCGCCATCACGTAGTTGGCGTTCAGCACCGCGTCGGACGACGCCTGCCGCAGCCCGTCGGCACCGTGGCTCAGCATGTAGGACAGCGCGCGGACGAACATGCCCATCTGGCCGTGGAAGGCCTTCATGCGGCCGAAGGCCGGACCGTCGCCGGCGGCTTCCACCAGCGCAAAGCCCTCCGCCCCGTGGGTGACATAGGGCACCGGGATGTAGGGCGCCAGCGACTGGGCGAACACCACCGGACCCGACCCCGGCCCGCCGCCGCCATGCGGGGTGGAGAAGGTCTTGTGCAGGTTGATGTGCATGACGTCGATGCCGAGGTCGGCCGGACGCACCCGACCGACGATGGCGTTGAAGTTGGCGCCGTCGCAGTAGAAATAGGCGCCGGCCGCATGCACCGCCTCGGCGATCTCGATGATGTCGCGCTCGAACAGGCCGCAGGTGTTGGGGTTGGTCAGCATCAGCCCGGCGACGTCGGGGCCGAGCTTGGCCTTCAGCGCCTCCAGGTCGACGCGGCCGTCGGCGGTCGCCGGGATCGCATCGACGCCGTAGCCGCAGGCGGCGGCGGTCGCCGGGTTGGTGCCGTGGGCGCTCTCCGGCACCAGGATCTTGGTGCGGCCGCTGTCGCCGTTGGCCTCATGGGCGGCGCGGATCGCCATGATGCCGCACATCTCGCCATGGGCACCGGCAGCCGGCACCAGCGTCACCGCGGCCATGCCGGTCAGCGTCTTCAGCCAGTGGGCAAGCTGGTCCATCAGTTCCAGCGCGCCCTGCACCGTGCTGACCGGCTGGAGCGGATGCACGTCGGAGAAGCCGGGGAGCCGCGCCATCTTCTCGTTCAGGCGCGGGTTGTGCTTCATCGTGCAGGAGCCCAGCGGGTAGAAGCCGCTGTCGATGGCGTAGTTCTTCTGCGACAGCCGGGTGTAGTGGCGGACCACCTGCGGCTCGGCGAGGCCGGGCAGCCCGACCCGGGCGCGCGGCTTCACCGCGCCGAGACGGCTGGCCACCTTCGGCACGTCGGGCAGGTCGACGCCGGTGCGGCCGGCGCTGTCCTGTTCGAAGATCAGCGGCTCTTCGATCTGCAGGCCGCGGTTGCCGGTGACGGTGCCGGTCACGCCGTCGAACCCGGCGCTGCCGGCGGGAATGGCCGAGGGACGGCCCTGGGTGTTCATGCTCATGCCAGAACCTCGGTCAAGGCTGCCGCGAAGGCGTCCATGTCGGCGTCGGTGTTGGTCTCGGTGACGGCGACCAGCAGCAGGTCGTCCATCCCCTGGCCGGGATAGAGTCGCGACACCGGGACGCCGGCGAGGATGCGGCGCCCGGCAAGCTCCTCGACCACCGCGGCGGCCGGCTTCGGCAGCTTCACGGTGAATTCGTTGAAGAAGCCGTCATTCAGGATCTCAACGCCGGGGATGGCGGCCAGCCGGTCGGCCATCTGCACCGCCTTGGCGTGGTTCAGCTGGGCCAGCTGCGTGATCCCGGCCTCGCCCAGCAGGCTGACATGGATCGAGAAGGCCAGCGCGCACAGGCCGGAGTTGGTGCAGATGTTGGACGTCGCCTTCTCGCGGCGGATGTGCTGCTCGCGGGTGGAGAGCGTCAGCACGAAGCCGCGGCGGCCGTCGGCGTCCACCGTCTCGCCGCACAGGCGGCCCGGCATCTGACGGACATATTTGTCCTTCACCGCGAACAGCCCGACATAGGGGCCGCCGAAATTCAGCGCGTTGCCGAAGGACTGGCCTTCCGCGGCGACGATGTCGGCGCCCATGTCGCCCGGCGGGGTCAGCAGGCCGAGCGACAGCGCCTCCGTCACCACGACGACCAGCAGCGCGCCCTTGGCCTGGCAGGCGGCGGCAAGGTCGGTGTAGTCGCGGACATGGCCGAAGACGTCCGGATTCTGCACGACGACGCAGGACGTCCGGTCATCGACCAGCGCCAGCAGATCCTCGCCGCCGGTCGGGGCCGGCGGCAGGGCCACCGCCTCGAAACCGATGAAGCGGGCGTCGGTGGTGGTCACGTCGCGGTAATGCGGGTGCAGGCCGCCGGACAGGATCGCCTTCTTCCGCCTGGTGATGCGGTTGGCCATCATCACCGCCTCGGCGCAGGAGGTGGCGCCGTCATACATCGAGGCGTTGGCCACATCCATGCCGGTCAGCAGCGCGACCTGGGTCTGGAATTCGAACAGTACCTGCAGCGTGCCCTGGCTCACCTCCGGCTGATAGGGGGTGTAGGCGGTCAGGAACTCGCCGCGCTGGACCAGATGGTCGACGGTGGCCGGAACATGGTGGCGGTAGGCGCCGGCGCCGAGGAAGCTCGGCACCGCGCCCGCCGGGATGTTCTTCGCCGCCATGGCGCCCAGCAGCCGTTCGACCTCGAGCTCACCCATATGGTTGGGCAAGCCCCCGATCGGGCCGGCCAGCCGGGCCGCCTCGGGCACGTCGCGGAACAGGTCGTCCACCGTTTTCGCGCGGATGGCCTCCAGCATCGATTGCCGGTCGGCCTCGGTCAGGGGCAGATACCGCATGTCAGTGCGACGCCTCCACGAAGGCCTTGTAGGCCGCTTCGTCCATCAGATCATCGAGTTCGGCGGCGTCGCTCAGCTGGAGCTTGAAGAACCAGCCCTCGCCCTCGGCATCGCCGTTGACCTTGGACGGGTCATCGACCAGCGCCTGGTTCGATTCCAGGACGGTGCCCGACACCGGGGCATAGACGTCGCTGGCGGCCTTCACCGATTCGACGACGGCGGCTTCCTTGCCCTGCTCCAGCACGCGGCCGGCCTCGGGCAGCTCGACGAACACCACGTCGCCCAACTGGCTCTGGGCGAAGTCGGAGACGCCGACGGTGGCGACATCACCCTCGACGAGAACCCACTCATGGTCCTTGGTAAATTTCCTGGTCATCTGAAAGTTTCCCTGTTCGGAACGGTTGATTGGTTTGCGGCCCCGGAGCATCAGCCCCGGTAATAACGCTGCGGCACGAAGGGCGTGGCGGCGACGCGGGCGGGCAGCGGCTTGCCGCGGACGACCAGCGTCAGCGCGGTGCCGACCGCGGAATTGGCGGTGTCGACATAGCCCATGGCGACCGGCGCACCGGCAGTCGGGCCGAAGCCGCCGCTGGTGATCTCGCCGAGCGTCGCGCCTGCGGTATCCTGGATTTCGGTGTGCTCACGGGCCGGCTGGCGGCCGTCGGGCTGGATGCCGACGCGGCGGCGCGACGCCCCCTCGGTCAGCTGCCGGTGGATGATGTCGTAGCCGGGGAACCCGCCCTCGGCGCGGCGGCGCTTGGGCAGGGTCCATTCCAGCGCGGCTTCGACCGGGGTGGTGGTGGTGTCGATGTCATGGCCGTAGAGGCACAGCCCCGCCTCCAGCCGCAGCGAGTCGCGGGCGCCCAGCCCGATCGCCTCGACCTCCGATTCGGCGAGCAGGGCGCGGGCGATCATCTCCGCATCGGCCTTGTCGCAGGAGATCTCGTAGCCATCCTCCCCGGTATAACCGGAGCGGGTGAGGATCACCGGCACGCCCTTGAAGGTGGCGGACAGGCAGGTCATGAACTTCATGGTGGCGGCTTCCGGCACGAAGCGGGCCATCACCCCGGCCGCCGCCGGGCCCTGCAGCGCCATCAGGGCGAGATCGTCCAGCAGTTCGACCTCGGCCTTGCCGGCCAGCTTTTCGCGCAGATGGGCGACGTCCTGCTCCTTGCAGGCGGCATTGACCACCAGGAACAGATGGTCGCCGGCATTGGTCACCATCAGGTCGTCGAGGATGCCGCCCTGGTCGTTCAGGAACAGCGTGTAGCGCATGCGGCCCTGGGCAAGACCCTTGATGTCGCCGGGAACCAGCGTTTCCAAGGCTCCGGCCGGATCGGCGCCGGTCAGGCGGACCTGCCCCATGTGGGACACGTCGAACAGCCCGGCCTTCTCGCGGGTGTGCTGGTGTTCCTTGAGGATGCCGAGCGGATACTGCACCGGCATGTCGTAGCCGGCGAAGGGAACCATGCGGGCGCCAAGCTCGACATGGAGCGCGTGCAGCGGGGTGGTCTTGAGAGCGGTTGCGGCCTCGGTCACGCTGCGGGTCCTCCGACAGGGGTTCGCCCCCGCGCCGGGATCGGCACGGGTGAGCTGCCCCCTCTGTCTTGGACCTGAGAGATTCACCGCCGCCGGGTCGAGCCGGGCAGCCGGTTTACTCCTTCGGTGAGTCGCGGCGGATGAGCGCCGAGGCTGCTTTCCAGAGTTGCCTTATCCCCTTGCGGTCCTTTTGCCTGAGAGTTTCCGGGGGCGGTTGCTCCTTCGGCGCCACCTGCGGACCTGCCGTTACCGGCGCGTCCGTGGGTGATCTCTCCCGCGAGGGATCATCGGCGTGATGGCGGCACACTGTCGCGGATGGGGGCGATTGTCAATCGGGGTATCGGACGGCGGCACACGGCAGAGCTACAGCCGCATTCTGTTTATATTCCTTGTTTTAGGATTTTTATCTTTACTACAGGCTTATAAGCCGACCATGGTGGCGCCGCGCGTTTCGCCGAGCTGGCCAGCCTTCGTACGTCGCGTGCCCTTCCAATCACCGATGCAGCGGAGCCCCATCCATGACCGTGCAGACCTTCAACCCGACCGATCTGTCGCAGTCCACCGCCAACTGGGCGGTTTCCCAGCGCATCGTCGGCGCCTTCGCGCCCCATGCGCAGATCGTGCCGAACCCGACGGTGGCGCTCGACCCCGGCAACCTGCTGAACGGCACCACCCTGACCGAGGTGAACGCCCAGTCCGTCGGCCCCTTCACCCCGCCATCCAACGGCTTCCGCATCGACCGCGTGGTGATCGACCGCAGCACCGGCGCCGCGACCATCGTCACCGGCACCGTCAACAACCTGACCCCGCCGGCGATCCCGACCGGCACGCTGCCGGTGGCGCGTGTCATGCTGCTGCCGACGACGGACGCTATCGGCAACGATCTGATCGTGGACGAGCGGACGCTCGTCGATCAAACACCGGCGACCCAGAATTCCGTGGTGGTTCGTGCGCATCGGAACAACGTCGGCCAGAGCGGGGTCACCAACAACGCCTGGGCCAAGGCCCTGCTGACGACGACGGATATCAATGTCGGGAACGCGTTCGATACGTCCACGTCCCGCTTCTTGCCGCTGGTTGCCGGCAAGTATCTGCTTCATGCCCAGGTGATGATGAACTGCGGTGTGAATGGATCCATCTATGCCGGCCTCTACGTCAACGGCACCAACCTTTCCCTGTGCCGGTCGCTGACGCCTATCGCGACGCCGACCTACGCCGCGACAAGCTCCATCTGCTACCTCAACGGCACGACCGACTATGTCGAGATGAAAGTGCTCAACACCATCATCACCGACGGCATCCTGGATGGAACGCCGACCGCAACCTTCTTCACCGCCACCCGCTTGCCCTGACCTGAAATGCATGAAGCCGGACCTTTGTCCGGCTTCATGTTTCAGTGGCCCTCCACCGGCATCCTCACAAATCCAGATGGCTGCCGTCACAAAACGGCGGCTTCTTGGTCGCCTTGCAACCGCAGAAGCGCGCCTTCATCGTCGTGGTCGGCGAGAACTTCATCGGTTCGAGCCCGGTACCGGCGTGGCTGCCGTCGCAGAAAGGCTGCTTGGCGCTGCGGCCGCAGCGGCACCACCAATAGGTCTTGCCGGCCTCCATCTCGATGGTGATGGGTTCCTTGGACGCCGCGACGGGTTGGACCATGATCGTACTCTCCCTGGCGGATGGCTTGGGAATGGCGTGCGGCGCGCCGGCAGCGCACCTTACTTCTTCACCTGCGTCCGGTTGAACTCCAGCTGCTCCGGCGTCAGCTGGAAGCCGAGATAGACCTTCCAGTCCTTGGCGTTGCCATCCTTGGGCAGCGGGATCCGCGGGGCCAGCTCCTCCTTGCTGCCGGCGCGCGGCTGGCCGGGGACGAAGGTGACGTCGGTGTCGAAATAGGCCTTCGACACCAGCGTATCATCCGGCTGGGCCAGCGCGACGAAATACTGGTACTTGGCGACGTCGCCCTTCAGCGCCGGGCCGCGCTCGGCCACCAGATAGACGTTCACGTTCACGGTGACGCCGGCACTGGTGTATTCGCAGTTGCCAGTGTAGTCGGTCAATGCTGCGCGCGACTCCAGGTCGGTCAGGTCCTTGCCGCCGGGGCGGAAGACGGTGACTTCCTGCAGGTCGCGGACGATGTTGACCTTCGGGCAGGCCAGCGCCGCGTCCGATGGGTTGGTCGGCCCCATGCCGGAGCATCCGGACAAAGCCAGCACGGCCCCGGCCGCGAGCAACGCAGGGCGGCCCATCCGCAGGAGGGACGCCGGCGGGCTTTTCCGGGCGGGGGATCCTATATTACGGTCGCGGCGGTCCATCGGTTCGGCCTGATCGGTTAACGGGCTGTTGGACCGCGACTTTAGTGTCCCAGCTTGACCGGCACAAGACCGCGCGGCGGTTCTATCCCTTGCGGCCGTTCGGCACAGGACCACCTAAGGGCGACCTCATCCACCTAAGGGCTGCGCAGCGCATATGACCACGACCACTCCCCTGACCATCCTCCTCGCGGCCCCGCGCGGATTCTGCGCCGGGGTGGACCGGGCGATCCAGATCGTCGAGACGGCGCTCGACCGCTATGGCGCGCCGGTCTATGTCCGGCACGAGATCGTCCACAACCGTTTCGTGGTCGAAAGCCTGGAGGCCAAGGGCGCCGTCTTCGTCGACGAGCTGAGCGAGGTTCCGGACGGCCGGCCGGTGGTGTTCTCCGCCCATGGCGTGCCGAAATCGGTGCCGCAGGCGGCCGAGGCGCGCGGGCTGTTCTATCTCGACGCCACCTGCCCGCTGGTCAGCAAGGTCCATCGCGAGGCCGAGCGCCATTTCGAAGACGGCCGCCAGATCGTCCTGATCGGCCATGCCGGCCATCCCGAGGTGGTCGGCACCATGGGCCAGTTGCCGGAAGGCGCGGTCGTCCTGGTGGAGACCGTGGCCGACGTGGCGGCCGTCGAGGTGCGCGATCCCGAGAACCTCGCCTTCGCCACCCAGACCACCCTGTCGGTCGACGAGACGACGGAGATCCTGGCCGCGCTCCAGGCCCGCTTCCCCGCCATCGCCGGGCCGAAGAAGGAGGACATCTGCTATGCCACCACCAACCGGCAGGCGGCGGTGAAGGCCATCGCGCCGAAGGTGGAGGCGCTGCTGGTGCTGGGGGCGCCGAACTCCTCCAACTCCAAGCGGCTGGTCGAGGTGGCGAAGACCCATGGCTGCCCGGCCGCCCAGCTGGTACAGCGCGCCGCCGACATCGACTGGAGCGCATTGGACGGCGTGCGTCGGCTCGGCATCACCGCCGGAGCGTCGGCCCCGGAGGTGCTGGTCGAGGAGGTGATCGAGGCCGCCCGCGCCCGCTTCGACGTGACGGTCGAGGAGCTGCGCACCGCGACCGAGAACATCGTCTTCAAGCTGCCCCGCGCCCTGACGGAGGAGCGGGAGGGGGTTTGAGGGAAGGCGCATGCGCTTGCCCCCTCCCCAACCCTCCCCCGCTAACGCGGGAGAGGGGGTAGGCGTCGGAGCAGCGGAGTTCCCTCTCCCGCCAAAGGCGGGGGAGGGTTAGGGAGGGGGCATCGGTCGCCCGGCTACGGTCGCCCGGCTACGCCCCCTCCGCCACCGCCAGCAGCCCGTCCACATCGACCACGCCTTCCAGCCGTTCGGCGATGGCGTCCAGCGCCCGTTCCACCGCGACGCCATAGGCGAGGTCCGACCGGCCGCCCAGACCGCGCAGATAGGCCGCGCGGAAGCCGTCGGCGCCGAACAGCCCATGCAGATAGCAGCCGGCGACCCGCCCATCCGCCGACTCGGCGCCGTCGGTGATGCCGCCCGCCAGTTCCAGCACCGGACGCGCCCGGTCCGGTCCCTCGGTGCGGCCCATGTGCATCTCGTAGCCGGCGACCGGCTCGCCGGTGCGGCGGTCACTGCCGCGGGCCTCCTCCAGCACCTTCGGGCCTTTCAGCACCGTCTCGACGTCGAGCAGGCCGAGCCCGGCGGCCTCGCCCGGCGGCCCCTCGATGCCGTCGGGGTCGGCGATGCGGCGGCCCAGCATCTGGTAGCCGCCGCAGATGCCGAGCACCCGGCCGCTGCGGCGCCAGTGGGCCAGCAGGTCGATGTCCCAACCCTGCGCCCGCAGGAAGGCGAGGTCGGCAATCGTCGTCTTGGTGCCAGGCAGAATCACCAGATCGGCATCGCCCGGCAGCGGCTGCCCCGGACGCACCATGGTCAGGGCAACCCCCGGCTCCTGCGACAGCGGGTCGAAATCGTCGAAATTGGCGATGTGCGGCAGCATCGTCACCGCGACCCGCAAGGCGCCGCCGCCGGCAAGGCGCGGACGGTCAAGCGCCACCGCATCCTCCGCCGGCAGGGTCGCCGCCTCGCCAAGCCAGGGCACCACGCCATATCCGCGCCATGCGGTGTGCCTCTCGATCACCCGCAGCCCTTCATCGAACAGGCGAACATCGCCTCGGAACTTGTTGATGAGAAAGCCATGAATCCGCTGCTGTTCATCCTTTGGAAGAAGGGCGTGCGTGCCGACCAGACTGGCGATCACGCCGCCGCGGTCGATGTCGCCGACCAGGATCACCGGCACGTCGGCGGCAGTGGCGAAACCCATGTTGGCGATGTCGCCGGCCCGCAGATTGACCTCCGCCGGGCTGCCGGCCCCCTCCACCACCACGATGTCCGCCTCGGCCCTCAGCCGCCCGAAACTGTCCAGCACGGTGCCGAGCAGCTCGCGCTTGCGTGCCTGATAGTCGGCGGCCCGGGCGGTGCCGACCACGACGCCGCGCACCACCACCTGGGATCCGAGGTCGGATTGCGGCTTCAGCAGCACCGGGTTCATGTGGACGCTGGGCGCCACGCCGCAGGCACGGGCCTGGAGCGCCTGGGCGCGGCCGATCTCGCCGCCGTCGGCCGTGACCGCGGCGTTGTTGGACATGTTCTGCGGCTTGAAGGGCCGGACGGCCAGCCCGCGCCGCACCAGCGCCCGGCACAGCCCGGCCACCAGCAGCGACTTGCCGACGTCGGAGCCGGTGCCCTGCAGCATGATCGCCCGCGACCGCACGGCTTTAGAACTCGATGCCGGCCTGGGCCTTCACCCCGGCCTCGAACGGGTGCTTGACCGGGGTCATCTCGGTGACGAGATCGGCGGCGGCGATCAGCTCGGGCTTGGCGTTGCGGCCGGTGACGCAGACATGCAGGTCGGGCCGGCGGGCGGCCAGCGTCGCCAGCACCTCGTCGAGCGGCAGATACTCCATGCGCAGGACGATGTTCAGCTCGTCCAGCACGATCAGGCGATAGCGCGGGTCGTCCATCAGCTCCTTGGCCTTGGCCCAGGCAGCCTCGGCGGCGGCGATGTCGCGGGCGCGATCCTGGGTGTCCCAGGTGAAGCCCTCGCCCATCGTGTGGAAATCGACCAGATCCTCGAAGCGCTCCAGCGCCACCGTCTCCCCGGTGGACCAGGCACCCTTGACGAACTGCACCATGCCGACGCGCATGCCGTGGCCGACCGCGCGCATCATCAGCCCGAAGGCGGCGGTCGACTTGCCCTTGCCCTTGCCGGTGTGGACCATCAGCAGGCCCTTCTCCAGCGTCTTGGAAGCAAGGGTCCGCTCCTGCAACGCCTTGCGCCGCTTCATCTTCTCGGCATGGCGGCGGTTGGCCTCGAAATCGTCTCCGGTGTCGTCTGCGGCCGGGGTGTCGGTCATGCGGGGGTTCCCTTCACGTACATCGGCAGACCGGCGACGGTCAGCACGACGCGCGGCGCGACGGCCGCGATGGATTGATGCAGGCGGCCGGCATGGTCGCGGAAACGGCGCGCCAGCGCGTTGTCGGGCACGATGCCGAGCCCGACCTCGTTGGAGACCAGGACCACCCGGCCGGGCAACTCCGGCAGCAGCGCCACCAGCGCCGCCGTCTCCGCCGCGATGTCGGCCTCCGCCATCATCAGGTTGGTCAGCCACAGGGTCAGGCAGTCGACCAGCAGGCCGGTGCCCTCGGCGGCGTGGCGGCGGAGCGCGCCGGTCAGGTCCTGCGGCTCCTCCACCGTCGTCCAGCCGGGGCCGCGGTCGTCGCGATGCGCCGCCACCCGCTCGGCCATCTCGGCATCCCAGATCTGGGAGGTGGCGATGTAGACTCGCGGGCCGCCGAGCGCGGTGACCAGCCCCTCGGCATAGCGGCTCTTGCCGGAGCGGGCGCCGCCCAGCACCAGCGTGAGGTCGCCGGCCATCAGCCCCGCCATCACTCCCGCCATCACCAGGGCGTCCCGTCGCGGTGGACATAGGCGCCGTCGCGCCAGACCATGTCCTCGTCGGAATAGTCGATGGCGTCGCCGGGGCTGCGGTCGCCGACCTCCAGATAGCTGGCCGGGCGGTCGCCGCGGTTGACCAGCCGGTGGCCGTCGGCAACCCCCGCCGGGAAACCGGCGCACATGCCGGCGGTCAGCGGCGTCTCGCCCGCATCGGTGACCAGGGTCAGCTCACCCTCGACGACATAGACGAACTCATCCTGCCGGCTGTGCCAGTGGCGCAGGGCGGAGGACGCGCCGGGCGCCAGCCGGGTCAGGTTGACGCCGAAATTGGTCAGCCCCAGCGGATCGCCCAGCGCCACCCGGTGCCGCCCGGCGACCTGCGCCCGGAAGGGCTGCGGATAGTCGGTGGCGCCGGTCTCGGCGGTCAGGGCCGCGGGGTCGATGATTGGCGGATTCGGCACGGTCGGATTTGGCGGCTGTTTCGGCACGGGCCGTCTCCGGAGTGGCGTTGAGGGCGCTTGCGCGGGCGGACTGTCGCAAACCGGGCCGGTGGCGTCAAATGATGCAAGTCCAGGCGGCGAATCCAGACGAGTGGCAGGGATGCCGCCGCCGCGGCTGGACAGGCGCGGACCGGCGACCCATCCTTGCCGCAACGCACAATCACAATCGGCGATCCGATGTCGAACCTGGAAATCATCAGCCGCCGTCCCGCCGGCACGCCGAAGGCTCCGCCGCTGCTGTTCGTCCATGGCGCCTTCAGCGGGGCCTGGATCTGGGACGCCAAGTTCCTGCCCTGGTTTGCCGAACGGGGGTGGGAGGCGCATGCCGTCTCGCTGCGCGGCCATGGCGGCAGCGAAGGGCGCGACCGGCTGCACGGCTTCGGCATCGCCGACTATGTGGAGGACGTGCTGGAGGCGGCGGACCGGCTGTCGGCCCCGCCGCTGCTGATCGGCCATTCGATGGGCGGCATGGTGGTGCAGCGCGCGCTGGCGAAGCGGCGCTTTCCGGGCGGCGTGCTGATGGCGTCCGCCCCGCCCCATGGGCTGTGGTCCTCGACCATGGGGCTGGCCTGGCGCTCGCCCTACGTGTTCCAGCAGATGGCGATGCTGACCAGCTTCGGCGAGAAGGCCATCGACCCGGCGGCGATTCGCCGGGCCATGTTCTCCGACGCGATGCCGGCGGCCGAGGCCGCGCAATACGAATCCTATCTGCAGGAGGAATCGCGCCGCGTCCTGATGGACATCGGCGGCTGGATCCCCTTCCCCGTTCTGCCCCCGCGCGAAACCCCGGTGCTGGTGCTGGGGGCCGCGGAGGACATGCTGTTTCCGCATGCCGAGGTGGTCGCCACCGCCATGGCGCTGGGCACCCAGCCGGTGTTCATGCCCGGCATGGGCCATGCGATGATGCTGGAACGGGACTGGCAAGCGGTGGCGGAACGGATCGAGAGCTGGATCCTGGCGACGGTCGCGACGGTGGAGGCGGCGCCCGAGGCGGTTTGAGGGGGCGGCTTCGCAGCCGCTCCCCCGCCCCGCAGCTTATGCCGTGGCTTTCATGCCGTCGTCGGATTCGGCATGCCGGGCATCGGCTCGTCGGCCGGCGGCGGCACTTCCGGGAGGATGCCGGGATTCTCGGGCACCGGATAGGGATCCGGCGTGGTCGGGCGGTCGGGCTGCGGCGGATTAGGGTTCGACGGCGGCGGGATCTCGCCGGGGGTGGACGGCTTCTGCGGTTCGCTCATGCGGAAACTCCTGCTGGTCCGAAGATTCTGGGAAGAGAGCCCCGGTCGGATGGCGGTCAGTCGGATGGCGCTCAATCGGCCGCCCGTTCGATGGCGCGGCCGCCGGCACGGACATCCTGCCCGGCGCCCTCCACGGTGTTGCAGCCGGCCAGCATCGCCGCGAGGGCGGCCAGGAAAGTCAGGAGCACCATCTCACGCGCGGGAAACGGAACGGCGCGGGCGGCAGCGCGCTGCCGGGCACGGTGCTTGGCGTTTTGCATGGTGTCTCTCCGGTCAAGGGGGTGAGGTGGGTGCGTACCGGTCCGTGCGTCGTTCGCTTCCGTTACCAACAACGGGGCTGTTTTCTGACAACGGGGCGGCGGCGGGTTGGTTCCGCCTGGCGGCAACGGGCCATGCGTGGAGCGCAACCGTCCATTCAGGCGCTGCGAAAGCCTTGACGCGGTACGCCGACCGGTCAAGATGACCGGCTTTTGCGCAGCCTGCCTGATTTCCGGTCAGGCACTACGCTCCGGCGGCGCCAAATCCACCGGTCGCCATCCGTCTCCATAGCTGCCCCACGGTCCAGTCCCATGAGCACCGCCACCCTGCCCGCCCCCGAGCCGCTGCGCGCGCGCCTTGCCGTCCATATCGGCGAGCTGCTGCGGCTGGCGGCGCCGGTCATCGTCTCGCGCGCCGGGTTGATGGTGATGATGGCGGTCGATACCGCCATCGTCGGCCGATTCTCGGCGCAGGAGCTGGCCTATTACGGGCTGGCCCACCTGCCCGGGAACATCATGGTCGGCACCGGAGTCGGGCTGCTGATGGGCACGGTGATGATAACCGCCCATGCCTTCGGCGCCGGCTCCGACGCGGAATGCGGCCGGGCGTGGCGGCGGTCGGTGCCCTACGCGCTGCTGCTGGGCGTGCTGTTCGCGCTGGTTTCGCTGCTGGGCGACCCGCTGTTCCAGGCCGGCGGGCAGACGCCGGACATGGCAGCGGGCGGCGCCCATGTGCTGGCGGTGCTGGGGCTCGGCGCGCCGGGCATGATGCTCTACATCACCACCGGCTTCTTCCTGGAGGGGGTCAAGCGCCCGCTGCCCGGCATGGTCGCGATGGTGATCGGCAACCTGGTCAATGCCGCGCTGGCCTGGGCGCTGGTGTGGGGGCATATGGGGCTGGAACCGCTGGGCGCAGTCGGCTCCGCCTGGGCGACCACCATCGTCCGCTGGGGCATGGGGCTGGGTCTGGTCGCCTATGTCTGGTGGATGCGCGACCATGACCGGTGGGAGCTGCGCCGGCCGGTGGCCGGCTGGTGGAGCGGCGCGCGGCGCCAGCGCAATCTCGGCTATGCCGCCGGGCTCAGCATCGGGGTGGAGAGCGGCGCCTTCGCCGCGCTCGGCCTGTTCGCCGGCATGATCTCGCCGCTGGCGCTGGGCGCCTACACCGTCGGGCTGAACCTGACCGCCCTGCCCTTCATGGCGGCGGTCGGGCTGGCGTCGGCGACGGCGGTCCGGGTGGGTGTGGCCTATGGCCGCGGCGACCGCCGCGACATGGCGCTGGCCGGCTGGACCGGGCTGGGCGTCACCAGCGCCATCCTGGCCGGCGTCGGCATCCTCTACCGCAGCCTGCCGGAAGCGCTGGGCGCCATCTACACCAACGATCCGGAGCTGCTGGAAGCGGTGGTGCCGCTGATCGCCTTCGCCGCCTGGATCCTGATCGCCGACGGCGGCCAGACGGTGATGGCCAACGCGCTGCGCGGCCGGCACGACGCCTGGGTTCCGACCGCCCTGCACTTCTTCTCCTATGCGGTGGTGATGATTCCGGTGTCGGCGTTCCTGGTCTTCGGCCTCGGCCACGGCCCGCACGGGCTTTTCGAGGGGATTCTGATCGCCAGTGTGGTATCGGTGACGATCCTGTCGCTGCGCTTCGCACGTCTGAGCCGGCACTGACCAACGTCTTGACCAGGCTCTTCCGGCCCGAATCGTTGTGTGCAATTGCGAGAGTTGCTATATTTTCTGGGCAAAACCTTCGGCCGTCCAGGCCAGCGTCCGCCGCTTGAGGCCCCCGGGCTATCCGGTGCGGCGCAACTGAAGAACGAGTGTCCTGCTTGATCAATACGCCCCTTCCTCCCGCCTCCGACATCGCGCCGATCAACATCGAAGACGAGATGCGGAAATCGTATCTCGACTACGCGATGAGCGTGATCGTGAGCCGTGCCCTGCCCGACGTCCGCGACGGGCTGAAGCCGGTTCACCGGCGCATCCTCTACGCGATGAAGGAGGGCGGGTACGACTCGACCAAGCCCTACAAGAAGTCGGCGCGCATCGTCGGTGACGTGATGGGTAAATACCACCCGCACGGCGACAGCGCGATCTACGACGCCATGGTCCGCATGGCGCAGGACTTCTCGATGCGCCTGCCGCTGATCGACGGCCAGGGCAATTTCGGCTCGATGGACGGCGATCCGGCGGCGGCGATGCGCTATACCGAGGCGCGTCTGGCCAAGGCGGCGGAAGCGCTGCTGGACGACATCGACAAGGACACCATCGACTTCCAGGCAAGCTACGACGATTCGGGCCGCGAGCCGACCGTCGTCCCGGCCCGCTTCCCGAACCTGCTGGTGAACGGCGCCGGCGGCATCGCCGTCGGCATGGCGACCAATATCCCGCCCCACAATCTGGGCGAGGTGATCGACGCCTGCTGCGCCTACATCGACAACCCCTACGTCTCGGACGAGGAACTGCTGGAGATCGTCCCCGGCCCCGATTTCCCGACGGGCGGCCTGATCCTGGGCCGGTCGGGCAGCCGGGCGGCGCTGATGCAGGGGCGCGGTTCGGTCATCCTGCGCGCCAAGACCCATTTCGAAGAGGTGCGCAAGGACCGCACCGCCATCATCGCGACCGAGATCCCCTATCAGGTCAACAAGGCCAAGCTGATGGAACGCATCGGCGAGGTCGTGAACGACAAGATCATCGAGGGCATTTCTGACCTGCGCGACGAATCCGACCGCGACGGCGTGCGCGTGGTGGTCGAGCTGAAGCGCGACGCCGTGCCCGACGTCGTGCTGGCCCAGCTGTTCCGCCATACCCAGCTCCAGACCTCCTTCGGGGTCAACATGCTGGCGCTGAACGGCGGCCGGCCGGTGCTGATGACGCTGAAGCAGATCATCGAGGCCTTCGTCCGCTTCCGCGAGCAGGTCATCACCCGGCGGACCGAGTTCCTGCTGGGCAAGGCACGCGAGCGGGCGCACACCTTGGTCGGTCTGGCCGTGGCAGTCGCCAACCTCGACGCGATGATCGAGCTGATCCGCAGCGCCCCCGATCCGGTGTGGGCGCGCGAGGAGATCATGACCCGCGAATGGCCGGTCCACGACGTCGGCCCGCTGATCGAGCTGATCGACGAGCCGGGCCGCGGCGTCAGCCCACAGAACACCTACCGCCTGTCGGAGGTCCAGGCTCGCGCCATCCTCGATCTGCGCCTGCACCGGCTGACCGGGCTGGAGCGCGACAAGATCGGCGCCGAGCTGACCGACGTCACCGACCAGATCGCCGATTTCCTCGCCACGCTCGCCAACCGGCCGAAGCTGCTGGGGATCCTGCGCGACGAACTGGTCGAGATGAAGGAGCGGTTCGGCAACCCGCGCCGCACCGAAATCCAGGATCTGGAGTTCGAGGCCGACATCGAGGACCTAATCCAGCGCGAGGACATGGTCGTCACCGTCAGCCAGTCCGGCTATGTGAAGCGCGTGCCGCTGTCCACGTACCGGGCGCAGAAGCGCGGCGGCAAGGGCCGGTCCGGCATGTCGATGAAGGCGGAGGATGCGGTCAGCGACCTGTTCGTCGCCAACACCCACACGCCGCTGCTGCTGTTCTCGAACCGCGGCATGGTCTACAAGCTGAAGGTCTACCGCCTGCCGCTGGGCAACCCGCAGGCGCGCGGCAAGGCCTTCGTCAACCTGCTGCCGCTGGTCGACGGCGATACCATCACCACCGTCCTGCCGTTGCCGGAGGACGAGGCGGCCTGGGCCGACCTGCATGTCGTCTTCGCCACCTCCAAGGGCAACATCCGCCGCAACCGGATGTCGGACTTCGCCAACATCAGGTCCAACGGCCTGATCGCGATGAAGCTGGAGGAGGAGGGCGAGCGGCTGATCGGCGTCCACACCTGCTCGGAAACCGACGACGTGCTGCTGGCGACCCGCGGCGGCAAATGCATCCGCTTCGCGGTGGACGACGTGCGCGTCTTCGCCGGCCGCACCTCGACCGGTGTGCGCGGCATCCGGCTCGCCGACGGGGACGAGGTCGTCTCGCTGTCGATCCTCGGCCATGTCGAGGCCGACGCTGCCGAGCGCGCCGCCTTCTTCAAGATGAAGCGCGACGAAGGTCTGGAGATGGAGGGCGAGGCAGCGCCGGAAGCCGACGAGGTGTCCGCCGAATCCGTCACCCTGACGCCGGAGAGGTACGAGGAGCTGAAGCGGCTGGAGCAATATATCCTGACCGTTTCGGACAAGGGCTATGGCAAGCGCAGTTCCTCCTATGAGTACCGGGTGACCGGCCGCGGTGGCCAGGGCATCTGGAACATGGAGATGGGCGAGCGCAACGGCTCGATCGTCGCCGCCTTCCCGGTCGAATCGACCCATCAGGTGATGATGGTGACCAATGGCGGCCAGGTGATCCGCATGCCGCTGCATGATGTGCGGGTGGCCGGCCGCAAGACGCTGGGCGTCACGCTGTTCCGCGTCGGCGCGGACGAACGCGTGGTGTCCGTCGCCACCATCGCCGAGGAAGACGCCGAACCCGGCAGCGAGAACAGTGCCGGTGAAAACGGCGTGGGCGAGAGCGGCATGACCGAGAACGGTACCGGTGAAAGCGGTGTCGGGACCGGCGGCGATGCCGGCGGCCCGGCCGTGCCGAACGAGTAACGGACAGGCGTAAAGGAATATCTCCATGGCGACCAGCCAGACCGAGACCAGCACGGGTCGTCGAATCGGTGTCTATCCCGGCACCTTCGATCCGATCACCAACGGTCACATGGACATCATCCAGCGCGCCGCCCGTCAGGTCGACCACCTGATCGTCGGCGTCGCGCGGAATGCCGGCAAGGGCCCGCTCTACTCCACCGACGAGCGGGTCGCCATGGTCCGCGAGGATGTGGCAGGGCTGAATGCCGCCGGCGCGAGCATCGAGGTCCGGGCGTTCGACAATCTGCTGATGCATTTCGCCATCGAGATGAATGCCAGGGTCATCATCCGCGGCCTGCGCGCCGTCTCGGACTTCGAATATGAATTCCAGATGGCGGGGATGAACGCGCGTCTGAACCCGAAGGTCGAGACGATCTTCCTGATGTCGTCGGAAAAGCATCAGTTCATCTCGTCTCGATTCGTAAAGGAGATCGGTCGGCTCGGTGGTGACATCCGCCATTTCGTTTCGGCCCGTGTGGCGGAACGCTTGGCCGAACGCTTTGCGCTGGAAGCCGGCAACGGCACGGCACTGATCACCAACCAGACCTGAGTGGCCCGGTGTTGGGCTTGATGGCGATTTCCTGCCTTTGCCATCAAGCCCATGGTTGACCTTTCGCGCGCGTCTTTCTATGGTGCGCCCACCTTCGGCGGGGGTCGGTTGCCCCACCGCCTTGCAAGGATGATCCGGTAGCTCAGTCGGTAGAGCACGTGACTTTTAATCATGTGGCCGTGGGTTCGAATCCCACCCGGATCACCAACCAATTCAAGGTCTTAGCCTTCCTCAAGGGGTCGCTTCCGCGACCCCTTCGGCGTTCCGGGGAACGTTTTGGGGCAAAGCCGCACGCCTGCCCGGGACGCGGCACCACAGCCACAGGCGAAGGGTCTGGGAGGCCCCGTAGATCAGGATCTCCGAGGTGTTTAGGACGGGGCACCTGAATGCTTCAGGCGGCTCTACGGGCCGCATATGGCGGCTTGGGAGTACGCCAACATCACGTCATGCCAACCGTTAGCGTAAATTCCAGCGTCAACCCGCCAAAAAAATGGACCAGGAATCCAGAATTTAATCACGTCAACGCAATAAGCCGGTCGTGCCCCACGGGGTGGTGTAGGAGCTGTGGGGAACCGGCCCGCCGTAGCGCCCTCCGATGGCTGGCGTAGGCGGGCCGGTTATCCATAGCGGGGCGGTCATCGCGGTTCTTCGATAGAGTCTGGTCACCACACCTCAACCCGACCGAAGGGTGACCACGATGACCGACGAGATGATGGCGCTTCGCGCGATGCTTGAGAAGGGCGCGGATGCCGATGTTCTGCGCGAGATGATCGGCTTTGCTGCCGAGCGGCTGATGGAGTTGGAGGTGCAGGGCCTGACCGGCGCCGGTCATGGCGAACGGTCGGCCGAGCGACTGGTTCAGCGCAACGGCTATCGCGATCGCGACTGGGAAACTCGAGCCGGCACCGTCGAGCTGCGCATTCCCAAACTGCGCAAGGGCTCCTACTTCCCCGGCTTTCTGGAGCCGCGGCGGATGGCTGAGAAGGCGCTGACGGCGGTGATCCAGGAGGCCTACATCCAGGGCATCTCGACGCGCTCGGTGGACGATCTGGTCCAGGCCATGGGAATGTCTGGCATCTCCAAGAGCCAGGTCAGTCGGTTGTGCGCCGAGATCGACGAGCGGGTTAAGACCTTTCTCGGCCGTCCCATCGAGGGCGACTGGCCCTACCTGTGGCTGGATGCCACCTACGTGAAGGTGCGCCAGAACGGACGCATCGTTTCGGTCGCCGTGACCATCGCGGTGGCGGTCAACACCGACGGCCGGCGCGAGGTGCTGGGCATGGACATCGGCCCGTCCGAGGCGGAAACCTTCTGGATCGAGTTCCTACGCAAGCTCAAGCGCCGTGGTCTGAGCGGCGTCAAGCTGGTGATCTCCGACGCCCATGGCGGCATCAAGGCCGCCGTCACCCGGGTCTTCCAGGCGACGTGGCAAAGGTGCCGGGTCCATTTCTCCAGGACAGCGCTCACCCACGCCGGCAAGAGCGGACGCCGTGTCGTGGCGGCCTTCATCGCCACGGCCTTCGCCCAGGACGATGCGGCATCTGCTCGCACGCAGTGGCGGCAAGTGGCCGATCAGGTCCGGGCCAAGCTGCCGAAGCTGGCCACCCTGATGGACGAGGCGGAAGAAGACGTCCTGGCCTACATGACCTTTCCCAGGGAGCATCGGGCCAAGCTCCACTCGACAAACCCGATTGAACGTCTCAACGGCGAGATCAAGCGGCGCACCGAGGTTGTCGGCATATTTCCCAACGAGGAAGCGATTACGAGGCTCATCGGCGCCATCCTCTTGGAGCAAAACGATGAATGGGCCGTTCAGCGGGCACGCTACATGACGCTGGAAACCATCGCCCCGCTCGGCGATGATCCCATCGTCAGCCTGCCCGCTGTGGCCGCCTGACCATCCGGCCAGACCGGCCGGAGAACCTGATGAGCGACCCAGATCCTACACCACTCCTCGGGGCATGATCAATAAGCCCCGCCGAAGCGGGCTTCGCCTTGTTCTGCAATGGCTTGCCGAGATGGCGCCCCCGTTGGAGGGGACCGACGCGGTGATCTCAAACCCGGGAAGCCGTTTTGCTAAATGCGCTGTGGCTGAAAAGTTCAGATTTAGGCCGACACTGCTCGCAAGAGCGCACGGCCTAGCGGCGTTAGCCGCACCAATCCACGGGACATTGGACCGCCAAACCCTGCGGTGGGGTCAATCACACCCAGGCGCGTGAGATTGCTTAAGCTGATGTTGACATCGTCACTCGGCTCTTGCTTCTCCGCCGGCCTTTCACTCCCTCTCCGATAAGAGATAGCGAGTTCTGGAAGCTCCGCCGTCCAGACGCCCGTCCCATTATCCGCGTCTCCAATCTTCTGTAGGATTTCAGCGTCTAACCGGGACATATCGCGCAAGATAGAGACAAAGGAGCGCTCAATCTCATCGGGCCGATCGCCGTCAGTGCCATTAACTAACAGGCGTACCCACAAATCCTGCAGGTCATTATCCTCTTCAAGTGTAGCCGCCTCGAGCAAAGGAAGTGCTACATTCAACGGTATCTTTCTATCTGGCCCAGCCTTCCCACGTTCAGCCATAAATTCGGCTGCTCGATCCAAGAGCCGAACTTGACGCTCGAACCGAACGACTTTCAGGTGGTCATGAAGCATCCCCACCACTTCACCTGTAGGGGCCGCCACAAAGCGACCAATAGCCCGGCCGGTGTCTAGTGCCTCTTTACCGAACACGGCCAAAGCGTGAGTAGCTCTAGCCCAACCGCCTGTGGGGTCTACTGGTTGGTTCTCCGACACGTTTTCGCTCCTGTCACAGCTTCCTCAAGGCAGATTGTACTGCTCAAATTATGCATCCATGGAGCGAACTAATCTACAGTTCGCCAGCGTGCGCAATGCGCAACCGGGGAGAATTATACGCAACGTCACAAGTCCATATAGATTTGCGTCCAGCGGCGGCTTTGTCGCGACGCTGACAGTAGCGCTGGTGAATGCAGCTGTGAGCCACTACCTGACAACGCCCTGCTTCAAAGCCCTATTTCCGCCTTCATGGCGGGGTGTTGTGGGGAGCAATCATCGCGAACGGCTTTAACCGGTTCAACCGGAACCGCTAGCCAAACAGAAAAGGCGCCGCGGTCACTATCCGCGGCGCCTTCGATGTGTATGCAAAATATGTGTGCTGAAGGTCTCTAAACGCTTAAAATTTCAGTCATTTTCCGAGATGGCGACCCCAGTTGGATTCGAACCAACGACCTGCCGCTTAGAAGGCGGCTGCTCTATCCAACTGAGCTATGGGGCCTTATCCCGATCCCCGGCCACGCTCAGAAGCGCGGGCGGTCGGTGCGGAAATTGTCGGCGTAGTTGCGCGGACGGACACGGCGGACGGGAGCATCCTGCACGGTGTAGTCGAAGCCCTTGCGCTCCGCGAAGGCGATGGCCTCCTCACGCGTCTCGAAGGACAGGCGCACCTGGTTCAGCGTGTCGCCCGAACTGGTCCAGCCCATCAGAGGCTCCGGACGGCGCGGGGTCTCGATCTCGTAGTCCAGAATCCAGCGGTGAGTCTTGGCGCGACCGGACTGCATGGCCGTCTTGCTCGGCTGATAGATCCGGACGTTCATGGCTCGCTCGTCTCCCCCAAATGTCTGCCCATGCGTCCCGGCGCTCCGGCTGGGACACGGTTCTTGGCCTCGGCGATGGTCGGGACGCCCGGATTCGAACCGGGGGCCTCCAGTACCCAAAACTGGCGCGCTGACCAGACTGCGCTACGCCCCGTCGCCGCGTTGTGAGATACACGAACGCCACGCCCACGGCAAGCGAACGGCGCACCGGTTTTCCGGTCTTTCTCCATCCTGCCTGCCGCCATGCGGCGTTCGGTCGCTCACCCCATCCGGTTTCACCATCCAACAAGGTCCGTCCGTTGCCGTCCCTCGCCGCCGCTCCGCTCCGCATCGCCCTCTTCCTGCCCGATCTCGGCGACCGGCCCGACCGGGTCGCTGCGGTCGGGCTCGCCAATGACCTGCTGCGCGCGGGTGCTGCGGTCGATGTCGTGGCGCCGACGGGCGGCGGGCCGCTGCGGGCGGCGCTCGACCCCGCTGTCGGGCAGATCGATCTCGGCAAGCGGCATGCCGCGACCTCGTTCCTGGCGCTGGCCCGGGTGCTGACGGAGCGGCAGCCGTTGCTGCTCGCCGTGCCGCGGGAGGCCGCCTGGGTGGGGCGGCTGGCGCTGCGGCTGGCGCGCAGCGGTGCGACGCTCGTGCTGCTGGATGGCGACGCCGGCGCCGACCGGACGGCTATTCGTGCCGCAATGCCTCGATCGGGTTGAGCTGCGCCGCCCGCCGCGCCGGGTAGAGGCCGAAGAACACGCCGACCAGCCCGCTGACCACAACCGCAAGCACCACCGAATCGATCCGGATCAGCGTCGGCCAGCCGGCCAGCATCGCCACCCCCATCGCGGCGGCGATGCCCAGGGCCACGCCCACCGCGGCGCCGATCAGCGACAGGGTGGTCGATTCGATCAGGAACTGCACCAGGATGTCGCGCCGCCGGGCCCCGACGGCGAGCCGCAGGCCGATCTCCCGCGTCCGCTCGGTCACCGAGACCAGCATGATGTTCATGATGCCGATGCCGCCGACCAGCAGCGACACCGCCGCCACCGCCGCCAGCAGGAAGGACAGTGCGCGGGAGGAGGCGTCGCGCGTCGCCGAAACCTCCGACAGGTCGCGCATCCAGAAATCATCGTCCTGGCCGGGGATCAGCCGGTGGCGCTGGCGCAGCAGGTCGCGGATCTGGATCTGGACCTCGGCCATGTCGGCACCGTCGCGCATCTTCACCACCATGGTATGGATGAAGCGCGGGTTGCTCTTGGCCATGCCGGGGATGTTGCGCTTGGCGGTCGACAGCGGCACGAAGACGACATCGTCCTGGTCCTGTCCCTGGGTGTTCTGGCCCTTCTCCTCCAGCACGCCGACGACGGTCAGCGGCGTGGAGAAGATGCGCACCGGCTCGCCGATGGGGTCGCCGCCGCCGAACAGAGTGCGCACCACCGTCCGGCCCAGCACCACCACCTTGTTGGCCTGCGCGACATCTTCATCCGACAGGCCGCGGCCCATCGCCAGCGTCCAGTCGCGGGCGTCCATGTAGTCGGGGGTGACGCCGAACAGCACGCTGCCCCAATTCTGGTTGCCGGCGACGATCTGCAGGCCCCAGCGCACCGACGGCGCCGTCACCACCACGCCGGGGATCTCCGCCGACACCGCCAGCGCGTCGTCCTCGGTCAGCGACGATGCGGTGCCGGCACCGAGCTTCACCCCGCTGCGGACGATGCTGCCCTGCCCGACCATGATCAGGTTGGTGCCCAGGCTGGCGATCTGGCGCAGCACCTGATCGCGCGCGCCGGCACCGACCGCGACCATGGCGATCACCGCGGCGACGCCGATGACGATGCCGAGCATGGTCAGCGCGCTGCGCAGCGGGTTGGCGCGCAGCGACTCCAGCGCAGCGCGGAAGGCGTCCCAGGCGGTCATACCGCCATCTCCGGATCGGTCATACCGCAATCTCCGGGGCTTGGCTGACGTCGCCGATCAGGCGGCCGTCGCGGAAATGCAGGACGCGGCCGGCGAAGCGTGCCACCTCCGGCTCGTGCGTCACCAGCACCACGGTGATGCCGCGGCGGTTCAGCCGCTGGAACAGGGCGATGATCTCCAGGCTGGTGGCGCTGTCGAGCGCGCCCGTCGGCTCGTCGGCCAGCAGCAGCAGCGGCTCGTTGACCAGCGCGCGGGCGATGGCGACGCGCTGCTGCTGGCCGCCCGAGAGCTGGGTCGGCCGGTGCCCGGCCCGTTCGCGCAAGCCCACCGACTCCAGCGCGGCCAGCGCCCGTTCCGCCCGTGTCGCAGGGCCGACGCCGGCATAGACCATCGGCAGCATCACGTTGGCGAGCGCGGTCTGGCGCGCGAGCAGGTTGAAGGACTGGAAGACGAAGCCGATGCTGCGGTTCCGCAAGGCCGCCAGCGCGTCGGACGACAGGCCGGCGACCTCCTGCCCGTCCAGCCGGTAGCGGCCGGAATCGGGGCGGTCCAGGCAGCCCAGCAGGTTCATGAAGGTCGATTTGCCCGAGCCGGACGGCCCCATGACCGCCACGAACTCGCCGCGGCCGATGGCGACGGTGACGCCGTCCAGCGCATGGACGGTCTGCGGCCCCATGCGGTAGCGGCGGCTGAGGGTGTCCACGGCGATGAGGGGCGGGCCGCCATGCCCTTCAGAAGCCAAGGCGCGGCCCCCGGCGGCTGTCGCGGTCGGGCGGCAGGATGCCGGTGATGACCTCCTGGCCGGCGTGCAGATCGCCGGACACCAGCTCGGTGAAGCTGCCGTCGCCGATGCCGAGCCGCACCGGCACGCCGACCGGACTGCCGGTGCCGGGAGCGGGCACCCACACCGTACGCGTGGCGTCGGCGCTCCGGCCGGGCTCGGCCAGCGCGTCGAAGCGGTCGCGCTGCGCCGGGTCGAGCAGGGCCGCCATCCGCTCCAGCGCCGCCATGCGGATGGCGTTCGCCTCTGCCCGGCGGCGCTCCGGATCGCCCCCTTCGGCATCGAGCGCGGCGAAGCGCTCCCGTGCCTCGGCCACCAGTGCGGCGATGTCGCGGCGCCTGCCCTCGTCGAGAGCGAGCCCGTCGATCACCCGCTTCGCGGCGGCCTCCAGCGCCGCGGCACCGCGCCCGCCGTCGGCACCGCCGGTGGTCGGCGCCGGGGCGTCCATGCCCGGCCCGGCGCTCGGCGGGCGGAAGCGCAGCGCGGCGTTGGGCAGCTTCACCGCCGCCGACCGCTCGTCCACCGTGATGCGCAGGTTGGCGGTCATGCCCGGCAGCAGCCGCAGGTCGGGATTCTCCACCGTGATGACGACAATGTAAGTGACGACGGTCAAATCCTCCTTCGGCGCCAGCCGCACCTGCGCGACGCGCCCGCTGAAGCTGTCGCCGGGGAAGGCGTTGACGGTGAAACGCACCGGCATCCCCTCCTTCACCCGGCCGATGTCGGCCTCGTCGATGTTGGCGAGAACCTCCATCTGCCGCAGATCCTGGGCGATGGTGAACAGGGTCGGGGCCGACAGGCTGGCGGCGACCGTCTGGCCGGTGCTGACCGCCCGGTTGACGACGACGCCGTCGATGGGGGAGCGGATGACGGAGCGGTTCAGGTCGACGCGGACCAGCTGCAGGGCCGCCTCGCGCTGTGCCACCTGGGCGCGGGCGACGTCGACCTGGGCGGCGGCGACCGCAAGCGACGCGGCGGCCGAGGCCTCCGCCGCTTCCGCCTGCCGCTTCTGCGCACGGGATGCGACCAGCTGCGCCTGGGCGCTGTGGGCAGCGGTTTCCGTCTTCTCCAGATCAGCGGCGGCGACCACGCCGCGGCCCTGCAGGTCGCGCCGGCGCCGCAGGTCGCGCTCGGCGTCGCGCTGGGCGAGGTCGGCAAGCAGGATCTGGGCATCGGTGTTGGCGACGCTCGCCTTGGCGCTCGCAAGGTCGGCGCGCGCCTTGTCGAGCAGCGCCTGCTGCTGCACCAGCGAGGCCCGGGATGAGTCGACGTCGGCGCCGGCCTGGGCCAGCCGGGCCGCCAGCTGGTCGCCGTTCAGCCGGGCGAGGATCTGGCCGCTGCTGACCCGGCTGTTGAAATCGGCGTAAAGCTCGGCGATCTGGCCGGACAGCTGGGAGCTGACCTCGACCGTCACCAGGGCGCTCATCGTGCCGGTGGCGGTGATGGCGCTGACCAGCGGCCCCTGCTCCACGCGGGCGAGGCGATAGGCCGGCCCCGGCTCCGCCCGCGCCAGCATGATATAGGCGGACAGGCCGGCAACGGCGCAGAGCGCCGCCCCGACGATGATCGCCGCCCGCCTGCCCATCCCTGCCCTCCGCGCCGCATTGTCCCCGCGCACTGAATCTGGGGGAGATTACGCCAAAGTCACGGGGGGGCGGTCGGTCATTCCGCTTACGGCTTCGGAAGGTCGGCGGAGACCACGCGGTCGCCGGGGCGGATGCCCAGCCGCGCCGCCATGCCGCCGTTCAGCTCCAGGATCGCCTTGACCGGGCCGTCGGAGTTGACCGAGTCCAGCGATTCCGGCACCGCGCGCTCGTGGATGTTCACGATGCGCCCGTCGGCGGCGATGAACAGCATGTCCAGCGGGATCAGCGTGTTCTTCATCCAGAAGCTGGCCGCCTGCACCCGGTCGTAGATGAACAGCATCCCGGCATCGGCCGCCATCGTCCGGCGGTACATCAGCCCCTGCGCCTGCTGGCCGGGGGTCAGCGCCAGTTCGACGTCGAAGCGGAACTTGCCGCCGCCCGCCGTCTCGACGGTCAGCTTCGACTTCTGGAAGCTCTCCAGCGCCGCCGCCGGGAAGGCGGCGACCAGAAGCAGGAGCGCGACCGCCACGCCCCTGAACATCCGCCCGATCAACATCCGTCCAATCATCATGTCATGTCCGTCACGGCTGAAGCGGAATGGAACGGCGTCAGGCCTTCGCCAGACGGTCGAAGGCCTGGAGCTTCGCCAGCAGCGCCGGCATCTCAGAGAGCGGGACCATGTTCGGGCCGTCGCTGGGGGCGCAGTCGGGATTCTCGTGCGTCTCCATGAAGACGGCGGCGACGCCGACCGCGATGGCGGCCCGGGCCAGCACCGGCACGAACTCGCGCTGGCCGCCCGAGGTGGTGCCCTGCCCGCCCGGCTGCTGGACCGAATGGGTGGCGTCGAACACCACCGGGAATCCCGTCTCCGCCATGATCGGCAGGGAGCGCATGTCCGATACCAGCGTGTTGTAGCCGAAGCTGGCGCCGCGCTCGCACAGCAGCACGCGCTCGTTGCCCGACGCCACCAGCTTGGCGGCGACGTTCTTCATGTCCCACGGCGCCAGGAACTGGCCCTTCTTGACGTTCACCGCCCGGCCGGTCTCGGCGGCGGCGATCAGCAGGTCGGTCTGGCGGCACAGGAAGGCCGGGATCTGCAGCACGTCCACCGCCTCGGCGACGGGAGCGCACTGGCCGGAATCATGGACGTCGGTGATGACCGGACAGCCGAAGCGCTCGCGGATTTCCGCGAAGATCGGCAGCGCCTTGTCCATGCCGAGGCCGCGCGCCGTGGTGATCGAGGTGCGGTTGGCCTTGTCGAAGCTCGACTTGTAGATCAGCCCGATGCCGAGACCCTTGGTGATCTCCACCAGCGCGGACGCGGTCTCCAGCGCGTGGTCGCGGCTCTCCATCTGGCAGGGACCGGCGATCAGGACGAAAGGACGGTCGTTGGCAATGGTCAGGTCGCCGATCTGGACGGCGCGCGGCGTGGTCATCGGAGTGCTCCAAAACGAAAACGGGCGAGAGGGCGCCCGTGGACCTTTGCATCCCATTAAACAGGGCGGATGGTCAATGGCGGGCGGCATGGAGATCTGCAAGCCACTCAGGCGCCCGACGAATGCCCCCTCCCTCCCCCGCCTTGGGCGGGAGAGGGGGCAGGAGGCTTGTCCACAATTGCGTCAACAGCCCCGGCGTCAGGCCAGATGCGTGCGGAAGAACTCGACGGTCAGGCGGTTGGCCTCGTCGGCGGCGTCCTTGTCATAATGCTCGCCGCCGGGCCGGGCGAAGGCATGGTCCATGCCGGGATAGAGCTTGGCCGTCACCCATGTGTGGTCCTTCACCCCGGCCAGCAGCGCGTCGCGCTTGTCGGGGCTGGAGAATTTGTCGTCCTCGGCGACATGGAGCAGAAGGGGCTTGCCGATCTTCGGCGCCTCCCCCAGCAGTCCTTCCAGCCCGACGCCGTAATAGCCGACATTGGCGTCGGCATCCGAGCGCGCCGCCATCAGGAAGGCGAGGCGGCCGCCCAGGCAATAGCCGACGCTGCCGGCCTTGCCGGTGCAATCGTCCTGCCCGCGCACCCAGGCCAGCGTCGCCTTCAGGTCGTCGACCGCCTTGTCCTGGTCCATGCCGTTCATCAGGGCGAAGGCCTGGTTCCATTCCGCTTCGGTCTTGTCGGTCAGCTGCACCCCAGGCTGCTGCCGCCAGAACAGGTCCGGGCACACGGCCAGGAAGCCCTGGGCGGCGTACCAGTCGCACAGCTCGCGCATCACCGCGTTGATGCCGAAGATCTCCTGGATCACCACCAGCCCGCCGGCCGGGGTCATCGCCGGCTTGGCGACATAAGCGGAAAAACGGCCGCCGTCGGCAGCATCGATCATCACCTCGGACATGGCGTCCTCATCCTTCCTTTGGCAAATCCGCCCCTGATATGGAGCGGAGTCGGCCCCGTTCACCCCCCGCATCGCTTGCGGCCGGGGGGCAGGACGCAAAAAGCCCCGCCTCCGGCGGGAGGCGGGGCTTTTTGCACGAGGCTTGGGATCAGACCAGACGGCTCTGGTCGATCGCCGCCTTGATGAAGGCGGTGAACAGCGGGTGCGGCTCGAACGGCTTGGACTTCAGCTCCGGGTGGAACTGCACGCCGATGAACCAGGGATGGTCGGGGATCTCGACGATCTCCGGCAGTTCCCCGTCCGGCGACAGGCCGCTGAAGCGCATGCCGCAGCGCTCCAGCCGCTCCTTGTAGTACACGTTCACCTCGTAGCGGTGACGGTGCCGCTCGGAAATGTCGGTGGTGCCGTAGACCTCGGCGACCTTGCTGCCGTCCAGCAGCTTGGCCGGATAGGCGCCGAGCCGCATGGTACCGCCCAGGTCGCCCACCTCGGCACGGCGCTCCAGCGTGTTGCCGCGCATCCATTCGGTCATCAGGCCGACGACCGGGTTGCCCGGCTTGCCCAGCTCGGTGGAGCCGGCATCCTCGATCTTCGCCATGTTGCGGGCGGCCTCGATCACCGCCATCTGCATGCCGAAGCAGATGCCGAAATAGGGCACCTTGCGCTCACGCGCGAACTGGGCCGCCCGGATCTTGCCTTCCGTGCCGCGGGAACCGAAGCCGCCCGGCACCAGGATGCCGTGGACATTCTCCAGCCGCTTCACCGCCGCGTCGTCATCCTCGAAGATCTCCGAATCGATCCAGTCGAGGTTGACCTTGACGTTGTTGGCGATGCCGCCATGGGTCAGCGCCTCGGCCAGCGACTTGTAGCTGTCGAGCAGGCTGATGTATTTGCCGACCACCGCGATGGTGACCTCGCCCTGCGGCTTGCGCACCCGGTCCATGATGCGGGTCCAGCGCGACAGGTCCGGCTCCTTGTCGACCGGCAGGCCGAAATAGCTCAGGACCTGGGTGTCGAAGCCTTCCTCATGGTAGCTGATCGGCACCTGATAGATCGACTCGACGTCGAGCGCCGCGATCACCCGTTCCGGACGGATGTTGCAGAACAGCGCGATCTTCTTGCGCTCGTTCTCCGGGATCGGGCGGTCGGCGCGGCACAGCAGGATGTTGGCCTGGATGCCGACGCTCAGCAGCTCCTTCACCGAATGCTGGGTCGGCTTGGTCTTCAGCTCGCCCGCGGTCGGGATGTAGGGCAGCAGCGTCAGGTGGATGTACAGGACATTCTCCTGCCCCACCTCGTTGCCGAACTGGCGGATCGCCTCCAGGAAGGGCAGCGACTCGATGTCGCCCACCGTGCCGCCGATCTCGATCAGGACGAAGTCCTCGTCGGTGGCGTCGGCGCGGATGAACTCCTTGATCTCGTCGGTGATGTGCGGAATGACCTGGACGGTGCCGCCCAGGTAATCGCCGCGACGCTCCTTCGCGATCACGGTGGAATAGATGCGGCCGGTGGTAATGTTGTCGCCCTTGCGGGCCGATACGCCGGTGAAGCGCTCGTAATGGCCGAGGTCCAGGTCCGTCTCGGCCCCGTCGTCGGTCACGAAGACCTCGCCGTGCTGGTAGGGGCTCATCGTGCCGGGATCGACGTTCAGGTACGGGTCCAGCTTGCGCAGGCGCACCTTGTAGCCGCGCGCCTGGAGAAGCGCCCCAAGAGCCGCCGACGCCAGACCTTTGCCCAGCGAAGAAACGACGCCACCGGTGATGAAGATGTAGCGAGTCATGTCCGTCCGAAGAGCTTGAGAGCTGTTCCATGTCCCCGAAGGGGACGGAGTCTGGATGTCCCCAAAGGGGACGAATTCAACATGTCCCCGAAGGGGAGAGCCGTTCCATCTCCCCGAAGGGGAGACCGTATCAATGTCCCCGGAGGGTCGCCGCCGAAACATCGCGTCGCGATCGTCGGCCCTCAAAAGAAAGAGGCGGCTTCGGGGAGGCCGCCTCGCTGTTCACTCGTACCCGTTTGCCTTACGGTCCCGTTACTGGGACACCGGCGGCGCGGGAACGGCCGGCTGGGCCGGTACGGTCGACTGCGCCGGAGCGGCCGGCAACGTGTCGATGATCGACGCCGGGCGCGAATGCCCGCCGGCCAGGATCGCCAGCACGATGCTGGTGGCGAAGAAGCAGGCCGCCAGGATGCCGGTGGTCCGCGTCAGCAGGTTGGCCGTGCCGCGGGTGCTCATCATGCCGCCCATGGTGCCGCCACCGATGCCGAGTCCGCCGCCTTCCGACCGCTGGATCAGGATCACACCGACCAGCCCGATGGCGATCAGCAGGTGAATGACCAGAATCACCGATTCCATGCGATGCTCACCCCACAACCATCCCAAAAATCGAATAGCGCGCCACAGGCCGTATCAGGGGCCCGTGGCGCGCGCCCACTGTTTGTACCGCGGCATCGCGCGATATGCCAGCGCCAAAATACCTATGGCATATCCGCCCACGGCATGGCTGGCACCAAGGAGCCGGTATCGGAGACAGGTGTCAGCGACAGGTCTCAGCGGCAGGCCGTAGCGATGCCCCAGAAATCGTCCGCCTTCAGCGACGCCCCGCCGACCAGCGCGCCGTCGACATTGGCGACCGCCATCAGCTCTGCGGCATTGCCCGGCTTGACCGAGCCGCCATAGAGGATGCGCACCTTGTCCGGGTCGGCGATCTTGCCGGCCAGCTCGGCGCGGATGTGGGCGTGCATCGCCTTCACGTCGTCCGGAGTCGCCGTCTTGCCGGTACCGATCGCCCATACCGGCTCATAGGCGACGACGGTGTTCTCCGCCGTCGCACCGGCGGGAATGGAGCCGGCGAGCTGGCCCGAGACCACGGCGTCCGCCTGTCCGGCATCGCGCTGCGCCTCGGTCTCGCCGACGCAGACGATGGCGATCAGGCCCTGGCCATGGGCGGCGGTCGCCTTGGCGTTGACCATGGCATCGCTTTCGCCATGGTCGGCGCGGCGCTCCGAATGGCCGACAATGACGTAGCGGCAGCCGGCGTCCTTCAGCATGGTCGGGGCGACGTCGCCGGTGTGGGCGCCGGCGGTCTTCGGCGCGCAATCCTGGCCGCCCAGCGCCAGCGGGCTGTCGGCGATCGCCTCCCCCACCGGGAACAGCAGCGGGAAGGGCGGGCAGACCAGCATGTCGAAGGCGACCGGCCCGGCGCCCTTCAGCCGCCCGGCGAGGTCGGAGGCGAGATCGAGCCCGTCAGCCTTCAACCCGTTCATCTTCCAGTTTCCGGCGATCAACTTCCGGTTGGCGGTCATGGTCGTTTCCTTCTTGTGTCGGCTTTATATGGGAACTTGTGGAACGTTTTTTGCCTCTCGTGAGCAAAGCCCATAGCAAGCCCGTCGCCGGAATTCCACCCACCCGACCGGCGCAGTCCCCAAGGAAGGGTCGGCGGGACATCGTGTAGCACCCCGGGTGTAACACCCCGGGTGCGGCACCCCGGCCGAACCGCCGGGTTGCGGATACCCCCTTTCGGAATAGGATCATTGCGACGCACCATTCCCATGCGGCGAAGGCCACCCCATGAAGAACTTCTCGGACCTGACGGAAAAGGAACTGCTGGCGCTCGCCATCGCGCTGGAGGAGGAGGACAGCCGCATCTACGACGAGTTCGCCCACGGCCTGATGGACAGCTATCCGGACACCGCCAGGATATTCCGTGCCATGGGTACGGAGGAGAACGGCCATCGCCACCGGCTGCTGGAGCTGTTCCGCCGCAAGTTCGGCGACCATATCCCGCTGATCCGCCGTCAGGACGTCAAGGGCTTCGTCGAGCGCAAGCCGGTCTGGCTGTCGCGCCCGCTGGGACTCGACACCGTGCGCCGCCAGGCCGAACTGATGGAGGCGGAGACCAAGCGCTTCTATGTCCGGGCCGCCCAGCGGTCGCAGGACGCCGCGGTCCGCCAGCTGCTGGGCGACCTCGCCGAGGAGGAGCGCCGCCACGAGGCCAAGGCCGAGCGTCTGGAGGCGCAATACCTCTCCTCCGCCGCGCCCGAGCAAGAGCACGAATCCGAACGCCGCCTGTTCGTCCTGCAGATCATCCAGCCGGGTCTGGCCGGGCTGATGGACGGGTCGGTCTCGACCTTGGCGCCGCTGTTCGCCGCCGCCTTCGCCACCCAGGACAGCCACGAAACCTTCCTGGTCGGGCTGGCGGCCTCGATCGGCGCCGGCATCTCGATGGGCTTCGCCGAGGCGCTGTCGGACAACGGGTCACTGACCGGGCGGGGCAGCCCGTGGCTGCGCGGGGCGGTCTGCGGTGCCATGACCACGTTGGGAGGCCTGGGGCACGCCCTGCCCTACCTGATCCCGCATTTCTGGACGGCGACCGCCATCGCCGCCGCCGTCGTCGCGGTCGAGCTGGCGGTCATCGCCTGGATCCGCAACCGCTACATGGATACGCCGCTGCTGGCCGCCGCCTTCCAGGTGGTGGTCGGCGGGCTGCTGGTCTTCGCGACCGGGATCCTGATCGGCAGCGCCTGACGGATCCCGCCGGAACGCCACAAATGACGACGTCTGTGGTAGAGCTTGTCCTTGTAAGCGGGCTTGCGATTGTTTATGTCTGAGTCGCTGTCCTAATTAGAATAAATCGAACCAACCGCGTCGCCATGGCCGATCTGAAAGCAGGCGTGAACCAGCTCTTCCTCCGCGAGGAGGAACTCCGCACCGGAATGGAGCTGCTGTTCTACGCTTACCGCGAATTCACTGCCGAACCGGACGAAATTCTGGGGGAGATCGGCTTCGGCCGCGCGCATCACCGCGTGATATATTTCGTCGGCCGCTATCCCCGGATCACCGTGTCGGAACTGCTGGCGATCCTGAAGATCACCAAGCAGAGCCTGTCGCGCGTGCTGGGCGAGTTGGTGCGCCAGGGCTTCATCGACCAGCAGACCGGCGCGCGCGACCGCCGCCAACGTCTGCTGGAGCTGACGGAAAAGGGTGTGGAACTCGAACGCCAGCTGTCCGAAACCCAGCGCCAGCGCATCGCCCGCGCCTACCGCATGGCCGGCGCCGAGGCGGTGGAGGGCTTCCGCAAGGTGATGATGGGAATGCTGGACGAGGGGGACCGGGCCAAATTCGCCCCGCCCGTCCCACCCGCCCGTCTGGCCGCGAAGCGCTGATCCGCGGTTGGCGGCCGTTCCCGGCCGTCCTTTTCAGACCCCCTTCTCAGCCGGCATTCGATTCGGGCTTGGCCGTCTCCGGCTCCACGCCACCGGGGGCGTTGGCGGCGGCCGGTGCGCCGGGCTGGCCATTGACTTGGCCGTTGGCCTGACCATTGGCCGCCTTGGCGTCGTTTGGACTGCGGCGCCGAAAGCCGCCCTTGCGGTACACCACATTCTCGGAAGCACCCGGCGCGCACTGGACGATGCTGCCGCCCTTCGCGAGGAAGGCACGGGTCATTTCAGCGAGGTCTTGGGCGTCCAGGTCCCGCGGGTCGTTGGACCTGTTGTCGTCGGCCATTATGATCGCTCCTGTGTCTCTCGGCCCTCGTAGAGGACAGATGGAAGATTAACACGGAACGGGCCCGAAACGGCCAAACCCTTACACGCCTGCCCGCCATGCACACCCACGATGCGCCCCGCACGGCCGGGCAATGCGTCCCGCTTGGTCGGTAAATGCGTCCCGCATGGCGAGGCTATGTCGATTGCGGGGAGCCGCGCTATAGTCGCGCCATGACCGAAGATCAGCCCCACATCCTGGTCGTCGACGACGACACCCGCCTGCGCGAACTGCTGCGCAAGTATCTCGCCGGCAACGGCTTCATGGTCAGCACCGCCCGCGACGCCGCCGACGCGCGGGCGCAGCTGGGCGGGCTTGCCTTCGACCTGCTGGTGCTGGACATCATGATGCCCGGAGAGTCGGGGCTGGAGCTGACGGAATCGCTCCGGCGCGAACGGGATCTGCCGATCCTGCTGCTGACCGCCCGCGACGAGCCGGACGACCGCATCGCCGGGCTGGAGGCCGGGGCCGACGATTACCTCGCCAAGCCGTTCCAGCCGCGCGAGCTTCTGCTGCGCATCAACTCCATCCTGCGCCGCCAGGCCGCCCGCCCGCCGGAGCCGGCGGCCCCGCCTGCGACCCCAGTGAAGCTTGGCCCGCTGATCTACCTGCCCGACCGCGACGAGCTGCGCGTAGGCGAAGAGGTGATCCGGCTGACCACGGCGGAAGCCAGCCTGCTGCGGATCCTCGCCGCCTCCCCCGGCGTGACCTTCAGCCGCGAGGATCTGACCGAGCGCAGCAAGGTCGCCGGCAACGCCCGCACCATCGACGTCCAGGTAACCCGCCTGCGCCGCAAGATCGAAGCCGACCCGCGCGAGCCGCGCTATCTCCACACCGTGCGCGGCGAAGGCTATGTGCTGAGGCCCGATCCGTGACGGCGCCAGGCGGGTCGGAAGCTGGCGGAGCGGACACGCGGGCGGCCGCCGCCGCCCGGCGGGCCGAACGGCGGCGGCGCATCCCCCTGGTCAAGCGGTTCCTGCCGCGCACCCTGTTCGGCCGGTCGCTGGTGATCATCGTCACGCCGGTCATCCTGGCGCAGGCGGTGGCGACCTGGATCTTCTACGATCGTCACTGGGACACGGTGACCAACCGGCTGGCCTATGCGGTGGCCGGCGAGATCGCCACCTCGATCGCCATGCTGGAACGCGACCCGTCGCAGGACGGGCGCGACTGGGCGCTGGCCACCACCGCCCGCACCACCGACCTGATCGTCACGCTGGAACCGGACCAGGTCCTGCCCGACCGCCGCCGCAGGCTGAGCGGCCTCTTGGAACGCACGCTGGGCAAGGCGATGGAGGAGCGGGTCGCCCGCCCCTTCACCATCAACACCCGCGTCGCCCATGAATGGTACGAGATCCGGGTGCAGATGCCGAACGGCGTGCTGTCGGTGATGTCGCCGGAACGCCGGCTGTTCACGCCGACCAGCTACATCTTCATCCTGTGGATGGTCGGCTCCGCCATCGTGCTGTTCGCCGTGGCGATCCTGTTCATGCGCAACCAGATCCGGCCGATCAAGCGGCTGGCCATCGCCGCCGACGCGCTCGGCAAGGGCCGCGACGTCTCCAACTTCAAGATGGAGGGGGCGACCGAGGTGCGGCAGGCCGCTTCCGCCTTCCTGCTGATGCGCGAGCGCATCCAGCGCCAGATCACCCAGCGGACCGAGATGCTGGCCGGCGTCAGCCACGACCTGCGCACGCCGCTGACCCGGATGAAGCTGGCACTCGACATGATCGAAGACCCCGACCTCGATCCCGAGGTGGAGGAACTGAAGGCCGACGTCGCTGAGATGGAGACGATGATCGAAGGCTATCTGGCCTTCGCCCGCGGCGAGGGGACGGAGGCGGCGCAGCCGACCGACCTGACCCGCCTGCTGAACGAGGTCGCCGCCGGCGCACGGCGCGACGGCACCGAGGTGACGCTGACCGCGCCGGACGGGCTGATCCTGCCGCTGCGTCCCAACGCGGTCCGCCGCTGCATCGCCAACCTGCTGGTCAATGCCGGCCGCCATGCCGGCACCGCCTGGGTCACGGCGGAACGGAAGGACGGCGTGATCGAGATCCTCGTCGACGACGACGGCCCCGGCATCCCAGCCTATATCCGCGACGACGTGTTCAAGCCGTTCTTCCGGGTCGACAGCAGCCGCAACCTGGATACCGGCGGGTCCGGCCTGGGCCTGACCATCGCCCGCGACGTGGCCCGCAGCCATGGCGGCGACATCACTCTGGACGACAGCCCCTATGGCGGCCTGCGCGCGGTGATCCGGCTGCCGGTGTAATACCAGCGGTCATTGATGATGACCGCTGGTATCCGCGTCGACCGGCGCGGCGGCAGCCCATGCCACCGAAGCTCCTGATCCTGACAGGTAAGGATCAGGAGCCGTTGACGTAAAGGCGAAAACGCAGGCAAGGAAAAGCCCGCGCTTCCCAAAAGAAGGCGGGCCGATGGGCCGCATTGCCGCCGGCCCCCTGCCCCTTCCTCTACCGAAGGCGGAAGGGGCGACAGGGGCTTTGCAGGGGCGGAGGAAGACCGGAGCGGCGCCTACTGGTTCGCTGCGGCGGCGACCGCGCCGGCACCGGCCAATTCGCCGCCGATGCCGTTGTTCAGCGCCCAGATGGCGGCCTGGGTGCGGTTCGACGCGTTGATCTTGCGCAGCAGGCTCTTCAGGTGAACCTTCACGGTGGCTTCCGTGATGTTCAGGTGGTTGGCGATCATCTTGTTGCTGTCGCCGTTCAGCAGGCAGCGCAGGATCTGGACCTCGCGCTGCGACAGGCCCTTGCGCGAGACCGGCATCTCGGTGCCGTTGCCGTTGACCCGGCCGGAGATCAGCAGCGCGGCGAGATGGGTTGGGAACACCTTCTCGCCCATCATCACCAGCTTCAGCGACTGGGCCAGCGCGTCCGACGACAGGTCCTTCATCAGGTAGCCGTCGGCACCGGCCTCCAGCGCATTGGCGAGGCGGCGGGTGCAGAGATCGCTGGTCAGGATGACCATGCGGGTGTCGGGCAGCAGCGCGCGCAGGCGGCGCATCCCCTCCGCCTCCTCGTCGCCGCCATTCTGCAGGTCGAGAAGGAGGAGTTGCGGCTTCAGGCCGTTCTCAACCGACCCCAGCGCCTCGCGCAGGTTTCCCGCCTCGGCAAGGATCTGGAAAGGCGAATCGTCGAGGAGGCGCTTCAGCCCCTCGCGAAACAGCTTGTTCGAGTCGATTAGAAAAGCGCGCACTGTGTCCATCTTCCGCTCCCGCAATTTTGGATCGATCATTATGACGTCGTGGCCCATGACATCCGTTCCACGAAGTGAAGGTCTCGACGCATTGGTAACTCGGCGATTACCCCTCGATGGCTTCGGCAGGCCGTTATTTAGGGGGAGGTTACCCCCGTGTCGTGTCCTACGGTACCACTCTCCGGAGTTAAAAGAAGAACGCATTGGACATATGCTCAAAGCCTCCTCAAGATTTCCGGATCCAAAGATATCACAGCGGCGAACATTTAAGAGCTCAAGAGAATTAACTATACCGTTAACCACCACTTATTTGCGAGATATCGCACCCCATAAGCGAGTGTCGTCCTAAAAATCTCACACGAAGTTGCGCCGGGATCGGTCGGACCGGTGATGCCGTCCGATAACCCCAACCGCGCCCTTGCCTTTCGGCATAAACCGTGACGGAGCGGCGAGCGGACCGCTTGACCCGGCCTGGATGCCCATGCGCATTTGCGCCGGACCGCGCTGCCCGACGGCATCGGGGACGGAGACCGGACGGGGATTCAATGGGCTGGCAGATCATCGGCGCCTTCGTGGCCGGCTATCTGGTGCTGCTGGGACGCAGTGCCTGGAAGCAGGGCGAGTTCCGCCAGTTCCTGCGCAGCCTCGCCATCGTCGCCGCCCTCTGCGCGCTGCTGGCGGGCGCCGTGGGGTTGGCGATGGTACTGGATGGCGCCTGACGCGGCAGCCCCCCCCGACATCCGGACCTGAAGAGCACATGAAAAAGGCGCCGGCGGTTTCCCGCCGGCGCCCCTGTTCCACTCCCGCCCGATCGCCTCGGCCGGATCAGCTCAGCCGGATCAGCTCAGCGGGATCGCCACGAAGCGCAGGTCGCCCTTGCGGTCGACCAGAAGCAGGACGGACTTCTTGCTCTGCTCCTTGGCCTTCTGGACCTTGGCGGCGACATCCTCCGGCTTGCGGACCTCTTCCTGCCCGACCTCGATGATGACGTCGCCCGCGCGCAGGCCCTTCTCGCTGGCCGTCGAGTTGCCAGCGACCTCGGTGATGACCACGCCCTTCAGGTCGGGCTTGATCTCGTACTGCTGGCGCAGTTCCGGGGTGATGGCAGTCAACTTCATGCCGAGCGATTCGGTCGGCTTCTGGGCCGGCGGTTTGTCCTTCGGCTGCTGCTTGTCGTCGGGGTTGGCGGCCAGCAGACCCTGCTCTTCCGCCGCCTCCAGCTCGCCGACCTTGACCTGGACGTTCTGGGTCTTGCCCTTGCGCCAGACCTCGACCGGGACGGCCTTGTCGATGGAGGTCTCAGCGACGACGCGCGGCAGGCGCCGCATCTCGTCGATCTCCTTGCCGTCGAACTTCGTCACCACGTCGCCAGCCTGGATCCCGCCCTTGGCCGCCGGGCCGTCGGGGGTGACGGAGGCGACCAGCGCGCCCTTGTGGTTGGGCAGGCCCAGGCTCTCGGCGATTTCCGGCGTCACCGCTTGGATGCGCACGCCCAGCCAGCCGCGGCGGGTCTTGCCGTATTCCTTCAGCTGGGCCACCACCTGCTTGGCCAGGTTTGACGGGATGGCGAAGCCGATGCCGACCGACCCGCCCGACGGCGAGAAGATGGCGGTGTTGATGCCGATGACCTCGCCGTTCAGGTTGAACATCGGGCCGCCGGAGTTGCCGCGGTTGATCGACGCGTCGGTCTGCAGAAAGTCGTCGTAGGGACCGGCGTCGATGTTGCGCTGGCGGGCCGAGATGATGCCGGCGGTGACCGATCCGCCCAAACCGAACGGGTTGCCGATCGCCACCACCCAGTCGCCGACGCGCATGGCGTCGCTGTCGCCGAAGGGCACGGCGACCAGCGGATGGCTGGTCTTGATCTTCAGGAGCGCAAGGTCGGTCTTGCTGTCCTTGCCGACCAACTCGGCCTTGATGTTGGTGTCGTCCTGCAGGATGACGGTGATCTCGTCGGCGTCCTGGACCACATGGTTGTTGGTGACCACGTAGCCGTTGGTGGCGTCGATGACGAAACCGGAGCCGAGCGAGGTCGCCTTGCGCTGCGGCTGGTCCTGCTGCTGCTGGCGGTCGAAGAAGTCCCGGAAGAAGTCCTCGAAGGGCGAGCCCGGCGGGAATTGCGGGATCTCCGGCCGCGGACCTTGCTGCCGCTGCGGCGCGCTCTGGCTGGTGGAGATGTTGACGACGGCCGGCAGCAGCTTTTCCGCCAGGTCGGCGAAGCTGCCCGGCGCGTTGCGGTTGGGTGCCGCCGCATGGGGCTGGGCCGCCTGGGCCTGGGCGGGAGCGGCGCCGGCGAAGGCGCCGATGACGGCACCGCCGGCCATGACCGACGTCATGCCCCAGACGATGGCCGCAGCCAGTGGCCGGACGCCCGCCTTACGCGGCCGGGCCCCGGCCTCGGCGCCACGCGTGGCAGGTTCGAATTTGGGTATGCGGATCAACATGCTCTCCCTACCAGACGTCCGGCCGGTTCCGTGGACGGGAGCGGCCGCCCAGTTCTGGGCCATATATGTGTTGGGCCAAGAGTATGGCCGCAAGATGGCGTGCCGGTCCAGTCGGGACCAGTGGAAATCTCAAGCCGGCGAATTTCCGCCCTGCCCCGGTGTTCGCCGAACTCCGGTTTCCGCAGTCACGATCCGTTGGCATTCAAATAGAACGGCCGGATCGAGAGGAAAACCGACCCGGCCGTTCATGCTCCTGCCGTCTCCGGCCCTTACTGCGCCGGGGCGGCTGCCGGCGGCATCGGCGCTGCCGGCGGCTGGGCCGCCGCCTGCGGATCCGACTGGACACCGGCCCCGCTGAAGTAGCGGAAGAACTCGCTGGTCGGCGACAGCACCATGGTGGTGTCGTTGCCGTTCAGCGACTTTCGGTAGGCCTCCAACGACCGGTAGAAGCCGTAGAAGGCGGGGTCCTGCGAGGTCGCCTCGGCGATCAGCTTGATCGCGGTGTTGTCGCCTTCGCCGCGCAGGATCTGCGCGTCGCGCTGGGCCTCGGCGATGATGACCGTGCGTTCGCGTTCGGCGCGCGACTTGATCTGCTGCGACTGTTCCTGACCCTGGGCGCGGGCCTCGGACGCCTCGCGTTCGCGCTCCGACCGCATGCGGGCGAAGATCGACTGGCTGGTCTCCTCCGGCAGGTCGGCGCGGCGGATGCGGACGTCGACGATCTCGATGCCGAAGCGCTTGGCCTCGTCGTTCACCTGCCCCTTGATGTCGGTCATGATGCGGGCGCGTTCGTCCGACAGGACGGCCAGCACCGTGACGTTGCCGAGCACGCGGCGGAGCGCGGAGTTGACGATGGAGTTCAGTCGCGTCTCGGCCACCGCCTCGCTCCCGGCGGTCTGGTAGAAGCGCAGCGGGTCGTGGATGCGGTAACGGGCGAAGGCGTCGACGTCCAGGCGTTTCTGGTCGGCCAGGATGACCTGCTCGACCGGCGGATCGAGGTCGAGCACGCGGCGGTCGAGGATCCGGACCTCCTGGATGAAGGGGATCTTGGCCTTGAGGCCGGGGTCCTGGATGACCCGGCGCGGTTCGCCGAACTGGAGGACCAGGGCCTGCTGGGCCTCGTTGACGGTGAAGAGGGCGGAGGACGCGATGACGCCCAGGGCCACGATGGCGACGCCGGCGGCGGCGAGGGTGCGGTTCATGATGCGATCCTCCTCACTGGCCGGACAGGGACGGGTTTTGCGGCAGGGCCGACAGCGGCTGCGTCTGCGTGCCCGGCCGCGCCCCTCCCTGGTTGCCACCCGGGTTGGCCGGCGGGGCCTGGCGCGGCGCCTGCTGCGGAGCCGGGGCGGCGTTCGGGGCCAGCTGGTTCAGCGGCAGGTACGGCACGACGTTCTGCGCCGCCCCGTCCACGATGATCTTGTTCCGGCCGCGGAAGATCTCCTCCATCGTCTCCAGGTACATGCGCTTGGCGGTGACGTCCTTGGACAGGGCATAGGCCTCGTACACCTTGCGGAAACGCTCGGCATCGCCCTGCGCCAGGCTGACCACCTGCTCGCGGTAGGCCGAAGCCTCCTGCACCAGCCGCTCCGCCTCGCCGCGTGCCCGCGGGATGATGTCGTTGCGGTAGGCTTCCGCCTCGTTGCGGGCGCGCTCGCGGTCGGCGCGGGCACGCTGCACGTCGTTGAAGGCGTCGATGACCGGCTGCGGCGGGTCGGCCTTCTGCAGCTGGACCTGGGTGATCTCGATGCCCGCCTGATACTCGTCCAGCATGGTCTGGAGCAGCTGGCGGGTCGAGGTCTCGATCTGCTGGCGGGCCTCGGTCAGGGCCGGCTGCAGGTCGGTGCGGCCGATGACCTCGCGCATCGCGCTTTCGGCCGCCTTCTTCACCGTCACTTCCGGCTCGCGGATCTTGAACAGGAAGTTCCCGGCGTCCTTGATGACCCAGAACACCGTGAAGTCGATGTCGACGATGTTCTCGTCGCCGGTCAGCATCAGCGATTCGTCGGGCACGTCGCGGTCGTTGCGGCCGCCGCCCACCGACGAGCGGTAGCCGACCTCGATCCGGTTCACCCGGGTGACCTTGGGCAGCAGCACCGTTTCGATCGGCGACGGCAGGCGGTAACGCAGGCCGGGCTGTTCGGTGCGCGTCCATTCGCCAAAGCGCATGACCACGCCCTGCTCGTCCGCCTCGACGCGGTAGATGCCGCTGGCGAGCCAGATCAGGCCGAGCACGCCCACGACCAGCGCCGCGCCCCGCCCGCTGCCGAAGCCGCCTGGCATGGCGCGCCGCAGCCGGTCCTGGCTGCGCCGCAGGAGATCCTCAAGGTCGGGAGGCTGCGGGCCGCCGCCACCGCCGCCATTTCCCCCGCCCTGGGGACGCCCCCACGGGTTGCCCGGGCCGTTGTTGCCCGGCGGAGGCCCCCAGGGGCCGCCACCGCCACCCCCGCCTTGATTGTTCCACGGCATCCGACTCCGTCCCCTTTCTGCGATTCGTCCCATCATATGGAAGCGCAAGGGCTTAGCCCAGCGCATCCCTTTACCGATCTCATCCGTCGGTCCTATAGTCCCCCATACCCTCCGGTAAGGATTCCACCAACGGATATCCGCCAATATCGGGAATACAGCGGAGTTTTCAACCATGGCGCAGATTGGCGAAGCTCAAGTCATGCAGGCGCTGAAGACCGTCGTCGACCCGGACCGGGGCGGCGACATCGTCAGCTTGGGCATGTTGTCGGGCCTCGTGGTGCGCGACGGGCATGTCGCCTTTTCCATCGAAGTCGATCCGAAACGCGGCGCCCAGGCCGAACCGCTGCGCCATGCCGCCGAAAAAGCGGTCGACGCCCTGCCGGGCGTGCTGTCGGTCACCGCGGTGCTGACCGCCCACCGCGCCGCCCCGCAGGCCGCGGCACAGCAGGGCCACGGGCATTCGCATGGGCACTCCCACGGCCATTCGCATGGAGCGCCGAAGGAAGACCCGCAGAAGCCGCTGGTTCCCGGCGTCAAGGCGATCGTCGCGGTCGCGTCCGGCAAGGGCGGCGTCGGCAAATCGACCACGTCGGCCAACCTCGCATTGGCCCTGGCCGCGAACGGACTGAGGGTCGGGCTGCTCGACGCCGACATCTACGGCCCCTCGATGCCGCGCATGATGGGCATCTCCGGCCGGCCGAACAGCCCCGACGGCAAGCGCCTGGAGCCGATGGAGAATTACGGCATCAAGGTGATGTCGATGGGCTTCCTGGTCGCCGAGGACACGCCGATGATCTGGCGCGGGCCGATGGTGATGAGCGCGCTCCAGCAGATGCTGCGCGACGTCAACTGGGGCACGCTCGACGTGCTGGTGGTCGACATGCCGCCGGGCACCGGCGACGCCCAGCTGACAATGGCGCAGCAGGTGCCGCTGGCCGGCGCGGTGATCGTCTCCACCCCGCAGGACATCGCGCTGCTGGACGCCCGCAAGGGGCTGAACATGTTCCGCCGCGTCGATGTCCCGGTGCTGGGCATCATCGAGAACATGAGCTATTTCTGCTGCCCGAACTGCGGCCACCGCACCGAAATCTTCAGCCACGGCGGCGCCCGCAAGGAGGCCGACGATCTCGGCATGGAGTTCCTGGGCGAGATCCCGCTGCACCTGTCGATCCGCGAGACCTCCGATCAGGGCCAGCCCATCGTGGTGTCCCAGCCAGAGTCGGAATACGCCCAGTCCTACCGCCGCATCGCCACCCGCCTGTGGGAGAAGATCGGCGGCGGCCCGACCGGCCGCGCCGCGCCGCGCATCGTGGTGGAGTGAGGAGGGTTAAACCCCCACCTATCCTCCCCCGCTGGGCGGGGGAGGGACTGCCGTAGCCTTCTTGAACACGTACTTTGTCCCCTCCCCCGCCCAGCGGGGGAGGGTCAGGGAGGGGGCAGCGGTGCGACCGCCTCCTCACCCGTAGCGCCGCTGTGCCTCCACCGTCAGGCCGAGGCCGACGGAACCGAAGATGTTGCCTTCCACCACGCGGGCGTCCGGCGCTTCGGCCAGGATGGCGGCGCGGACCTGGGGCAGCAGGGTCGAGCCGCCGGTCAGGAACACCGCGTCGATGCGGTCGGCCGTCACCCCGGCATCGGCCAGGCAGTCGCGGATGCGGACGCCGATGCGGGCGGCCAGCGAACCGGTGGCACGGTTCAGCGCCGCGCGGTCGACCGGCAGCGCCAGTTTGCCGTCGCCCCAGTCCAGCGCCAATTCCGCCGCCTCGCGGTCGGACAGCGCGATCTTGGTGCGCTCCACCGCCATGGCCAGCGCATGGCCCTGCCGGTGCTCGACCACGCCGATCAATCGCTCGATCTTGTCCGGCTCGGCCGAATCGCGCTGAAGGCGCTCCAGCTCGGCCATCGCCTTGGCGGTATAGAGGAAATTGATCTTCGCCCAGGTCGCCAGATCGAAATAGATGCTCCTGGGCGCCAGCAGCCCGGCGCGCTTCATCGCGCTGCCCAGCCCCAGCTCCGGCATGGCGGTGGCGAGGCTGAGGTCACGGTCGAAGTCGGTGCCGCCGACGCGGATGCCGTCGTTCGCCAGGATGTCGCCGGCCCGGTCGGCCCGGCCGCGCCGCTCCGGCCCGATCCGCACCACCGAGAAGTCCGAGGTGCCGCCGCCGATGTCGGCGATCAGCGCCAATTCCTCGGCATTCACCTGCTGCTCGTAGTCGAGCGCCGCGGCGATCGGCTCGAACTGGAAGGAGACGTTGCGGAAGCCGGCGGTGCGGGCGATCAGGCCCAGCGCCTCTTCCGCCGCCGCGTCGCCGGCCGGGTCGCCGTCGACGAAATGGACCGGACGGCCGACCACCACGTCGCCCAGTTCGCTCCGAAGGGACTGCTCGGCCCGCGCCTTCACCAGTTCGAGGAAGGTGCCGATGACGGCGCGGAAGCTGATGCGGCCCTTGCGCAGCGCGGTGTCGGCATCGATCAGGTCGGTGCCGAGCATCGACTTGATCGAGCGCATCAGCCGGCCCTCGACCCCCGACACATAGCCGTCGATGGCGGCCTGCCCGATGGTCGTCCGGTCATGCTCGAAGTCGAAGAACACCGCCGTCGGCAGGGTCGTGCGCGCGTCGTCCAGCGCCAGCAGCCGGAAGCCGCCGGAATCCTGGACGCCCAGCGTCGTGTTCGATGTGCCGAAATCGAGCCCGCAAGCCGTCATGTCCCGCCTCCTGCCCGGATGGCCGGCGCGACCACACGCCGCACCGGAAAAGGGGCGAGCGTATAACGGCTCCGGACCGGCGGATCAAGCCGCTTCCCCTCGCCGCTCAGCGGGCATGACGAATCCGGGCGCCGCCCAGCGGCCGGCTGGCGAGAAGGACCGGCAGCACGAACAGGGTCAGGTTGGTCCAGGAGAAGGGGTTTTCCGGCTTCGGTTCGATCCAGCCGCCGCTGGCGCCCTGATACTCCGGCATCGCCGTCAGCACCCCACCGGATGTCGCGGGAGCCGAGCGGTTCTGGAACATGTCCCGCTCGATGGTACGGGCCAGCGCCCGTTCGGTCAGCTGCGGCGCCACGGTGTTGCCCACCGCCGCGAGGCGGCCCTCGGCGCCGACGAACAGGTCGCGCCGGGGATCGCGGGCCAGCGACAGGATGGCGGCGGCGACCTCCTCCGGCGGATGGACCGGGTTGAGCGGCTTCACCGCCCGGCCGGTGTAATTGGCGGCATGTTGCCACAGCGGGGTGTCGATGGCGGCGGGCATCACCATGCAGACATGGATGCCGGGCTCGTCCACCAGCTCCTGCCGCAGCGATTCGGAGAAGCCGCGCATCGCGAACTTCGCCGCGGTGTAGGGGGTGGCATAGCGCTGGCCGATGTTTGACACCATCGAGGCGGTGTTGATGACGATCCCCTCGCCGCGGTCGAGGAAATGGGGCAGCACGGCGCGGCAGCCATGGACCATGCCGAAGAAGTCGGTACGCACCACCTGCTCGAACACGTCGTCGGGGATGTCCTCGAACCGGCCGAAGGCGATGACGCCGGCATTGTTCACCCAGATGTCGATGCCGCCGAAGGCCTCGACCGCGCGGTCGGCCAGATGCTGAACGGCGCGCCGGTCGGTGACGTCGGTCGGCACCACCATCGCCCGGCCGCCGGCCTCGACGCACTCCTCCGCCACCTCGTGCAGGGCGGCCATCCGCCGTGCCGCCAGCACCACCGCCGCCCCCTGGCGGGCAAACTCCACAGCGGTCGCCCGCCCGATGCCGCTGGACGCGCCCGTGATGACCACCACCTTGCCGCCGAACCGCTTCGCCATGACTGCCATCCTTTCATCGGAATTCCTGCCGTTGGGGCGTACAACAGGACGGATTCCGGAAGATCGCGGGCGAGCCCACCCAGGCCCAAGCCGAGCCCAAGCCGCAGGTCTGGAGAAGCGGGCGCGAACCCGCTACAGTCATACGTCCAGTGTGGTTTTCATCCTCAACCAGTGTGGAGCGGGCGCGGTGCCGGCGAGAGAGCTTGACGTGAAGGGGCTGCATTGCCCGTTGCCCATCCTGCGCACCCGGGCCCTGCTGGACCGGATGGAGGCGGGGGAGGAGCTGGTGGTCCATGCGACCGATCCGGCCTCTGTCATCGATTTCAGGCATTTCTGCAACACGACCGACAACGCGCTGCTGTCGCACGAGACGCAGCCCGACGATGTCCACAAGACGGTCTTCATCTACCGGATCCGCCGGGGCGGCTGAGGCGCCCGCCTCCCTCTCCCCCCGCCTCCCCGCGAAAGGTCCATGCCGATGCCGTTGCCCCCCGCCTCTCCGCCGCCCCTGCGTCCCGGCGCCGTGATCCATGGTCCGGGCTCGCAGGGGGTCGACACGCTGCTGGACGGCTTCACGGCGGAGCTGAAGCGGCGCGGATTCCGCGTCGGCGGGCTGGTCCAGCGCAACCGCGGGCCAGGCGACGATTGCGCGGAGCTGATGGAGCTGGTCGACGTCGCCACCGGCCGCGCCTATGACATCACCCAGCGGCTGGGGCGGGAATCGCAATCCTGCCGCGTCGACCCGACCGGCGTGGCCGAGGCCAGCCAGGCGATCCGCCAGGCGGTCGCGGCCAAGGTCGATTTGCTGGTCGTCAACAAGTTCGCCGGGCTGGAATCGCAAGGCGACGGCCTGTCGGACGAGATGCTGGCCGCCATCGCCGAGGGCATCCCGGTGCTGACCAGCGTCGGCAGCCGCTATCTCAACGAATGGCAGACGGCCACCGGCGGCTTCTGCGACCTGCTGTCGCCGACCGCGGAGTCGCTGTGGCGCTGGTGGGGACCGCAGCGGCTCTATGACGACCTCGTCCAGGGCGTCGCCGACGCCCGCGTGCGGCGCATCGTCACCGGCGCCCAATGGGTGCTGGTGGAGACCGATGCCGGCCTGGGCGTTGCCGCACGGCAGACGCCGCCCGCAGCAGACGGAGTGGAGGATGCGCAACGCTGGGCCGGACGGTCGTTGCGCGATCTCGCAGCCATGGCGGTGCAGTCGTGGGATGCGCTGGAGATCGCCGTCGGAACGGCGGCACTCAACGCCCACTACAACCGTCCGGACCTGACCGGCGCGCCGGGCAACGGGCTCGACCTGTTCGCCGGGGTGGATGGCCGGGTGGTGGTGATCGGCGGCTTCCCCCAGATCGCCCGGCGGATGCCGCAGGCCCGGGTGATCGACATGAACCCGCAGGAGGGCGAATTTCCGGAAGCGGCCTGCGACTGGCTGCTGCCGGGGGCGGATGCGGTGGCGGTCACGGCGTCCGCCTTTGCCAACCGCACCCTGCCCCGCCTGCTGCGGGTCTCGGCCGGCGCGCGGGTGGCGATGATCGGCCCCGGCACGCCGCTGACCCCACGCCTGTTCGACTATGGCATCGAATCGCTGGCCGGCTTCGTCGCCGTCGACCGCGAGGCGGTTGCGCGCACCATCGCCGGCGGTGGCGGCTCACGCGATTTTCATCCCCATGGCCGGATGGTCACGCTGCACCGGACACCCAATCTCTAGATCGGCACCCGAACAAGAATACCGGAGGAGAAGAGACCCCATGGCCGAACTGGACCGCCAGACCCGCATCGAACTCGAGGCCGCCGCCTTCCGCGGACTGGTCGACCATCTGCGCAAGCGCACGGACGTGCAGAACATCGACCTGATGAACCTCGCCGGCTTCTGCCGCAACTGCCTGTCCAAATGGTACGCGGCCGCCGCCAGGGAGCGCGGCGTCGAGCTGTCCGACGAGGATGCCCGCATCGCCGTCTACGGCATGCCCTATTCCGAATGGAAGCGGACCCATCAGAAGGAGGCCACCCCCGAACAGCAGAAGACGTTCGAGGACACCAAGCCGCTGCACGCCGAGATCAGCGGGCACACCGCGCGGTAGACCGCACCGCCCCTTTCCGCCACTGCCGAAGGCGGCGGAAAGAGGCGAAGCCTCAGGCGCTCACCGAAAAGGGCTGCACCACCGCCTGGAACTCCGGCAGGGCTTCGCAGGAGGCGGCATGGGCGGCGAGAGCGGGCCAGCGCTCGCCGTCGAAGACGCCGGCATGGGCCTCGCCGATGAAGCGCAGGGCGCAGGCGACGGCGATGTCGGCATGGCCGATGCGCGGGCCGAACCACCAGGGGCCGGGCTGCGCGGCGCGGTCGGCCTCCAGCACGTCGAGCACCGCGCCGATCTGGCCGGTGCAGCGCTCCACCCACAGCTCCGACCGTTCCCGGTGCAGAACCCGCTCATAGACCAGGCTGACCGCCTTGTCGGCCAGCCCGGTCGCCAGCGCGCAGAGCTTCAGCGCCCGGCGGCGCTCCGGCCCCTGCCGGGGGATCAGCGCACGGTCCGGTCCGGCGACCTCGTCGAGATGGTCGAGGATGGCCCCGCTTTCGATCAGCGCCTCGTCACCGTCTGTGCCCTCTCCCAACACCAGGGTCGGCACCCGCTTCAGCGGGTTGAAGCGGCCGACCTCGGCCGCGTCGGAGAAGACCGACCAGGGCCGGTGCTCGTAGGCCATGCCATAGAGCCGCAACGCCACGGCGACGCGGCGCACGAAGGGCGAATCATACTGTCCGATCAGGATCATCGACGGTTCCCCCGGAAAATGCCGGACCGAATGCCGGCTGCGCGACCGATCCTACACCGGATTTTTCCCGGAACCGCATTCGTGGCGCGCGCCTCAGTCCCGCGCCACGATGGGGGTCAGCTTGTAGCGGGCGGCGATGCTCTCCAACCGCCCGTCGGCCTTGATCGCGGCGACGAAGGCGTTGACCCGCTCGAGCCAGGCGGCATCGCCGGGCGCCACCGCATAGGCGTAGGGGGTGGGCTGCACCGGGACATCCGGCACGACCAGCCGCGCCCAGGGATGGAAGGCCAGCATGCGCTGCCCGTAGGGATAATCGGTCAGGAAGGCATCGGCGCGGCCGGCCTGCACCTCCTCCTCCCGCTCCTGCGGGCGGGTGACGGCGACGATGCGGGCCGCCTTCATCTCCCTGCGGGCGTAGCCGTCCATGTAGGTGTCCTTCTGCACCGCCACGACGTTGCCGGACCGGTCCAGATCCTCCCAGCGCCTGATCAGATCGTTGGTCTGGGTGGTCACGGCATAGATGCCACTGCGCAGGTAGGGCTGGCTGAAAGCCACGCGCTGCGCCCGCGCCGGAGTCGCGCCGATGGCGAACATGCCGATGTCGCAGCGATCCGCCAGCAGATCGTCGATGAAGCGGGGAAAGCTGCTCTCGACCACCGACAGGCGGACACCGAGATCGTCGGCGAAGGATTGGGCCAGTTCGGCGTCCAGCCCCTCCAGCACGCCGGTGCGCGGGTTCCGGAACGAGATCGCGTAGTAATCAGGCCAGGAGCAGACACGAAGTTGCTTCTGATCCGTAATTTTCTGAAGTCTCCCTTCGTCCGCCAGGGCCGGTCCGGCGGTGCCGACTGCAAGAAGGGACAGAATTGCCAAACCCATCGTCCGGCACACCCGCGTCTCCATGTCACACCTCTCGTTTCGTCACCGGTCTTGTTCTTTGAGCCCGGGCGGCAGGGCAACCACAAGGCCCCGCTATCTTAGCATCGACCGGCGCCGAACGGCAGCCGATGCTTGGCGCCGGCCGGCCGCAACTGCTATTATCGCAAGCGTCGACGCCGACACGGCCGCGGTTTCGCAGCGGACCGGCCCTCCGCCCGTGCCGCCCCGTCCGCCACACCTGACTGTCCGGAACGCCGCCCTGTCCTCGTCTCCAGCAAAAGCGGATCTGAAGGGTCTCTTCCAGCATCGGGGCGGCGTCATCGCCTTCGCCCTCCTTGCCGTCTTCGCCCTGCTGGTCAACCAGGGACTGCAGTTGAGCGCCGCGCGCCAAGGCGCCCTGGACGCCGCCGAAACCAACCTCGCCAGCCTTGCCGCGGCGCTGGAGGTGTCGACCACCCGGACGGTCCAGTCGGTGGATGTGACCCTGCAGGCCATCGCCGACTCGCTGTCCGAGTCCGACTGGACCAGCGACGGCGCGCCGCCCGGCGGGACCGTGCACGGCGCGGCAGCGCCCGCCCCGGCGGTCCTGCTGACCGACCGGCTGCGCCGGTCGCCGCACCTGCGCGGCCTGACCCTGCTGGACCGCACCGGCCGCATCGTCGCCAGCACGGAGGGCACGCATCCCCCCGGCACCCACCTGAGCGAGTTGGACGTCTTCCGTCTCCAGGCCGCTGGCGGCCCGGGCACCGGGCTGGTGATCGGCGACCCCAAGCCCGGGCGCGGCCTGATCGACCGCACCGCCGGGACCGAACGGTCGGGGCGCTGGCTGCTGCCGATGAGCCGCGCGGTACGCGACGCCGACGGCACGCTGCAGGCGGTGGTGGTCGCCACGGTCAACCCCGATTATTTCCAGGGCCTCTACCGCTCGGTCCAGACCGCCGACGCCGCGGAAGGCGGCGGGGAGCGCATCGCGCTCTACCGGTACGACGGCACGCTGATGACCGTCCAACCGCAGGGCGGGGAGGCGATCGGCCGTTCCTTCGCCGCGACGCCACTGTTCCGGTCGCATCTGCCGCTGGCCGAATATGGCGTGTTCCACCATTCCGGCACCGACATCGGCGCCGCCACCGGCACGCGCATCGTCGCCTACCGCACGACACCGGTATGGCCGCTGGTGTTGACGGTCAGCGTCCGGCAGGACGGGGTGCTTGCCGACTGGCGGAGCAATCTGTGGATGACGACGCTGCTGTCGGCGGGAATGATCCTGCTGCTCGGCCTGTTCGGCATCCTGCTGGCGCGCGCGCTGGTGGCACAGCGCCGGCAGGGCAACGCGTTGGAGGAGGCAAACGCCCGCCTGTCGGCCATCGTCGCCACCGCGGCCGAAGGGATCGTGACCGCCCGGCCCGACGGGGTGATCGAGGCCGCCAACCCGGCCGCCCATGCCATGTTCCGCCATCCGCCCGGCGGGCTGGCCGGCCGTTCGGTGGTCGACCTGCTGCCCCCGGCGACGCGGGATGCCGCCGTCCGCGCGCTGGACGACATCGCCCGTGGCCGCCGCCCGAGGGACGTCGCCGTCCGCGGCGAGACCTTGGCGATCCGGCCGCTGCCTGAGGAATGCGGACAGGCGGGGGATGCGGGACAGGAGGAGGAATTCCCCCTCGCCTATTCGATCGCGCTGGTGAAGACGGCGGCCGGTCCGCTCTATGCGGCCATCCTGCGCGACCTGACCGAGTCCAAGCGCGTCGAGCATACGCTGCGCGACGCGAAGGACCGGGCGGAGGACGGGCAGCGGATCAAGATGGAATTCCTCGCGACCATGAGTCACGAGATCCGCACGCCGATGAACGGGGTGATCGGCATGGCCGGGCTTCTGCTCGACACGCCGATGGCGGCGGAACAGCGCGGCTATGCCGAGACCATCCGCGATTCCGCCGAATCCCTGTTGGTCATCATCAACGACATCCTGGACTTTTCGAAGATCGACGCCGGCCGCCTGGATCTGGAGATCGGCGAGTTCGAACTGGTGCCGATGGTCGAGAGCGTGGCCGAGATCCTGGCGCCGCGCGCCGTGGCCAAGGGGCTGGATCTCGCCAGCTTCGTCCCCCCGGCCCTGCGCGGCAGCCTGCTGGGCGATGCCGGCCGGCTGCGCCAGATCCTGCTGAACCTCGCCGGCAACGCCGTGAAGTTCACCGACGCCGGCAGCGTCACCATCCTGCTGGGCGAGGAGGCACCCGATCCCGACCAGCCGCCCGACACCGTCCGCGTCCGCTTCGAGGTGTGCGACACCGGCATCGGCATTCCGGAGGAGGAACGCCCGCGGCTGTTCGCCATGTTCACCCAGATCGATTCCTCGGCCGCCCGCCGCCATGGCGGCACCGGGCTGGGGCTGGCGATCTGCAAGCGGCTGGCGGAGCTGATGGGCGGCCGCATCGGGGTGGAAAGCCAGCCGGGCGCCGGCAGCATCTTCTGGCTGTCGATCCCGCTGCGGCGCGGCACCGGCACCTCCCACCAGCCGGCACCGGTCGGCGACTGGGCCGGGCGGCGCCTGCTGCTGGTCGACGACATCGCCGTCAACCGCGAGCTGCTGACCCGGCAGCTCGACGGCTTCGGCATCGAGACCGCGACCGCCGGGAACGGGGAGCAGGCACTGGAACGGCTGATCGCCGCGGCACGCGCCGGCCGCCCGTTCGACGCGGCGATCCTCGACCACCGCATGCCCGGCCTGACCGGGCCGGAGGTGGCGCGGCGCATCCGCGCCACCCCGGCACTGGCCGGTATCAGGCTGGCGCTGGCCTCCTCCCAACGGCTCGAGGGGCAGGAGCGGGATCCCGCGCCGGTCGACGCCCATCTGGCGAAACCCATCCGTTTCAGCACCCTGTGCCAGTGCCTTGCCCGCCTGCTGGAACCGCAGGGAGCATCCGCGGACGAGAGGGGCCCCCCGGGCCTGCCGGTGTCGGCCCCTGCCGTACCGCACAAGCCGGCCGCCCGCACCGAGCCGGAGACCGGGCCGCGCGCCCGCGTTCTGGTGGCGGAGGACAACCCGGTCAATCAGCAGCTGACCCTGGCCCTGCTGCGCCGGGCGGGACACAGCGCGGATGCGGTGTCGAACGGCGAGGAGGCCGTGGAGGCGGCCATCGCCCGCCCCTATGACCTGATCCTGATGGATGTGCAGATGCCGGTGATGGACGGGCTGGAGGCGACGCGGCGCATCCGGCGGCTGTCCGGCGCGGCGCCCCGCATTCCCATCGTCGCGCTGACGGCCAACGCCATGCAAGGCGACGCCGCCATCTGCCTGGAAGCCGGTATGGACGATTACCTGTCCAAGCCGGTCAACGCCCGCAAGCTGCTGGACGCGATCGCCCGTTTCGTCGTTCCCGCCGGCCCTCCCGCCCGCCCTCCTGCCGAATCCCCCGGCGCCTCCCCCGGCACGGCTTCCGCCGCCCCGGGCCCGGCACCGGCGGCAGAACCGGAGCCGGCGACACTCAACACGGAAAAGATCGAAGAGGTGCGCGACGCGCTGGGCAAGGACGGTTTCGCCCTCTTGCTGGCGACCTTCTTCGGCGACAGCCCGCTGCATCTCGACCGGCTGCGCGCCGCGATCGCGCGCGGCGACTGCGCCGGCATCGAACGCGAAGCCCATGTCCTCAAGGGGTCGGCCGCCAATGTCGGCTTCGACCGTCTGTCCGCCGCCGCCCATCATCTGGTCGCCGCCGCCCGCCGCCAGGACCGCGCCGCCCTGACCGCGGAAGCGGTGGAGCGCGTCGCGGCGGAGCTGACCGCCGCCCGCCACGCGGCTGCCACGCTCGACGCGCCGGCCCGGTGACGTGGGCACGGAGGCCGCAGCCCTTCGACGCCGTGCCGCCGATGATTGTAGCGAGGGCGGTTTTTGTATAAATTGCGGCATATTCAAGACAGGGCCAGCCAGCCCCGATCTGGCAACCTGATCCGCCAGCCCGATCCGCCGGAGTTCATGCCGACCATGGCCGAAGCCGTCACCGCACTGGTCGTCGATGACGAGGAAATGACCCGTGCCATCGTTGCCGGCTATCTCGCCCGCATCGGCTATCGGACGCTGGAAGCCGAAACCAGGGCGGAAGCCTGGGACATCCTGAACTCCGCCGGGTCGACGATCCATGTCGTGCTGCTCGACCGGCGGCTTTCCGACGGCGACGGGCTGGAGCTGTACGAGCGGATGAAGAAGGTGCCGCATCTGGCCGGCATCCCGGTCATCGTGCAGACCATCTCCGACAGCAGCGCCGAGATCGCGGCGGCCATCCGCGCCGGCGTGTTCTATTACCTGATCAAGCCCTATGACGGAGCCCTGCTGCGCTCCATCGTGCGCGCGGCCGAGGAGACGACCGGGCGGCTGAAGAGCCTGCAGGGCGATCTGCGCTCGCGCTCCGACGCCATCGGGCTGCTGCGCGACGCCCGCTTCCGCTTCCGCACCCCGCAGGAGGCGCAGAATCTCGCCATCGCCCTGTCATCGGTCGCCGCCACGACGCACAGCCTGACCTTCGGCCTGTCAGAAATCCTGGTGAATGCGGTGGAGCACGGCAATCTCGGCATCGGGTTCGAGGCGAAGGGCCGGCTGAAGGCCAACGGCCTGCTGGCGCGCGAGATCGAGGCACGGCTGGCCTCGGCCGAACATCGCGACAAACACGCCACCCTGCATGTGGAGCGCAGCGACAGCCGCGTCATCTTCACCGTCTCCGACATGGGGCCCGGCTTCGATTTCACGCGCTACCTGTCGGTCGACGCCTTCCAGTCCACCGCCACCCATGGGCGCGGCATCGCGCTGGCCCGCATGGTCGGGTTTGACCAGCTGACCTATGTCGGCACCGGCAACCGCGTGGTCGGCATCGTCAATCTGGATCGGGACGGCAAGGCCATGGATCAGGACGCCAAGGCCGGCTGAGCCACAGCACCGTCAGGTCGTCGGCCAAGGGCCGCGGCATCGTCGTGAAATAGCGGTCGAGCAGGCGGGCCAGCGGCCGGGCGCCCTCCTCCACCATTCCATCCTCCATGCTGTTCTCCTCCGCGCCGCTCCCGCACAGGCCCGGCAGGCCGCGCACCAGATCGGCGACGCCGCCATGGCCGACCAGCCGGCCGTCCCGGCCGCGCGCCTCGACGAGGGCATCGCTGAACAGGACCAGGAACGAGCCGGCCGGAAACTCAAGCCGGTGGTTGCGGTAGGCGGCTCCCGCCGCCACGCCCAGCGGCACGCCGCAGCTCGGCCCGATCTCCAGCGATCCGTCCGGTCGGCCGATCAGCGGCTTCGGCGCGCCGGCGGTGGCATAGGTCAGCGTGTCGGCCGCCGTGTCGACCACCGCATAGACCATCGCAGCGAACTGGGTTTCCGGTAGAAGCCCGATCAGCAGGCGGTTCAGCGCTGCCAGCGTCCCGGCCGGGTCGTCGGCCGGCAGGTCGGTGCGGGCGAGCAGCGCATGCAGTCTGAAGGTGTTCAGCGCCGCCGCCACCCCATGCCCGGTGAAGTCGTACAGGAACAGCGCGAAGCGCCGTTCGTCGAGCGGATGGACGCCCCACAGGTCGCCGCCGAGCTCCGAACTCGATTCGAAATGGCTGTCCAGCTCGATGCCGTGGCTCCGTTCCAGCCCCTGGCAAAGAGCGCGGTCGGGCAGCAGCCCCAACTGCATCTCCCGCGCCAACGCCATCCGCTGCATGGCGCCGCCATGATAGGCGTGCAGGCTGTCGATCATCTCCTGCAGGGATTGGGTGAGCTTGCGGTTCTCCAGATGCAGCGACAGGCGGGCCGCCAGTTCCGGCAGGGTCAGCGGGCGGGCCAGCAGGTCGGTGGCACCCGCCGCCATCAACGCCGCACGCTGCCGGGCGCCGGCAAAGCGGCCAAGCACCAGGATCGGCAGCTCGCGCAGCATCGCCCCGGCCCTGAGAGCGCTCAGCATCTCAGGCCCGAAGCCAGGCAGGCCGGCATGCAGCACGAGCAGATGCGGCGGCTCCTCCACGGCGGCCAGCAACCCGTCACCGTCGACCACGGCGACGTCGCGGGCGCCCAGCCCTTCGACCACCCCACGCAAGGGGCCGGCCGCCGCCGGGCGCGGATGGCCGATCACCACACGCGAGCCGCCGCTCACCGGTCAGAACTCGCAGGGGATGATGGTGTGGAACTCCGAAATCTCGATCATCTCGCGCACCTGTCCGCGCGGGTGCTTCAGGCGAAGAAGCACGTCCGTCCGTCTGGCCGCGTTGTTCGCCAGAACCAGCAGCCCCAGCCCGGCGGAATCGATGAAATCGACCGCGGCGAGGTTCAGGACGCACTCCCGTACGCCGCTTTTCTCCCACGCCTCCAGGATCTGCCGGAAACCGGCATCGGCCTCGAAAGTCAACTGCCCACGCAGCTCCAGTTCCCGCACGCCGCCGCTGTCACGCACCGCGTAGTCCATGCCCCGTTCCACCCCGCCGATCCACCGCCACCCGCCTGCCCGCCTGCCCGCCTGCACCTGAGGCAGTGGCGGCGATCAGGCTAGCAGAGCGGAGGTCTTCCACCAACTGCCGGCTTACATTCCCGGCTCGAACACCGCCACACGGTTGCGGCCCATATGCTTGGCACGGTAGAGCGCGAGGTCGGCGCGGTGAATGGCGCGCTCCAGCGTATCGGTCGCCCCGTCCAGCCCGGCGATGCCGATGCTGGCGGTCAGGCGGAAGGTCCCGTCCGGCGCCTCGATCGGCATGCGGGCCAGATGCCGGCGCACCCGTTCGGCCACCACGCGGCTTTCGTCGGCGGTGGCGCCCGGCAGCACCACGACGAATTCCTCCCCGCCCAGCCGGCCGAGGATGTCGTATTCCCGCAGGATCGCCTGGCAGCCGGCGGCCACCATGCGCAGCGCGTCGTCGCCGGTGGCATGGCCGAAGCTGTCGTTGATCTTCTTGAAATGATCGACGTCCAGCACGAAGACCGACAGCGGTTCGTGGAACCGGTGGGCGCGGGCCAGCTGGGACCGCGCCAGCTCCATGAAGGAACGGCGGTTGTAGATGCCGGTCAGCGGATCGCGCGACGCCATGTCGCGCAGCGCCTCTTCCATGCTGCGGCGTTCGGTGTAGTCGTAGATCCAGGCCAGATTCACCGGAACGCCCTGGATCACCGCCTGATTGACGGTGAACAGCGTCCAGAAGGGCGAGCCGTCGGCCCGCTTGAACTGGACCTCCATGTTGGTGACGCCGCCGCCGCTGCGCAGCCGTTCCAGCACCCGCTGGCGCTGGTGGCTGTCCAGGTAATAGTCGCGGGCGCGGCTGCCGATCAGCCTTTCGCGCGGCAGGCCGATCAGTTCGGAAAAGCGGGTGTTGACGAAGATGATCCGGCCGTCGTCGCGGCGCGAGACCGAGACGCCGACCGGGCTCTGCTCCAGGATCGCTTCCAGCCGCTCCTCGTTCGGTCGGGCCTCCGCCAGTTCATGGATGGCGCCGACGATGCCCACGGCCTTGCCCGATCCGTCGCGGAAGGCGGCCTTGGTCAGGCTGACCATGCGCAGCGCGCCGTCAGCGGTGCAGATCGGCGCATCGTACTGCACGCTCCCGTGCCGCTCCATCACGGCGCGGTCATGGCCGACATGTTCCTTGGCGGCGGCAGGAGATGTCAGGGCGAAGGTCGTGCGCTGCAGCATCTCCGCCGGATCGATGCCGGTGAAGCGCGCGAAGGCGTCGTTGACCGCGATGTACTGGCCGCGGATGTCCTTGACGAACAGCGGCACCGGGGCCGCCGCCATCAGGGCGTCGACCACCGGCATCTCGCCGCGCCGGCCGCCGTCCTGCGAAGCAGCCGCCTGCCGCTGCAGGGCGTCGGCATCGGTAATCGTCAAGAGGCGCAACGCCTCCGCCGCGGGGCGGTCGGCACGCCCAGCGGCGAAGGGCGTCTCCCAAGGGGATTCCGCCACCATCGCCCAACGGAGCGAGCCGTCGGCAAGCCTGACCGTGCGGGAGCCGCCGGATGCCTCGGTGCCGAGGGGCTTGCCATCCGGGCCATCGCCGTCCAGAAGGAAATCGCTCAGGCCAAGCCCCGGCAGCCCGTCCGGCTCGCAGCCGAGCAGGCCATGCAGCGCGGGGTTGGCATAGCGGATAAGCCCCGAAGCCGTGGCAAGGCAAACCCCGACCGGAAGACGGTCGAAGGCTGACCACGCGGCATCCCGCGTGTCCTGCGAACCACGGCCAGAGATCATCGCCACGTTACCCGAATCCAGCATAGCGGACAGTGTCCCATAGAATTTTATTTCCTTGCAATGCCGGTGAATCCCTACGAGGTGGCGAAGCTCGAAAGGAAATTCTATAAACGGTTGAAAACATAAAATTTTCGTCGATTGTTCAATAGGCTGACAGTCAAGCCGGTTGCGCTTCCCGGATGGCTCAATCGTCCAAAGCGACAGCAAGCCGCCGCCACGCCTCGTCCGGACCGGGCAATCCGAAGCGAAGCCAGTCGGGACGATGCTCGAATCGGCGCACCAGGATCCCGGCGCTCCCCAGCGCCCGGTAGAGCGACGGCGCCCGCGCGTCCTCCACCAGACGGAACAGCTCGGTCCCCCCGGCCACCCGCAGGCCGGCTCCCTCCAGCAGTCGGTCCAGCCCGGCCGAGGCCCGCGCCAGACGATCGCGGGTCGCCGGGATCCAGTCGCGGTCGCCCAGCGCCGCCGTGGCGATGGCAAGGCCGGGACCGGACACCGCCCAGGGACCGACGGCCTCCCGCAGCGCCGCCGCCAGCGCCGCCGGCGCCAGGGCGATGCCCAGCCGCAGCCCGGCCAGCCCGAAGAACTTCCCGAAGGACCGCAGCACCACCAGACCCGGCTGGCCGGCGGCGGGAGCGACGCTGTCCTCCGGCCGCATGTCGGCGAAGGCCTCGTCCACCACCAGCAGGCCGCCGCGCGCCGCCTGCGCCCCGGCCATCTCCAGCAGCTCGCCGGGGGCGAAGCGCCGGCCGTCGGGGTTGTTGGGGTTGACGATCACCAGCACCCCGGCCACCAGCACCCCGGCCTCCTCCGGCCGCTCGACCGCGCGCACCTCGTGGCCGGCCAGCGCCCAGCAGCGAGCATGCTCGGCATAGGTCGGCCCCAGCACGGCGACCCGGCCCGGCCGGCACAGCCGCGGCAACAGCTGGATCAACGCCTGCGAGCCGGAGGCGGTGGCGACCAGCTCCGCCGACGACGCACCGTAGCAGGATGCCGCCGCCGCGCGCAGCGCCTCCTCCTCCCCCCGGCCGGGCAGCCGGGTCCAGGCATCGAGCGGGACCGGCGGCAGCGGATAGGGCCAGGGGTTGATGCCGGTGGACAGGTCGATCCAGGGGGCCGGCGCGCCGGGAAAGGCGGCACGGGCGCCGTCCAGGTCGCCGCCATGCAAAAGGGTGCCGCCCGCCGCGTCCGGCTTCCCTTGTCCCGCCGCGGCCTGACCGGTCATGTCCTGACCCGTCATTTCCCGCCCCGTCATAGCCCGCTTGGTCGCCGTGCCGTCTTCGGCCATGATCGCGCCTCTTCCTTCCCGCCGCCGCGCGGCCTGCCGGCCGCCCCATTCCCTGGAACGTCCGTCCGTGCCGCTGCATTCCTTCCTGCTCGCCACTGCGCTGGTCATCGAAGCGGTGGCAGGCTATCCGGATCCACTCTACGCCCGCATCCGTCACCCGGTCGTGTGGATCGGTGCGCTTATCGCGCAGCTCGACCATGCGCTCAACCGCGAGATCGACGGGTTCGGCCGGCGCAAGGCATCGGGCGTGCTGGCCGTGCTGGTTTTGCTGCTGACGGTGGGCGGCGTGGCGGCGGCGGCGGCCTGGGCCTGCCGGCTGCTGCCTTTCGGCTGGCTGGCCGAGGCCGCCCTCGCCTCCACCCTGCTGGCCCAACGCAGTCTGCACGACCATGTGCAGGCGGTCGCCGACGGGTTCCGCATAGGCGGGCTGGAGGGCGGACGCAAGGCGGTGTCGATGATCGTCGGCCGCAACCCGGCGACGCTGGACGAGCCCGCCGTCGTCCGCGCCGCCATCGAAAGTCTGGCGGAGAATTTCTCCGACGGCGTGGTCGCTCCGGCGGTCTGGCTGCTGGTAGGCGGGTTGCCCGGATTGGCACTCTACAAGGCGATCAACACCGCCGACAGCATGATCGGCCACCGCACACCCCGGCACGAGGCCTTTGGCTGGGCGGCGGCAAGGCTCGACGATCTGGTCAATCTGCCCGGCTCGCGCCTGACCGCGCTGCTGCTGGTCGCCGCGGCCCGGCTGACCGGCGGGGCCGACGGCCGGCAGGCTTGGCTGTCGGTGCGGCGGGACGCCCACCGCCATCGTTCCCCCAACGCCGGCTGGCCCGAGGCGGCCATGGCCGGAGCGCTCGACCTGCGGCTGGGCGGACCGCGCGTCTACGGCACCACCCGCATCGAGGATGTCTGGCTGGGCGCCGGCCGCACCGCCGCAACTCCGGAGGACATCGGCCTGGCGCTGACGCTCTACCGGCGGGCCTGCATCCTGCTGATCGCCGGGGCGCTGGTGCTGGCGATCGCGGGCTGACCGGATTGGCGCCGGTATCGGGCCGCTTCACCCCCGCAGCGCCCGCCGCACCGTCAGCGACAGCCGCCGTCCCAGCCGCCGCAGCCGTCGAAGCAGGCGGCGGGCGGCACGGGCCGGCGCGGTCTCCTTCAGCCAGCAAAGCCAGCCAGTCACCCGACGATATCCCCGGGCGAACCAGCCGATGGTCAGCAGCTTCGGCTTGACGACGTGGAACAGCCGTTCCACCAGCGTGATCTTGACCAGTTCCGCCCCGACGATCACGGCGACCCCGGCCACCGGCCTCCCGGTGGCGAGCAGCAGGGCGCCCACCGGCTTGGCGGGCTCCAACAGCGCCAGCGGCAGCAGGACCAGAAGCAGGGACGGGTAAGGCCCCAGCCCGCCGGCCCAGCGGCCGATCCGCGCGAAGACCGGCAGCCGTGAAATTCGGTACAGGACGGGCCGCACAACCCAGTATGCAAGCGCATCCAGCAGGAAATAGGCGAGTGCGAACAGGGTCGCGATTCCACGCAGAATACGCAGTGGAATCGGGCGCAGACGGCCAGATGGCGGATGGGATCCGGACCTGCCCTCTGTCGGAGGGGGAGGCGACCTGTTCATTGGAGATATCCGGACGGAAGGCGTAGGCCCCCCACTACCACGAAGGGGAGCCTTTCGTTCGATGGGAGGGACTGGCACCCTCTCCCAAATTGTCTTCTGCAATGCGCGAACAATTCCTCTCCTTTCGCAACCAACCACACACAGACCGACTTCATCGTGCCCGGCTATTACGACCCGCTTCTTGTCGTCTTATCCTACGTCATCGCCGTGTTCGGCGGTTACGTCGCCCTGGATCTTGCCCATCACGCGCGCGGCAGGATGGCAAGGATCGGAACGGCGGGGGATGGGCCGGCCATGCCGGTCGCCGGTCCGGATCCGCAGGACCGACGCAGCGGAACCCGTCAATTGGCCGGCGCGGCGCTGGCGCTGGGCGTCGGCATATGGTCGATGCATTTCATCGGCATGCTGGCCTACCGCAGCGATATTCCGATCGGCTACGACGCCGGCCTGACCGCCCTCTCCTTCCTGCTGGCGGTCGCCGTGTCCGGCGCCGGCCTGTTCGCCGTGGCCCGCAACCGGCCGCGCCGCCTCACCCTGCCCATCGCCGGAACCCTGACCGGGCTCGGCATCGTCGGCATGCATTACGTGGGGATGGCAGGCATGCGCATGGAGGCCCGCTTGTCCTACGACACGATTCTGGTCGCCGCTTCCGTCGTCATCGCCATCGTGGCATCGACCGCGGCCCTGTGGCTGGCCTTCCGCACCAACGGGCCGCTGGAACGGGCGGCGGGGGCGGTGCTGCTCGGGCTCGGCGTGGTGGCGATGCACTATACCGGCATGGCCGCCGCCGGCATGGAGCCGATCGCCGGCCCCGGCAATGCGGCGTCCCCCCAGGCGATGCAGGGCCACGGTATGGCGGCCCCGGCGACCGGGATGGCGCTGTCGCCCTCGCTGCTGGCCGCCATGATCGGAGCCGGCACGCTGCTGCTGCTGTCGCTCGCCCTGCTGTCCTCCCTGCTCGGCCGCCGCCGGCAGGCCGAGAGCTCGGAGGAGCAGGAGGCGCGCTACCGCGCCATCGTCGACACCGCGGTCGACCCCATCGTCCTGATCGACGACCAGGGCATCGTCCAGTCCTTCAACCTCGCCGCCGAGAAGACCTTCGGCTATGCCGCGGCGGACGTGATCGGCCGCAATGTCAGGATGCTGATGCCGGAGCCCTACCGCACGGCCCACGACGGCTATCTCGCCCGCTACCACCGCACCGGGGAGCGGCGGATCGTCGGCATCGGCCGCGAGGTGGAGGGGCTGCGCAAGGACGGATCCGTCTTTCCGCTCGATCTGTCGGTCGGCGAATGGCATGTCGGCAAGCGGCGCATGTACACCGGCATCATGCGCGACATCACCGCCCGCAAGGCGGCGGAGGAGGCGATCCTGCGCGCCCGCGACGAGGCGGAGGCCGCCCGGATAGAAGCGGTGCGCGCCCGGGTCGAGGCCGAGCGCGCCGACCGCGCCAAGACCAAGTTCCTGGCCGCCGCCAGCCACGACCTGCGCCAGCCGCTGCAATCCCTGTTCTTCTTCGCCCATGCCCTGTCCGACAAGCTGGAGAACCACCCCACATCCCCGCTGCTCGCCAGCATGACCGAGTCGCTGACCGGGCTGCGGGTGATGCTGGACAGCCTGCTGGACGTCTCCCGCCTGGATGCCGGGGTGGTGAAGCCCAGCGTCACCGACTTCGCGCTCGGCCCGCTGCTGGACCGGCTGGCGGAGGAATACCGCATCCGCGCCACCGAGTCCGGGCTCCGGCTGCGCCATGTCCCGACCACCGCCTGGATCAGCAGCGATCCCGCCCTGCTGGAACGCATCCTGCGCAACCTGATCGAGAACGCGATCCGCTACACGGAGCGGGGCAACGTCCTGATCGGCTGCCTGCACCGGAACGGCGGGCTGCGGCTGGCGGTGGTCGACCAGGGCATCGGCATCCCGGCCGACAAGATCCAGGACATCTTCCTGGAATTCACCCAGCTGGCCAATCCCGAACGCGACCGGCGCAAGGGGCTGGGGCTGGGGCTGGCCATCGTGCGGCGGCTGGCTGGGCTGCTGGGCCACGGGATGACGGTGCGCTCCGCCCCGGGCCGCGGCAGCGGCTTCTTCCTCGACCTGCCGGCGGCGGTGCCGCGCCCGATCCCCAAGCCGGTTCGCACCGTGGTCGAGCGGCAGCGCGGCAAGGGCCTGATCGTCGTCGTCGACGACGACAGCATCATCCTGCTCAGCATGCGGGCGATGCTGGAGGAATGGGGCTATGACGTGGTCGCCGCGATGTCCGCCGACGAGGCCATCGAATCCCTGCTGAACCTGGGACGCCGCCCGGCGATGATCGTCGCCGACTACCGCCTGCGCGAAGGGCGGACGGGGGTGGAGGCGATCCGCGACATCTACGGCGTCTGCGGCGTCCGTGTCCCCGCCGTGGTCCTGACCGGGGACACCGACCCCGCCCGCATCGCCGAGGTTCAGCGCAGCGGCCACCGTCTGATCCACAAGCCGGTGTCCGCCCCGCTGCTGCGAGAAATCCTGACCGCCGCGGCGTAAGCCCCCCGCGGGGCCGGGAAAAAAGCCGCCGGCCCCGGCCAAGCAACCCTGGACGGGCCGGCGGCTAGGATACTAGCATCCGCAACCCGACCGTGCCCCGGCGCCCCGGCTCGCCGCCCCATCCTCTCCCACGGACCGTGATGCTTCGCCGTTCCCCGTTCCGCGCCGCCCTGTTCAGCGCTGGCCAGTCCTGCGCTTTCCTTCTTCGCGCCGTCCTCGCCCGCATGCTGTCCCGCCATAACGCCACCGCCGCCCCGCCGCCGGCCGGCTACCCGCGTGGCCAGCATCCCGGCCAGCCGCACCCCTCGCAATTCCGTCCGCCGCGCTTCCGCCTGCCGCGAACCCGCCGGGGCAAGGTCGCCGCCGCTCTCGGCGTGCTGGTGCTGGTCCCGGCGGCGACGCTGCTCGGCGCCTGGCTGTGGATGCGCGCGCAGCAGCCGCAGACCAACGGCACCATCGCCATCCCCGGCAGCGGCACCCCGGCCGAGATCGTCCGCGACGGGCAGGGCGTGGTCCATATCTTCGCCGCGACGGAACGCGACGGCTATCGCGCCCTCGGCTACGCCCATGCCCAGGACCGGCTGTGGCAGATGGAGACGATGCGCCGCGCCGGCGCCGGCCGGCTGGCCGAGCTGGTCGGCACCGAATATGGCGACTTCGCCCTGCGCAGCGACCGGCTGATGCGCACGCTCGGCCTCTACCGCTCGGCCCAGGCGATGGCCGCCACCCTGTCGCCCGACGCCCGCACCGCGTTCGAGGCCTATGCCGAGGGCGTGAACGCCTATCTCGCCACCCGGTCGGAAGCGCTGCCGCTCGAATTCCAGCTTCTCCGCCACACGCCGGAACCCTGGACGGTGGCCGACAGCCTGGTCTGGGCCAAGCTGATGGCGTTGCAGCTGTCCGCCAACTACCGCGACGAGCTGTTCCGCTCCCGCCTGCTGGAACGGCTGTCGCCGAGCCAGGTCGAGGATCTGTTCCCGCCCGACGCGCCCGGCGCCCCGACGACGCTGGCCGGCGAACTGCGCGGCATGAACGACCTGCGGGAGACCGTCACCCGCACCCTGGCCGCGCTGCCGCGGATGGGCTTCGACACCGCCTCGAACGAATGGGTGCTGACCGGCGCACGCACCACCACCGGCAAGCCGATCATCGCCAACGACCCGCATCTCGGGCTGGAGGCGCCGATCCTCTGGTATCTCGCCCGCATCGTCACGCCGGACTTCACCGTCACCGGGGCGACCGTGCCGGGCGTGCCGCTGACCATCCTCGGCCACAACGGCAAGGTCGCCTGGGGCTTCACCACCACCCACAGCGACACCCAGGATCTGTTCGTCGAGAAGCCCGACCCGCAGGATCCCGCCCGCTACCTGACCCCGGACGGCAGCCAGCCGTTCGAGACGCGCAGCGAGACCATCGCCATCGCCGGCGAGGCCTCGCAGACGCTGACGGTGCGCAGTACCCGACATGGGCCCGTCATCTCCGACCTCGATGGCGGCACCGCCACCGGTTCCAGCTCAGGCGCCCCGCTCGCCCTGTCCTTCCCCGGGCTGGCCGAGGACGACACCAGCGCCGAGGCGCTCTACCGCCTGAACCATGCCGGCACGGCGGAGGGCGTGCGCGACGCGCTGCGCCTGCATGTCGCCCCGCAGCAGAACATCGTCTATGCCGACGTCGCCGGCGAGGTCGGATTCATCACCGCCGGGCAGCTGCCGATCCGCCGCAAGGGCGACGGGCGCGTGCCGGTTCCAGGCTGGACCGGGGAGTATGACTGGACCGGTTTCCTGCCCTACTACGCCCTGCCGCAGGGGGTGAACCCGCCGTCCGGCCAGTTCGTCAACGCCAACAACGCGGTGGTCGGGCGCGACTACCCCTACCGCCTCGCCACCGAATGGCCGGACCCGTCGCGCGCCAAGCGCATCGTCGAGATGCTGGGCACCGGCCGCCATTCCGTCGAGGATGTGGCACGCCAGCAGATGGACGTCGTCTCCCTGCCCGCCCGCGACTTCCTGCCAGAGCTGCTGAAGTATCCGACGCCGCCCGGCCTTGCGACCGACGCCGCGGCGCTGCTGCGCGGCTGGGACGGCCGGATGGACCGCGACCGGCCGGAGCCGCTGATCTTCACCGCCTGGCTGCGCGAACTGGTGCGGGCGGTCTTCGCCGACGAACTCGGCCCCGACTTCGCCTCCTACTGGGAATTGCGGCCGGAAGCGTTGCGCCATGTCATCGGCGAACGGCCGGACTGGTGCGACGACGTCACTACTCCGGAGAAGGAGACCTGCGCCGACACCATCGGCAAGGCGCTGGAAAGCGCTGTGAAGATGCTGGCCGACCGCCACGGCTCCAGCCCGAAGAGCTGGCGCTGGGGCGACGAGCACAAGGCGCAGCTTGCCCACCGGATGCTGGGCCGCCTGCCGCTGATCGGCGGCCGGGCCGACCTGTCGGTCGAAACCGACGGCGATTTCTTCACCGTCAACCGCGGGACGACCACGACCCGCGATGGCGCCAATCCGTTCCGCCATGTCCATGGCGCCGGCTTCCGCGCGGTCTATGATCTGGCCGACCTCGACAATTCGCGCTTCGTGATCGCCACCGGCCAATCCGGAAACATCTGGTCGCGCCATTGGGGCGATCTGGTGGAGACATGGCGCGACGGCGGCGCGTTGCGTCTGGCCGGCGACCGTGGCACGCTGGTCGCGGCAGGGGCGGAGGTGCTGACACTCACACCACGCAACCCCGGGGCAAACGCGAAATGACCATCACTCTGGAGGATGTGCGCGCCGCGGCGGCGCGCATCGCGGGACATCTGTCCCGAACGCCCACTGTAGCGGCGCCCCGCCTGGGGGACATGGCGGGATGCCGGCTGCATGTGAAGCTGGAGAACCAGCACGCCACCTCCTCCTTCAAGGAGCGCGGCGCGCTGAACAAGCTGCTGTCGCTGGGCGAGGCGGAACGCCGCGCCGGCGTGATCGCCATGTCCGCCGGCAACCATGCCCAGGCGGTGGCCTGCCATGCGACCCGGCTCGGCATCCGCTCGACCATCGTCATGCCCGGATTCACCCCCTTCACCAAGGTGGAGCGGACGGAGAATCTCGGCGCCACCGTCGAGCTGCATGGCGAGACGCTGAGCGAGGCCGCCGCCTTCGCCCATGATCTGGCCGCAAGGGACGGGTTGACCTTCGTCCATCCCTATGACGACCCGCTGGTCGCCGCCGGCCAGGGCACCGCGGCGCTGGAACTGCTGGAGGATGTGCCGGACCTCGAGATCCTGGTGATCCCGGTCGGCGGCGGCGGGCTGATCGCCGGCATGGCGACCGCGGCCAAGGCGCTGCGGCCGGACCTGACCATTGTCGGCGTGCAGTGCAGCCTGTATCCGGCGGTGCGGCAGGCGCTGGCCGGCCAACCCATCACCTGCGGCGGCGCCACGGTGGCGGAGGGCATCGCGGTGAAGGCGCCGGGCGCCCTGACCCTGCCGATCATCCGCGACCTCGTCGATGAGATGGTCGAGGTGAGCGAGGCGCGGCTGGAGGAGGCGGTCTACCATCTCGCCACCGTGCAGAAGCTGGTGGCCGAGGGGGCGGGTGCGGCGGCGCTGGCCGCGGTGCTCGACGATCCGGAGCGCTACAGGGGGCGGAAGGTCGGCATCGTGCTGTCCGGCGGCAACATCGATTCCCGCATCATGGCCCAGGTGCTGATGCGCGGCCTCGTCCATGAGGGCCGCATCGTCCGCCTGCGCATCGGCATCACCGACGCCCCCGGCGCGCTCGCCCGCGTCACCCGCCTGCTGGGCGAGGCCGGCGCCAACATCGTGGAGGTGCATCACCAGCGCCTGTTCCACAATGTGCCGGTGAAGATGGCGGAGATCGACGTGGTTCTGGAAACCCGCAACCAGACCCATGTCGAGGCGCTGATCGCCCGGATGAAGGACGCCGGCTATCCCACCAGCCTGATGGTCGAGGTGGGCTGACGGATAGCGCCCTCTCCCGGGACGGGAGAGGGCCAATTCCCTTCAGATGCTGTAATTGTCGGCGATCTCCAGCCGCAGCTGCTCCACCTGGTCGCGGAAGACCGAGCCGTCGCGGCCGGCGCTGTTGCGGACGTCGCGCACCACCCGGGCCGGGGTTCCGCCCAGCACGATGATGCGGTCGGCCAGATGCACCGCCTCCTCCAGGTCGTGGGTGACGAACAGCACGGTCTTGCCGGTTTCCTGGTGGATGCGGCGCAACTCGTCCTGCAGGTTGTTGCGGGTGATGGCGTCGAGCGCGCCGAACGGCTCGTCCATCAGCAGGATGTCGGGATCGACCGCCATGGCGCGGGCAATGCCGACGCGCTGGCGCTGGCCGCCCGACAGCTCGTAGGGCCAGCGGCGGGCATAGCCGTCGAGCCGCACCAGCTTCAGCGCCGCCTCGGCCCGGCGGTGGCGGTCCTCCCGGCTGACCGGCAGTCCCTCCAGCCCGAACTCGACGTTGCGGATCACCCGGCGCCAGGGCAGCAGGCGGGCATCCTGGAACACCAGCCCGACCGGGCGATGGCCGGGGCGCTGGTCCTGATGGATGGTCACGCCGCCGCTGCGCGCGGTGTGCAACCCGGCGACCACGCGGAGCAGCGTGGATTTGCCGACGCCCGACGGGCCGACGATGGCGACGAAGCTGCCGCGCTCGACCGACAGGTTGACGTCGACCAGCACCGGCGGCGCGTCGGCGCCGTAGCCGATGGAGACGCCATCCAGGTCGATGACCGATCCTGCGGGCCGGTTGGTCTGGCTCACCGCTGCCATGAGAGCACCCGTGACTGAACTTGCATGAACAGGAAGTCCGACACGCCGTAGAGCAGCGCGATGGTGACCATGTAGAGCACGACGATGTGGGTCGCCAGCAGGCCCGACGCCTCCATCATCCGCATGCCGAGGCCGGAGATGCCGAACAGCTCGGCCGCGACCACCGTCATCCACCCCTGCCCCAGCCCGGCGCGCACACCGGACAGGATGCCGGGCAGCGCCCCCGGCAGGATGATCTTGAACAGGCGCGGGATCAGCCCGCCCTGGCCGAAGGCATGGCCCAGCTCGATCAGATCCTTGTCCACCCCGCGCACCGCGGCGTAGCTGGCATAATAGTTGATCCAGAACACGGTCAGCGAGATCAGGAAGGACGCCGCCCCCTCGCTGACGCCGAACCAGATGATGGCGAAGGGGATCCAGGCGATGGCCGGGATCGGCCGCAGCATGCGCACCACCCAGGCCTGGAAGGCGTCCCACACGCCCCACAGCGCCGCCGCCGTGCCGAACGACACGCCGAGGAAGGTGCCGAGCGACAGGCCGACCAGATAGTGCGACAGGCTGGCGGCCACCATCGCCTGCCAGATGCCGCTCTTGAACTCGGTCAGGAAGGCGGCCGGCACCGCGCTCGGCGACGGCAGCAGCCGGGCCGGCACCACCCCGCTGCGCGCCACCGCTTCCCACAGCAGCAGGAAGGTGACGACGCCAAGCGCCGACAGGGCGATCTTTTGGTAGGTCTTCATTGAAAGGCCGTCTTGATCGATGGGGCGCCTTACTTGGCGGCGGCGTCATAGAAGCTGAAGTCGAAGGCCTCGGCCACCGGGATCGTCTCGCTCGCCGACCCGATCTCCTTGGTGAAGGCCATCATCCGCTCGACCGCCGGAACCACCTTGTGCGGATCGGCGACGAACTTGGAGCCCGGCCCCTTGAAGGCGGCCTCCAGCGTCGCCGGCTCCAGCAGGCCCTTACCGAGATAGTTGTTCACGATCCTGGCAGAGGCGGCCGGGTCCTTGGCGATCAGCTCGACGGCGCGGATGTGCGCTTTGACCAGCGCCTTGATGGCGTCGGGATTCTTCTTCAACACTTCGGCGCGGGCGGCGACGACGGTGCCGGGCTGGTCGGGAAACATCTGGGCGCCGGTCGCCAGCAGCGCAACGTTCGGGTCCATCTGCTGGGTCACGGTCACCGTCGGCTCGCGGATGGTGGCCGCGTCGAGGGCGCCGGCCAGCAGCGCCTGCTGCGTCTTCTCGATGCCCATCGGCACCAGTTCCACGTCGGCCGGATCGACCTTGACCACCTTGAACAGCCAGTGCTTCAGCACCGTGTCGGGGACCGAGCCCGGCGGCTGGGTGCCGATCTTGGCCTTGCGGCCGGTATCGGCGGCGAACTTCTTGAAGGACTCGGCGGTCGGGGCGGCGCCCAGCGCCTTGGCGAAGGGGCCGCGGGCGGCGACCACCATCTCCTCCACCGCGGAATTGGCGATGACCGAGATGTCGGCCCCCTTGGTCCGGGCGACCAGGACCGGGGCGACGCCGGCATAGAGCAGGTCGATCTGGCCGGCGGCCATCGCCTGGATGGCGTGCGGACCGGACTCGAAGCGGGTCAGCTTCAGTTCGATCCCGGCCTCCTTGGCCCAGCCCTGCCCGTCGACGATGAACAGCGGCGACGCCGCCAGGATGGGGATATAGCCGATTTCCAGCTTCACCGTATTGGCGGCGCGGGCGGAACCGGGCGCAACGGCCACGGCCGACGCCATAGCCGACGCGAGGGCGACCAGGGCGGCAAGGGTGGAGCGGCGGGTCAAGCGGAGCATCGGATATCCTCGACTGGGGTTCCGACGCTATTTAGCACGGTTGGCCGGATAGAGAAGAGAGATTTCCACAAGAACGCGAACGGGAATTCACAATAGAACATTTTTTGAATGTTCATACAGTCCGGCCAGAGACCGGAATCGGCGCAGAATGTGGGTTCGGCGCGGATTTTACGGCGTGGCGTCACATCTCCGTCAGCAGGTAAAGCGAGACGCCGCAGAGCGAGACGCCCACCATCAGGATGGCGACGGCGATGCGGGTCCAGAGCGTGATGTGCGAATCGAGCGGTTCGGAATGGAGATCGTCATGCATGGCCGGGTTTTCCGTCATTGTGGTGGAGCCGGCGGGGAATCCCCGCCGTCTTCCGGTGACCCAACCGTTAACGAGGCCATGTTGCCGCTGTGTGTCCCGCTGACGCCTTTGTGTAACCGACGGTAACGGCCTGCGTCGTGTTTACAGGCCGTCGACCACGATCATCTTGAAATCGGCGGCATCGCGTCGGGCATCCCGCGCCTTGCGGTATTCCGGGCTCTCATAGAAGGCCTTGGCCGTCGCCATGTCGGGGAATTCCAGGATGACGACGCGGTTGGGCTGCCAATCGCCCTCCAGCACCACCGTTTCGCCGCCGCGGCTGAGGAAACGGCCGCCGTTCCTGGCGATGGCGTCGGGGGTCAACGACTTGTAGAGCTCGTAGGCGACCGGGTCGGTCACCCGCACGTCGGCGATGATGTAGGCGGCCATTGGTCCTCGTCCTTTCTTGGTGATACGTCCTGGCGGCGGCCCAAAGAAAACGGGCGCGGGAAGCCTCGCCCCCCGCGCCCGTTCCGGTCAACCGCCTTGGAAGCCCCCGTAGAGGCAAATCGTGGAAGCGGATCAGGCTTCCATCGCCTTGACGACCTCTTCGGTGACCTTCTTGGCGTCGCCGAACAGCATCATGGTGTTGGGCCGGAAGAACAGCTCGTTCTCGACGCCGGCATAGCCGGCCGCCATGCCGCGCTTGATGAAGAACACCGTCTTGGCCTTCTCCACGTCGAGGATCGGCATGCCGTAGATCGGCGAGGCCGGATCGGTCTTGGCCGCCGGGTTGGTCACGTCATTGGCGCCGATGACGAAGGCCACGTCCGCCGTGCCGAACTCCCGGTTGATGTCCTCCAGCTCGAACACTTCGTCGTAGGGCACGTTTGCCTCGGCCAGCAGCACGTTCATGTGGCCGGGCATGCGCCCCGCCACCGGGTGGATGGCGTATTTGACGCTGACGCCTTCATGCTTGAGGGTGTCGGCCATCTCGCGCAGCGCATGCTGGGCCTGCGCCACCGCCATGCCGTAGCCGGGGACGATGATCACCGACTGGGCGTTCTTCATGATGTAGGCGGCATCCTCCGCCGAGCCGGCCTTGACCGAGCCCTGCGGACCCTTGGCCCCAGCCGCGGCACCCGCCGCCTCGCCGCCGAAGCCGCCGAGGATGACGTTGAAGATCGAACGGTTCATGCCCTTGCACATGATGTAGGACAGGATCGCACCCGAAGAACCGACCAGCGCGCCGGTGATGATCAGCAGGTTGTTCTGAAGCGTGAAGCCGATGCCGCAGGCCGCCCAGCCGGAGTAGCTGTTCAGCATCGAGATGACCACCGGCATGTCCGCCCCGCCGATGGGGAGGATCAGCAGGAAGCCCAGCGCCAGCGCCACCAGGACGATCATCCACATCGCGGCGGTCGAGTTCGACTGCACCAGCCAGACGATCAGGATGACGGTCAGCACGCCCAGCGCCGCGTTCAGCGGATGCTGCATCGGAAAGACCAGCGGCTTGCCGGTGACCAGACCCTGGAGCTTGGCGAAGGCGACGATGGAGCCGGTGAAGGTGATGGCGCCGATGGCGGTGCCGAGCGCCATCTCGACCAGCGAGCCCTTGGCGATGGCGCCGGCCGTGCCGATGCCGTAGGCCTCCGGCGAATAGAAGGCGGCCAGAGCGACGAAGACCGCGGCGAGGCCGACCAGCGAATGGAAGGCGGCGACCAGCTGGGGCAGCGCCGTCATCTCGATCTTCTTGGCGACGACATAGCCGATGCCGCCGCCGATGGCGATGCCGAGCACGATCATCCAGTAGGACTGGACGATGGGCGAGGCCAGCGTGGTCAGGATGGCGATGGTCATGCCGACCATGCCGTAGATGTTGCCCTGGCGCGAGGTCTCCGGGCTGCTGAGCCCGCGCAGCGCCATGATGAAGCAGATCGAGGCGACCAGATAGAGAAGGGCCGACAAGGTTTCCATGGTCTTACTTGCCCTTCTTCTTGAACATGGAGAGCATGCGCTGGGTCACCAGGAAGCCGCCGAAGATGTTGACGCTTGCCAGGATGACGGCGAGGAAGCCCAGGACCTTGGAAAAGCCGAAGCCGGCCGGGCCGGCGGCGACCAGGGCGCCGACGATGATGACCGACGACACCGCGTTGGTGACGGCCATCAGCGGCGAATGCAGGGCCGGGGTGACGCGCCAGACGACGTAGTAGCCGACGAAGCAGGCCAGCACGAGCACGGTCAGGCCGGTGACGAAGAAGCTGCCATGGCCGCCGGCGGCTTCCGCCGCCGGCTGGGCGGCGTGAGCGACCTGGGCGGCGAGCTGGTCGGCCTGCTGGCCGAGCGCCGCGAGGTTCGCCTTGAGCTCGGCGATACGGGCGGACAGTTGGGTCTGGTCCATTGCGATTGTCTCCTCGGGCGCCCGGTCAGCCGGCGAAGGCGGGGTGGACGACGGCGCCGTCGCGGGTCAGCGCGATGGCCTTGACGATCTCGTCGTCCCAATTGACGGCCACACCGGTGTCCTTGCCGTGCAGCGACGTCAGCAGCGCCAGCAGGTTCTTGGCGTAGAGCAGCGACGCGCTCTCGGCGATGCGGCTGGCGTAGTTGGCATGGCCGACGATCTTCACGCCGTTGGCCGTGGTCACCACCTCGCCCAGCTTGGCGCCCTCGACGTTGCCGCCCTGCTCGACCGCGAGATCGATCAGGACCGAACCCGGTTTCATCGACGCCACATGCTCCGCCGTCACCAGGATCGGCGCCTTGCGGCCGGGGATCAGCGCCGTGGTGATGACGATGTCCTGCTTCTTGATATGCTCGGCGACCAAGGCCGCCTGCTGGCGCTTGTAGTCGTCGGACATCTCCTTGGCGTAGCCGCCGGCGGTCTCGGCTTGGCGGAACTCGTCGTTCTCGACCGCGACGAAGCTGCCGCCCAGCGACTGCACCTGCTCCTTCACCGCCGGGCGCACGTCGGTCGCCGAGACGATGGCGCCGAGCCGCTTGGCGGTGGCGATGGCCTGCAGCCCGGCGACGCCGACGCCCATGATGAAGGCGCGGGCCGGCGGCACGGTGCCGGCGGCGGTCATCATCATCGGGAAGGCGCGGCCATACTCGCCGGCCGCATCGACGACGGCCTTGTAGCCGGCGAGGTTGGCCTGGGAGGACAGCACGTCCATCACCTGGGCGCGGGTGATGCGCGGCATGAACTCCATGGCGAAGGCGTTCACGCCGGCATCGGCGTAGGCCTTCACATGGTCGCGGCTGCTGTAGGGATTGAGGATGGCGAACAGCAACGCACCCTTGCGGACAAGCGCCAGCTCGTCCTCGCCGCCCTCGGCGGCGATCAGCGGCCGCTGCACCTTCAGCACGATGTCGGCATCGGCGAGCGCCGAGGCGGCATCGGCGGCGATGGCGGCGCCCGCCGCCTCGAACGCGGCGTCGGTGATGCTGGAGCCGAGCCCGGCCCCGCTCTCAACCACCACGTCCAGTCCCAACCCCTTCAGTTTCTTCACCGTTTCCGGTGATGCGGCCACGCGAAGTTCGCCCGCACGTCGCTCCTTTGGAATGGCGACTTTCATTGAATACAACTCCCCTGCCTCAGATACGCCGATCCCGGCCCCCCCCTGGGTTATCGGCCCAGACGACGCGCATTCATGCCGGATCCGTGTGACTTTGTGAAGCCGAACACACCGATGGTAATACCAGCCTATACAGTGCATCGCAACAAAGGGAATGGCCGCGAGCATCCATCGTACGATTGTTTCAGAAGGTAAGACAAATCAGCCACGAGCTGTTCACATGCCGGATGGATTCGGGGTTGTACGAAGGACCGGCCGCGACCCGGTGTCGCAGGCGACAGCCCCTGTCCCGGCCCCTGTCCCGGCCGCTGCATCCCCGAGCCGCGCATCGTCCGCTTGCCATTCCCCCCGCCCGCCGATATCGTCCCGCCCCGTTTACGAACACCCCCATCGTTTGAGGTTTTGCCATGTCCGACGTCGGCGGCATCGCGGCGGATCGCCTGAAATCCTTTGTCGAGCGCATCGAGCGTCTCGAGGAGGAGAAGCGCGGTCTCCAGGAAGACATCAAGGAAGTCTATGCCGAGGCCAAGGGCACCGGCTTCGATGTCAAGATCATCCGCCAGATCATCCGCCTGCGGAAGATGGACAAGGCCGACCGCCAGGAGCAGGAAGCGATCCTGGAGCTCTACAAGGAAGCGCTGGGGATGGTGGAGTAACGGGCGGCGACCGGTTCCCGTCACCACCCGCCCGACAGTCTGCCGGTATGCCGCGGCGGCCCTCAGGCCGCCGCTTCGCATTCCGGCACCAGCGCCTCGCGGCGCCCGGCCAGCGTCGCCATGACGTTGCCGATCAACGCCAGCCCATGCCCGCCATCCAGGGTCAGGATCGATTCGGGATGGAACTGCACCGCCGCCAGCGGCAGGCTGCAATGTTCCACCGCCATGACGATGCCATCCCCGGTTTCCGCCGTCACCCGAAGGTCCGGCGGCAGGCTGTCGCGCTTCGCCACCAGCGAATGGTAGCGGCCGACCTGCAATCCCTGCGGCAACCCGTCGAACAGTGCCCCGCCCCGGTGCAGCAGGGCGGAGGCCTTGCCGTGCATCGGCTCCGGCAACCGCTCCAGCGTCGCGCCCAGATGCTCGGCCATGCCCTGCAGCCCCAGGCAGACGCCGAAGACCGGCACGCCGAGATCGAGTGCCGCCCGGACGCTGCCGCCGACGTCGAAATCCTCCGGGCGGCCCGGTCCCGGCGACAGCACCAGCAGGTCCGGCGGATCGCTGCGCAGGGCTGCCCGCGCATGGGTATGGCGCAGGGTCGTCACCGTGGCGCCGGTCTGGCGGAAATAGTCGGCCAGCGTGTGGACGAAGCTGTCGTCATGGTCGATCAGCAGCACCCGCCTCCCCTGCCCGCTGTGTCGCCCATCCGCCAGCCTGTCCATCTTCGGAACGACAGGCGGCCGCTCCTTTGCGGCGCCGCGCACCGCATCGCGGAAGGCCGACGCCTTCAGATGGCATTCGGCATCCTCCGCCTCCGGGTCGCTGTCGGAGAGCAGGGTGGCGCCGGCACGGATGAAGGCGACGCCGTCCTTCATGCGGATGGTGCGCAGGGTCAGCCCGGTGTCCATCCCGCCGTCGAAACCGATGCGGCCGAAGGCCCCGCCATACCAGCGGCGCGGCGACCGCTCGGTGTCCTCCAGGAACTGCATCGCCCAGCGCTTCGGCGCACCGGTCACCGTCACCGCCCAACTGTGGGTGAGGAAGGCGTCGAGCGCGTCGAAGCCGGCACGCAGCCGCCCCTCCACATGGTCGACCGTGTGGATCAGGCGGGAATACAGCTCGATCATCCGCCGGCCGACGACGCGCACCGACCCCGACTCGCACACCCGCGCCTTGTCGTTGCGGTCGACGTCGGTGCACATCGTCAGTTCCGCCGCGTCCTTGGCCGAGTTCAGCAGCGTCAGGATCTGCGCGGCATCGCCGAGCGCATCGGCCCCGCGCGCCACCGTGCCGGAAATCGGGCAGGTCTCGACCCGGCCCCGTGCGGCGCCGGTGCCGACGCGGACATACATCTCCGGACTGGCGGCGACCAGGAACTCGCCGTCGCCCAGATTGATCAACGCCTCGTAGGGTGCCGGGTTGGCGGCGCGCAGGCGGCGGAAGACCGTCGAGGGGCTGTCGGCGCACGGTTCGGCAAAGGTCTGGCCGGGCACCACCTCGAACAGGTCGCCGCGGCGGAAGGCCTCCTTGGCCGCCTCGACCACCTGCCGGTAGTCGCCGGGGGCATGGTCGCATCCGGCGGCGGCGTTGGTGTCGGACCGGTAGCCATGGACCCGGCCGCCGCCAGCGACGCCGTCGGTCGAGACGCCGTCGACCACGAACTCATAGGCGAAGCGGCGCGCCACCCCGGCGGCATGGTCGACCACCAGCAGCCGGTCGGGCAGATACAGGACGAGGTCGCGCTGGTCGTCCGGCCGCTCCAGCCGCCGGCGGATCGGCTCGAACTGGAAGGCCAGATCATAGCCGAAGGCGCCATAGAGCCCGAGGAACGGCTCGTCCGGGCTGGCGAACAGCGCCATCAGCGCCCGCAGCACGCTGAAGACGGAGGGCTGGCGGCTGCGCTCCTCCTCGGCGAAGACGCCGGACGGGCGGCGGACCAGGGCGGTGACGCGACCCTCCGTGACCTCCAGCCCGACCAGGGCCTCATGCCCGTCGAGTGCGCGGACCACCGCCGGCAGCAGCAGCCGGCCGCGCGGATTCAGCGCATCGATGCGCACCGTGCGACCGCGGGCGGTCACCGACAGCGGCGGATCGACGAAGCCCAGCGCCTGGCGGCGATAACGGCCGGGGGCCTCGACCCCGCCGGAGAGCAGCAGGCCGCGCCGCTCGTCCAGCGCCCCGGCGAGCGCATCGAGCGCATCGGCAGGCTGCGCACCGGCCGGTTCGGCACTGCGATGAACCTCCAGCCCGCCGCCGGTTCGGGCGACTAAGGGGGCGAGAAGGACCGGATCGGCGAGGAAGAGATCGGGCGGGATCATGGCGGCGGGACTCCGGATGGGACGTCTGTCGGGGTGACGCCGCCCGGTGCTTCCGCTTGCCTGTCCTTGCTTCCACTGCATGACCCGCGACTTGGGAGTCAGGTGGGGGTCAGGAAAAAGGCCGCTCCGGATGCACCGGGCGGCCTTTTCGTTCAATCCACGCTCACGCGCGTCGCCAGGCCGGCCCGATCTGTACGGGCCGCCACCAACGCTGCGACAGGAGGAGCGAGGACATGTTCATGGGGCATAGCGAGCCACAGACCCGCGGCTCCTGTCAAGCCGTCCCGCTCATCCGCTCTTTTGCGGCGTCTCTTGCGGCCCCTCCTGCGGTCCCTCCTGATGTGGAGCGACGGCGTAGCTGCTGAGATCCTCCTTGCGGCGTTCGTCCGAGGGCAGCCGGCCCTTGACCAGGAAGCTGATATTCTCCGCCACGTTGGTGGCGTGGTCGCCGATGCGCTCGATCGACTTGGCGGCGAACAGCAGGTGGGTGCAACCGGTGATCTGGGCCGGCGACTCCATCATGTAGGTCAGGAACTCGCGGAACAGGCTGGTGTAGGCGGCGTCGACCTCGCCGTCGCACTCGCGGACGGAAGCCGCGAGATCGGCGTCCTGCAGGCTGTAGGCCCGCCGCATGTCGCCGATCATCGCCTGCACCATGCGGCCCATGCGGATCAGCGAGGCTACCGGCGGCGCCACCGGCAGGGTCGAGAGCGTGACCGCCCGCTTGGCGACCGAACCGGCGAAGTCGCCCATCCGCTCCAGGTTCGAGGCGATCTTCAGCGCCGCGACGATCTCGCGCAGATCCTTCGCCATCGGCTGGCGGAGCGCCAGCAGGCGGACGGTCATCGCCTCCACCTCCATCTCCAGCCGGTCGATCTCGGCATCACCCTTCAGCACCTCGGCCGCAAGGTCGGCATCGGGACCGGCCAGCGAATCGAGCGCCAGGGCGACCTGTCTTTCGACCAGTTCGCCCATGCGGTCGACGGCGGTCCGCAGGGCCGTAAGCTCGGCATCGAACGCCGCGATCGTGTGTCCACCCGACATGGTCCCCAACTCCTTGCAGTGACAGGCATTCGGACACCCGCCGCCCCGGAGATGGGATCGCGGGGCCGCCGCGCCAAGCGGCTTCCGGAACTGGAGGCTCCTTAACCTTTGTCATAGATTATTCAGGGACACTGGTCTATCGATGGACCATGCAACCAGGCAGACCGGACGAAACCGATGACGCCGCACGAGTTGGTTGCCGTGCTTGAAAAGCACGAGCGCTGGCTGAAGAACAAATCCGGCGGTTCACGCGCCAACCTGACCATGGCGAACATGGAAGGCTCCAACCTGTCCGGGGTGAACCTGGCGCAGGGCAAGCTGTCGGGCGCCAACCTGTCCCATTGTGACCTGTCGAACGCCAATCTCAGCACGGCCGACCTGTTCGCCGCCCATCTGACCAAGGCGGATCTGTCCGGCTGCAACCTGTATCGCGCCGACCTGCGCGGTGCCCACATGCGCGGCGCCAAGATGAAGCGCGCGATCCTGAAGGAAGCCGACCTGCGCGGCGGAGCGCTGCTCTATGGCGGGCCGAACGGCGGCAAGGGCGGCGGCAAGGGACTGGATTTCGTCCGCTCCGACCTGTCCGGCAGTGATTTCGACGATGCGTCGCTGACCAACGCCAACCTGTCGGGCGCCGACCTGACCGACGTGTCGATGAACGGCGCCGATTGCGAAGGGGCGCTGCTGACCGGCGCCACGCTGATGCGCGCCAGCATGAAAAGCTGCAACCTCGCCCGCGCCGACCTGCGCGGCAGCAACCTGTCCGGCGTGAACCTGCAAGGGGCGGTGCTGCGCGACGCCAACCTGACCGGCGCCATGCTGGCCGGCGCCAACCTGCGCAACGCCGACCTCCAGGGCGCCAAGCTGGAAGGCGCCGACCTGACCGGGGCCGACACCACCGGCGCCAATCTGGCGCGGTCGGCCGACAATTTCTCGGTCCAGATCCAGCAGGCGCTGCACAGCCACTATACCTGGATCAACACCAACGGAACGATGGGCGCGCGGGCCGACCTGACCGGCGCCGACCTCAGCCACATCGACCTGTCCGGCGTGAACCTGTCCGGCGCCAACCTGAAGCGTGCCAATCTCGACGGCGCCAAGCTCCGCGAGGCGCTGCTGATCATGTGCGACATCTCCGAAGCGGTGCTTGCCGGTGCCGACTGCACCGGGGCGATCCTGGACGGGGCCAACCTGCGCGGCGCCAACATGGACGGCGTGCGGCTGGACGGTGCCGGGGTCGGCTGGGTCGACATCAAGGGGCCCGACGGCCAGCCGACCGGGCGACTGTGGGCGGCGAACCTCACCGGCGCGCGGCTGACCCGCAGCTCCTGCATCCGCACCAACATGCGCGGCGCCAATCTGGCGGGCTGCGATTTCAGCGACGCGAACTTGACCGGCGCGATCCTGAGCGACGCCAACATTCGCGACGCCAAATTCGCAGGAGCCAACCTGACCGGCGCAAGCCTGCCCCCGCCACCCGACCCGGACGACGACTGAACCCACAAGATGGGCCGGCACGGCACAGGCCGGCGGAGGATGGCGCAGGAGGCCGGGGCCCGAGCCTTCACCCCTCTTCACCGTCCCGGGCCGCGGCCGAGGCGGCGTTTAGGTTTGAACCGACGCGACGCAGCACGTCCAACGTCAGTTCCAGTTCGCTCGGCGTGATTCCATCGATGGCGATCTGGGCGATTTCCGCTGCGCTTGGCATCATCGCATTGCGCAACGCCCGGCCCTTGTCGGTCAGGAAGATGTTCATCTTGCGGCGGTCGTGGCGGTTGCGCACGCGCTGGACCAGCCCCTGGCTTTCCATCACGTTGACCGCAGTGACGGTCGTCGGCTCCATCATGCCGACACGGTGGCTCAACTCCCGCTGGGTCAGGCCGTCCTCCTCCCACAGGGCCCGCAGGAAGAACCACTGCCCCATGCTGACGCCCGAGCGCGCGATGCGCATCTGCAGGGCGCGGGAAAAAGCACGGTTGACCTCCCTGACGACGAACGATAACGCACCGTCGGCAGATTCCGCCATGTCCCCCGATTCATCGGGGCGCTCCGGTTCCCACCCCTTGACAGACGCCTCCATACCGACAATCTCTCTGCCGTCATTCCCACGCCTGCAACCGCACCCGCCGACCGGCTGCGCGCGCCGGGCTGTCGCCTGTCAGGCGACGCGGCGACATCGCGTCCATCGGAATCACTCCGTCCTGGCCATACCACCTTGACACGAATGGGGGCGGCTGCGGCATCCAATCATAACGTGCTGCACGCAAAGCGCAAATCAATTGCGCGGACTTCATGCGGTGACATGCAATGATATGCCGAGATATGGCCGCCGATCGACGATCAGCTTAGACATAACGATTTGGCGGAATCTTCGCATGGCCGAGCGGCTTCACTTCGATGTTTCCCATTTCGCGGGCCACCTTCATATCCGCATATGATGACAAGCCCGTTCATTGCCGATTGGATCGGTTTTATTTGACAGTTCATACGGCAAGCTACGATAAAATTAACATTTCCCTAAAGTTTTATGAATGCCCTTCCGCTTGCTTGTATCTGCCGCGACCTTTGGCCACACAGGGTTTGTCCGCCGTCCCTTCCTCCGTCAACAGGAGTCATAAGTCCGCCATGACCGCTTCGCCGCCCGTTTCCTCGTCCCGTACCGTCACCATCGCCGCGACCCAGATGGCCTGCAGCTGGGACCGTGCCGCCAACGTCGACGGAGTCGAATCGCTGATTCGCGAAGCTGCCGCCCAAGGGGCGCAGATCGTCCTGCCGCAGGAGTTGTTCGAGACGCCCTATTTCTGCAAGGACCAGAAGCAGTCGCTGTTCGAACTGGCGGCCCCGGCCGAAGACCATCCGGTGATCGGGCGGATGCGTGCCCTGGCGCGCGAACTGTCGGTGGTGATCCCGGTCAGCTTCTTCGAGAAGGCGCGCAACGCCTATTACAACTCGGTCGCCATGGTGGATGCGGACGGCAGCCTGCTGGGCATCTACCGCAAGTCCCACATCCCGGACGGCCCCGGCTATCAGGAGAAATTCTATTTCAGCCCCGGCGACACCGGCATCCCGGTGTTCAAGACCCGCTACGCCACCATCGGCTGCGCCATCTGCTGGGACCAGTGGTTCCCGGAGACCGCCCGCATCATGGCGCTGAAGGGGGCCGAGCTGCTGCTCTATCCCACCGCCATCGGGTCGGAGCCCCAGGACTCCGCCATCGACAGCCAGGGCCATTGGACCCGGGTCATGCAGGGCCATGCCGGCGCCAACCTGATGCCGCTGGTGGCATCCAACCGGGTCGGAACCGAGCAGGGGGACAGCTGTGCGCTGACCTTCTACGGCTCATCCTTCATCGCCGGGCCGCAGGGCGAGATCGTGGCCCAGGCCGACCGCGCGAGCCGGACGGTCCTGACGGCGACCTTCGACCTAGACCGCATCGCGGCCCAGCGCGCCTCCTGGGGCGTCTTCCGCGACCGCCGGCCGGAGCTTTACGGCGCCCTGCTGACGCTGGACGGCGAGACGACGCCCCGGCGGTGAGCGGGCGACAAGCGGGCGATCACCCTGCGGCGAGGAGGGGGCATCGGCCGCCGCACCCTCCTCAAACCGTCAGCCCGGTCCCCCGCCTTGCTCCGCTGCCCAATTCCTGCGCCGCCCCATAGGCGGCAGCCGCGCGCGCCGCGGCACCGCCTCCTCCACCGCCAGCACTGCCACTGCCACCGTCCCCACCCTGTCGGCGCAGTTCCACCTGGGCCTGCAGCTTGGTCGCGTCGGCCTGTGCGGCGACCCGCATGTCCTGCGGCGAGGGATCGGCGGGAGCGAGCGCCGCGGCCTTCACCTGCTCCATCTTGGCGATGGTGGCGGCAGGCTCCGATTCGGCGCTGGCGTCGATCGGCACTTCGCCGGCGGTGGCGTAGTTCTTGCCGTCCGGTCCGCGGGTATAGGTGAAGGAGGCGCCGCCGGCATGGCTGCCGCCGGCCGCCTGATGTGCCGCCTCATGCCGGCGGACGTTGGTATCGACCTGCTTGAGCTTTTGGACCTGCTGCTGTGCCGCATCCGACAGCGTGACCGTGTCGGTCGGCTTGGCGGCCGCCGAACTGGTCTCCGATTCGCCACGTCCCGTCCTGGCAGTGGACGCGCCCTTCCCGTCCTCCCGCAGCGGCTGACTGCGGGGGGCGGAATAGGTCCCGATGGACAGGCTGGATATCGCGACGTCGGCAGCCACCGCCCGCGTCCTCAAGAAGGGGCCGAACCTCTCCTCAATTTAGGACGAATCGTCCGTGCCGGCAACAGTACGGCTTTCGCAGGCACGGCATTCGAAGCGAAGCCCGGCCGCGTTCACGCGTCCAGGAAGCCGGTCAGCACGTTGGCGACATTCACCCCGAGATCGTCGACGGCATAGCCGCCCTCCATCACGAACAGGGTCGGCAAGCCGATGCCGGCGATGGCCGCCCCCATGCGCAGGAAATCCTCCGACAACAGCCGGAACCGGGAAATCGGGTCGCCGCCGTAGGTGTCGGCGCCAAGCGACAGCACCAGCGCATCCGCCCCGAAGCCGCCGATGCGCGCTGCCGCCGTCTCCAGCGCTCGGGCATAGCCGCCCCAGTCGGTGCCCCAGGGCAGCGTCAAATTCAGGTTGGCGCCGTCGCCGGCTCCTGTTCCGGTCTCGTCGGCATGGCCGCAGAAATAGGGAAACTCATCGATTGGGTCGGCGTGCAGCGACACGAACAGCACGTCGCCACGCTCCCAGAAGATCTCCTGCGTGCCGTTGCCGTGATGGTAATCGACGTCGAGCACCGCCACCCGCGTCGCCCCGCCGTCGCGCAACGCCTGCGCCGCGATGGCCGCATTGTTCAGGAAGCAATAGCCACCGTAGAAGGCATGTCCGGCATGGTGTCCAGGCGGACGGCACAACGCGAAGGCACTGCGGTCGCCGGCGCGAAGGTGGTCGGCACCGGTCAGCGCACTGTCGGCAGCAGCGGTGGCGGCCCGCCAGGTGCCGGCGGTGATCGGCGTCCCGGCATCGAAGGAGTAGAAACCGAGCCGCCCGTCGATCGAGCGCGGGACCCGCCGCCGCGCCATGCCCGGCGCCACCCAGTTCAGCGGCAGCGCATCGATGTCGGCGCCATGCTCCGTCACCCAGTCGTCCCAGGCGGTGCGAAGGAAGCCGAGATAGCCGGCGTCATGCACACGTTCCAGCGGGGCGAAGCCGTGGCGGGTGGGTTCGACGATCGGGCCCAGCCCCACCGCCTCGATCCTCGCGCGGACGATGTCGGCGCGTGCCGGCTTCTCGTAGCAGGGGACGAGTTGGCCGTCGTTGAGTTCGGACCGCCCGGCCTGGAGCCGGTGCTCTTCGCTGTGGATGACGATCACGCCGCTGGTATCCTCGATAGTCCGGCGCCGTGCGGCGCCGCCATGGTCCGGATGGCCGGAATCAGGCGAGCGGCTCGGGCCGCATATCCGCCTGAGGCGGCATCATAGCCCCGCCTGCCGGGCTGCGGATGCCGCCCTTTTGCATGGCGCCCAGGATGCGCACCATTGCCTTTTCGACCAATACACGCAATAGTGTTCTTGAATCAAGATCCGCGCCGTGCGGGTGGTGTGACTGGTTGTTTGATATCCGATGCTTGCTGCTGCGCGCAGAATATTCGCCCTTCTGGCGTTGGTGATGACGCCGTTGCCGGGGGCATGCGACGTGCTGGCCGCCGGGCCGCCGCGTGGCGATGCCGCGTTGCCGACATCCCCCTCGCCGCTGGAATCGGCCTTTTCCGCCCGCGCCGGCGAACCGCTGCGTCAGTTCGGCTACGACCTGTTCGCCCCCGTCGGGGAGCCCGTTCAGGCGGAGGGCGTGGCACCGGGTGCCATCCAGGGCGATTATGTGCTGAACACCGGCGACGCCCTGCTGGTGACGCTGCGCGGCCAGAAATCCTTCAGCAAGCGCTTCTCCGTCGACCGCAACGGCCAGCTCGTGGTGGACGATCTGCGGCCGGTCACCGCGGCCGGACTGACACTGGACGCCCTGCGGCAGGAGTTGACCACCACCGTCGCCGCGACCTGGCCGAACACCGATGCCTTCGCGACCCTGGCGGAGGTCCGGCGGATCGGGGTGATGGTGACCGGCGCCGTGCGGCGCCCTGGCCGGCAGGAGATCAGCGCTTTCGCCACCGTGCTCGACGCGCTGTCGGCTGCCGGCGGGGTCGAGCGCGGCGGCACCCTGCGCGCCATCCGGCTGATACGGGCGGGAGCCGGGATGACGGTCGACCTCTACCCGCTGCAGACGGCCGGCCGGATGGATGGGAATGCCGGCAACGCCGACCAGCCGCTGCGCGACGGCGACCGGCTGTTCGTCCCGCCGCTGGGCGCCACGGTGGCCGTCGCCGGACCGGTCAAGCGGCCGGGGATCTATGAGCTGCCGCCCGGTGCCGGCCCGCTGTCCGCCATGGAACTGCGCGACCTGGCCGGCGGCGCGCTGCGTCCTGGCCGTGCCCGGCTCCTGCGGTTCGGCATCGGCCCGTCCGGCGAGGAGGTGACGGAGGATGTCGCCGATCCCGATGCCGGACGCTTCGCCGACGGCGACCTGCTGGTGCTGGCCCCGCAGCGCGAGGATCGCCGCGACGAGTTGCGGTTGGAGGGGCATGTCCTGCGCCCCGGCCCGCGCGCCCTGCCCCAGGCGAAGACCCTGGCCGGGCTGGTTGCCCGCACCGACCTGCGGCCCGATCCCTATCTGCCCTTCGCCGCCCTGGAGAGCGCCGACCCCGCCACCGCCGCCCGCATCCTGCGCCCGGTCGACCTTGCCGCCGTGCTGGCCGGACGCGACCGCCGCCGGCTGGCCGATGGCGACACGCTGTATGTGCTGGGAGCCGCCGACGTCGATTTCCTGACAGCCGAGCCGGTGCTGGCCTTGCTGCGCGGAGAACGCCAGCCGCCGCCCGACGCCTGCCCCGGACTGGTGTCGTTGGCCCGCAAGCTGGCGGCGGAGCCCGACGGCCCGCTCGCCACCGGCCCGCAGGCCCACGCCGCCGCCGGACTGACCGGCGCGCGCACGCCCTGCACCCCCCTGTTCACGGCGGTGCCCGACCTGCTGCCGCTGGCATTGCGCCATGCCGTGCTCCGGCTGTCCGGCGTGCAGCGCCCGGGCTTTTACCCGGTTGCAGGCGGAGACGGGCATGGACCGGCGACCGGCGCCCGTGACGCGATCGTCGAGTCGGAGCTGCCGCGCTATGAGCTGATCGGCCATGTCCGCCATCCCGGCACCCGTCGGCTGTCGGCCGGTGCCACGCTGCGCGGCGTGCTGGCGGGCGGCAAGGCGTTGAAACGCGACGTCTATCCGCTGCTGGGCATCGTCGAGCGCTTCGACCGGCGGACCCTGATCCGCACATGGCTGCCCTTTTCGCCGCAGGAGGTCGCCGCAGGCCGCGCCGACCGCAGCCTCGCCGACGGCGACCGCATCCATCTGTTCGCCACGGAGGACATCCGCAGCCTCGTGCCGTCCGGTCATGCCGATACCACGCCGTCCGCCGATGAGCAGAGCGAGCCGCCGATGCTGGCCGCCCTGCTGGATCCGGCCGTCGTCGCCCTGATCGGCGAGCGGACGGTGCAGGTGCGCGGCGCGGTGCGCGATGCCGGCGGCTACCCGGTCGCCGACCGTACGCCGCTGCCGTCGCTGATCGCGGTGGCGGGCGGGCTGTCGGCCGACGCCGACCCGGCGGCAGCGGAGCTGACCGCGGCGACCGGAAGCCGCAGCATCGTCGATCTCGGCCAGGATACCGGGCGCACCGTCGGCCCCGGCGACGCGTTGCGGGTCAATCCGCGCCCGCAGGCCCTGGAGGCGCGCGCCGTCGCCATCGAAGGGGCTGTGCGCCGGCCCGGCAGCTACGATATCGGGCGGGGCGAGACGCTGTCCTCGCTGATCGCCCGGGCCGGCGGCCTGATGGCCGACGCCTACCCTGCCGGAGCGGTCCTGACCCGCGAGAGCGAGCGTCGCCGCGAAAAGGAGCAGTTCCAGCGCCAGGCGCGCGAACTGGAACGCACCCTGGCGCTTGAGGTCGAGAAGGGCGAACCGGTGAAGGCGGAGAATGTCGCGCTTGCCCGCCAGATCGCCGCCCAACTGCGCGGTGCCGAGCCGCTCGGCCGCGTGGTGGTGGAGGCGGACCCCGCCGTGCTGCGCACCCGCCCGGAACTGGACCCGCTGCTGGAACCCGATGACCGGATCGTGATCCCGAAGCGGCCGCTGACCGTGGCGGTGTCGGGCGAGGTGCTGCACCCCACCGCCGCCCAGTTCATCAGCGGCAAGAGTGCGGAGGATTATCTGGGAGAGGCCGGCGGCCCGACCCGCGATGCCGACACCAGCCGCAGCTTCCTGATCCTGCCCGACGGCCGGGCGCGGCCGCTGGCGCTGTCCTCCTGGAACCACCGGGTGGACGTGATCCCGCCCGGTTCGATCCTCGTGGTTCCGCGCGACCCGCGCCCCTTCGACGCGCTGGATGCGACGAAAGCAGTCGGCAGCATCCTTAGCCAGCTGGCCATCACCGCCGCGTCCGTCTCGGTGATCGCGAGATGACGGTGGTGGCCCCAGGACCCGCCCCCCGCATGGCTCCCGGCCGCCCGCCCCCACGGCTGGCGATCCTCACCGTCGTGCGCGACGACCGGGCCGGGCTGGCCGACACCTGCGACAGCCTGCGCGGGCAGCTGGGTCCGGATGTCGTCTGGATGGTCGCGGACGGCGGCTCCACCGACGGGACCGCACAGTGGCTCGAAGGGCATGCGGAGCTGCTGCACTGGTGGCGCTCGGCCCCCGACTCGGGGCTCTACGACGCGATGAACATCGTCCTCGACGCCGCACGGGATCTCGGCTGCAGCCATGTGCTGTTCCTGAATGCCGGCGACCAGCTGGCGGAAGACGACACCGTCGCCATGCTGCTCGAGGCCATCGGCCGCCATCCCGATTGCGTCCTTCTGTACGGCGACGCGCTGGAACGGCAGCAGGATGGACGTATCCTGTTGAAGCGCGCAAGATCCCATCGCTGCGCGCCTTTCGGCATGTTCACCCATCATCAGGCAATGATCTATCGCGTCGCCGCCCTGCGGGGCCTCAGTTTCGACCTTCGGTTTCGGATCGCGGCCGACTATGCCATGACCGTGTCGGTCCTCGCCCGTGGAAACGCGGTCCGGTTGAACGCGCCCGTTTGCCTGTTCGCGCCGGGCGGCCTGTCACAACGTCAAGCCGCACGCGGGCGACTGGAACAGGCGCTGATTCGGCGGTCCATCCTTGGACATGGCCGGCTGCGCGTCGCGACGGTCGTCGCCGCCCAACGAGTCGCGCTGACGGTACGTCATCATTTTCCCGCCGCTTACGCGAAATTACGTTTCAGATGCCCCGAAACTTAATGTCTTTCGCATATGCATTCCCGCTTCCAACCAAACGGACCGTTGATGCGCACAAATGGTTGCATAGAATTTACTTTCTGAACTAAGCATTCTTGCGGCGCCTTCCCTCCGGCTTTCCCTTCGAGGTATGACTTATGAGCGCGACCAAGACCAAACTCGCCCCCGCCCACACTCTGTCGCGCCGCGGCGAAGGTCCGAATCCCATCGACATCCATGTCGGAGCCCGCCTGCGGCTTCGTCGCACCCTGCTGGGCCTGAGCCAGGAAAAGCTGGGTGAAGCGGTGGGGATCACCTTCCAGCAGCTCCAGAAATACGAGCGCGGGTCGAACCGCATCAGCGCCAGCCGCCTGTACAACCTGTCCCAGGTACTGGGCGTGCCGGTCAGCTATTTCTTCGACGACATGCCGTCCCCCGACCAGATCGCCGCGGAAGTCCCGCCCGAGACCCCCAGCGAGACCGAAGAGTTCGAGTCGATGGCCCGCCGCGAGACGTTGGAACTGGTTCGCGCCTATTACCGGATCGAGGATCCGGGCGTGCGCAAGCGCACCTTCGACCTGTTGAAGGCGCTTGGCGGCGACCGCATCGCACTGGTCGAGGAATAAGGGCCTTCCGGAGAACAGCCAGCCATGGAGCCCCCCACCGGCGACCCGATAGGCGGGGCGTGGGGCGGCGGGGAGTGCAGCGGCGGGAAGTGGATGGATGGAATGCGGACGGAGGAGTTCTGCGCCCTTGCGGCGGCCCGCATCTTCAGCCCGACCTGCCAGTAATAGAATGCGCGCGCCAACGCATGGTCCAGCCCGGCCGCGCCGTCGAGCAGGCCCAGGCGCAGGACGTAGGCATGCAGGAAGGCCCAGAGCGGGCGGCCGGGCAGGCGCTGGAACAGCCGTTTCAGCACAGGCCGGCCGACTGGCCCGCAGCCGCGCGGTTCGCCGTCGATCAGGCGCTCCATCCGGCCGTCGGCACGCAGTACCGCCTCCCAATCGGAGTAACGGTTGTGGCGGTCGAACCAGGCGGACAGCGGCTTGGCATCGCCATGATCCATCGGGTGGCGCAGCCGGCCGGCCGTTCCCTCGCCCAAAGGCTGATAATGCCCCTCCACCTCCCACATGGCGGCGACGTCCAGGTCCGGCTGCTCGGGGTAGCGCATGCGCCGGCGGTCGAGCAGCGCCAGCTTGCGGTTCCAGCAGCCGAAGCGCAGAGCGCGACCATGCAGGACCGGCCGGCCGTCGATCCAATAGGCGGCGTGGCACGGCCCGTCGTCCATCAGCCGGGCGATCTCCGCCACCAGGGCCCGGGTCGGCCGTTCGTCGGCATCGACGAACAGCACCCAGTCATGGGCCAGCGGCAGGGCATCCAGGCACCATTGCTTCTTCTTGGGATAGCGGCCGTTCCAGCGGAAGGGCACCACCGGCACGCCATGCGCGCGGGCGATTTCCGCCGTGCCGTCGTTGCTGGCACTGTCGACGACGAAACACTCGGCGAAGTCGGCCAGCGCCGGCAGGCAGAGCGGCAGATTGACCGCTTCGTTCCGGGTCATCACCACGACGGACACCGGGATGTGGCCTGTCATCGCCGATCCTCCGCCGACAAGCCGTCGGACGCAGCACTTTCGCGCAGGGCATGGCGGGCCGATAGGACGAAGCCGGCAGCCACCAGCCCGACCATCCCTGCCAGCGGTACCACCACCGCCGGATTGGGCCAGTCTGGCAGCGCTGCTGCGGATGGCGGCTGCACCATGTCGGCGGCGAAGGGCAGGTCTACGCCGATCATCATCGCCACCCGCTCCTGATCCAGCAGCAGATCGCTCAGCGCCTGCCGGTGCTCGGCCACGGTGATCGCCGCCAGCCGGGCCTTGATGTGGGCGATCTGGGCGGCGCTGCGCCGCGCCGCCTCCATCCGCAGATGGGCATCGGTCGCCGACGCGATCCAGCCAATCAGGTCGAGTGCCGTCGCCCGGTCGGCATGGCGGAGCGTGATGCGCCGCATCGGTCCCGACCGCAGCATGTCGATGACCAGCCGGTCGCGCAGGGCACGCGCCACCCGTTCCCCGTCCGGCTCCACCCAGTCCTCGCGCCCGACCAGTGCCAGCAGCATCCGCTTCACCGCCGGCAGCAGCCCCGGCGGCGGACGCCAGCGTCCGGCCTCGCCGTCCCAGCGCTCCGGGAACAGCGCACGCAGCAGGGCGGGCTCGCGCGCCAGCCGGGCCGCCACCGGGCCGGTCCCGAACAGCTCCAGATAGCGGGCATAATCGGACAGCGACTCGTCGCCGGCACCGGGCTCGGCCACCGCAGCCGATTCGCGCCCACTCAGCGCCGGCACCCGCGCCCCCATGGCGGCGGAACCGACCCGTGCCGTCGGACCGATCACCATCGTCGCGGTGTAGGCCGGCGTCACCAGCCACAGGGCGCCGACCGCAAGCGCCAGACCACCCGCGAAGCCGGCCAGCAGCCAGCGCCAGCCGTCCGACAGCGTGCGGACGAAGCTGCGCAGATCGCCTTCCCCGCCGTCCGGCACCTGCAGACCCAAGGTCATGGCACTCCGCTGTGCGATGACGCCGTCAGGCATTGGGGACCGGCCTTCCTTCGACGGATCTTGCTGCAGCCCTTCCCATGACCGGCCGCACCGCCCGCTTCGCCGTCGCACGGCCCTTTGCCGCACCGGCGGCCAGATCGGCAAAGGCGGCGGCGGCATGGTCGGCGGTCCAGCCGGCGGCACGGCGGGCCGCAAGCGCCCCCTCGACTGCACGGCGCGCGGGATCGGCAGCATAGGCCCGCACCGCATCGGCGATGGCGGCACCGTCGAACGGGTCGATCGTCAGGCCGCAGCCCGCCACCCGCGCCACGGCCTCGCCACCCCGCGGTCCCAGGAACAGGCAGGGCCGGCCGGCCGCCTGCACCCCGGCCAGCTTGCTCGGCACTATCATCCCGTCCGCCGCCGGGTCCATCGTCACCAGATGGAGATCGGCGGCGGACAGGCTCTCCGCCAACCGGCCGGCCGGCTGCCAGGGCAGGCGCCGCAGGTTGCGCAGGCCCCGGCTGCGCGCGGCCTCCTCGACCGCCGCGAAGCCGCGCCCTTCCCCGGTCAACAGGAACAGCAGCGCGGGATCGCTTTCCTGAAGCCGCGCGGCGGCATCGAGCACGCCGTTCATCGGATGGGCGAGGCCGAGCGTGCCGGAATAGGCGATGAGGATACGCCCGTCCCCATCCTCCAGCCCCAACGAGCGGCGAAACCCATTGCCGGCCGCGGATTGCGGGCGAATGACAGGGTCGGGCCAGTTGGGCAGCAGGGTCAGGCGGTCCGCCGCAACGCCCATGTCGGCGATCCGGTCCCGCATGCAACGGCCGATGGCGACGACCCGGTCATGGCGGCGCAGCGCCCGCGCCATGCCGCGCCGTGCCAGTCCCAGCACCGCCGCCGGCATCCCCACCCCCAGCACCGGCAGCAGGTCGGGGTAGAGATCGTGGCACCAATGCAGGGAGGCCGCGCCGTGCCGGGCCGCCAGCATCGGCCCGGCCAGGGCCAGCATCGGCGGATCGGTCATCGTCACGATCACGTCATGGCGCGGCAGGCGCAGCGCCAACCCGGTCAGCCGGCACAGCGAATCGAGATATGCGCGGACGCTCGGCCGTCCCCCCTCCGGCACTGACCCGCCGGTGCGGTGCACCGCGATGCCGGTCGGAGCGTCCGGCCGAGGCGTCGCCCCCTCCGCAACCGCCCCGTCCGTAACCACTGTGACCCGCCAACCCGCCGCCGCCAGCCGGCCGCCGAGGTCCGCCAGACAGCGCCCGGTTGCTCCACGGTCCGGCGGGAATACCCGATTTACGAACATGATGGACAAAGGATCGAGCGCCACGGTGCACCAGCACATGAATTGCACGCATAAGTATGACGATCCGCTAGCGCGTCGACAACCCTTTCCTGCATCCGGCAGCCAGAAGCATCAGCGACAGGAGAACGCCGGTGTCGAGATACTTGAAGCTGGTGTGGAGGCCGAGCGCCATCAGCAGCGGCGGCACCAGCGCCAGCGCCAGCGGCGGATCGTCGGCCAGCAGCCGGCACCAGGGCCGGACCAACGCGCCCAGATAGGCGCCGAGCGCCAGCATGCCCAGCAGCCCGGTCTTCAGCAGACTGTAGCTGACCAGCGTATGGGTGTAGCCGACTCGCCATCCGCCGACCGCCGGATTGGCGATGCGCGCCCCCCACCCGTCACCGAACAGCAGCGCCCAGGGCGAGGCGGCGACATGGTCGATCACCACAGCCGCCTCCTCCCATCGGGTGTTGGCGCCGGTCAACCGGGTTTTCTCCGCCGCCTGCTGCCAGATGCCGGTCAGCGCGTCGCCGGCCAGCGCCGCCGCCAGCCCGACGCCAAGCAGCAGTGGCAAGGCCAGCACGGGGCGTCGCCGCACCCACCACAGCGCGATCAGCGCCAGTGACAGCGCCGCCAGCCCCAGCGCGGTGCGGTGGACCGCCCCACCGAGCGCCCCCAGGCAAACCGCGCCGGCAGCGGCCGAGGCAAGCGCCACGGCCGGGCGCCACACCCTCCCGCCGGAGGCCAGCAGCGAAAGCGACAACGCCGGCAGCGCCACCGCGGCGAACAGCACCGACGGCGCGTTCAGCAGATAACCGCCGCCATCCGCCATCGCCCGCATGCCGACCGCGCCGAACCCCCATCCAGACTGCCGCCACCAGCGCAGCGCCAGCAGGAGTCCAGCCAACGCCAGCCCGCCCGCGAGCGCACGCACTCCCCATGGCCCGACGCCCGCCGGACCCAGTCGCTTCAGCGCCGGCACCAGCAGCACGGGCAGGAACAGGTAGAGGAGAGGCACCACGTCGCGCAGGATGTCCGCCGCCTCCCAGCCGAGCGCGGCCCCGCGCAGCAGCGGCGCCCACAGCAGCCAGGCCAGCGCCGGGACCGCCACCGTCTGCCAGCCGGCGTCCGACCGCGCCCGCAACGCATGGCCGGTCGTGACCGCCAGCGGCCGGCGCCAGCCGACGGCCAGCACCATCAGAAGTCCGATGGCAGCCTCGACCCAGCGCAGGGCCGGCGGCGCCGGGACGCTCAATCCGCCATAGATCAGCAGCGCGGCCGGCATCGCCAGCAGGGCGATCCTGCCCGCCCTCACCGCCGCATCCGGCGATGCGGGCGCCGGTTCAGGCCCAGCGCTGCAGGGCGCGATCCAGCCGGTAGAACAGCCCTTCCTGCGGGCGCAGGCGCAGCGTGCCGGCCAGGGTCAGCGGCTCGCGCGTTGCGGGGAGCGCAATGGAGCTGTGGACATGGATCATGGTCGCCGGACCGGGACTCCGGCAGGCCGGGCAGCCCATCGGGTTGGCCGACAGGATGAAGCGGTTGTGAGTGGCGCCGTCCGACAGCGGGATCATGAAGCCGCGGACCGTCACCGCCCGCCCGTCCAGTGCCGAGACCTTGACCGGGAATTGCGGATCGCCGGCAAGGCCGCCCAACCGCACGGCGCCCAGGTCGCGCCAGATCGCCGTGGTCTCGTCCAGCGGCAAATGGAAGGGACCGGCAGGATGGCTCGGCGTATCCGGCGTCCCGGCGGCCCACACGGCCCAGCCGGCGACGGGAAGGACCGCAAGCGGCAACAACAACTGGCGGCGGCCGGGCATGGCCGCGCCAAGGCGGGTGGCGGTGGTCATGGTCGCTTCTCCCGTGCTTCGTTGCTTCGTCACCGGGTCTGCGAAATCGGGGCGCCGTGTCGTTTGGAAATCTTCGGTCCGGTCGCCTGGAAACAGAATGATCCGGTGCGGGGCGGCACCTTCTTCCGGGCGGCCGCCGATTGCGCGGAAGTCTCAGGCAAGCCAAGCTTGCGGTCAACCCGCATTTCGGCCGGCATTCCGCCAAATACGGACGGGCAATGCGGCTCCGAAGGACAGGTTTCCCGACACCCGGCGCACCGGCGGTTTCAAAAAAACGCAATCTGTTTGACGGGATGCGCCACGGCGTCCCATAGTCGACCCGCTGTGCCTGTTGCACCGCACACAGCCCAGAGCCAGCCGTTCCGGTGACGAGACGAGCCATGGAGACCTTCCGCTTCCAGCCGGGCGAAACCCCGGTCCTGCTCAGCATTCCGCATGTCGGGACCATGATTCCGCCGGACATCGTCGCTTCGATGACGGAGGAAGGACGGGCGCAGCCCGATGTCGATCGCCATCTCGACCGGTTGTACCACTTCGCCCCGGCACTCGGAATCGGTTTCCTGACTGCGCTCTGTTCCCGCTATGTCGTGGATCTGAACCGCGATCCCGACGGCGCCCTGACCCAGCCCGGCCTCGACCCAACCGAGATCTGTCCGCTGACCACCTTCGCCCGCGCCCCCGTCTATCTGCCGGGACGGGAGCCCGACCGAGCGGAGATCGACCGACGAGTCGGCGCCTATTGGCGTCCCTACCACGAGCAGTTGCGGAGCGAATTGCAAGCTCTGCGCGACAGGTTCGGCGTCGCGATCCTGTTCGACGCCCATTCGGTGCGCAGCCAGGTTCCGCGATTCTTCGACGGCACCCTGCCCGACTTCAATCTGGGCACCGGCGAGGGCAGCAGCACCGCCCAGCCGCTGGTGGGCCGGCTGATGAATGTCCTTTCGGCATCGGAACGTTACTCCGCCGCACTGAACGGCCGCCTGCGCGGCGGCTACATCATCCGCAGCTATGGTCGGCCGGACGACAACATCCATGCCATCCAGCTGGAGCTGACCCAGTCGACCTACATGGACGAGGACGCTCCCTTCGGTTTCCGCCCCGACCTCGCGTCCCAGGTGAAGCCGCCGCTGGAACGGCTGATGAGCGTCGTCGTCGAATGGGCTTGGCAGAAGGCCAGCGGCCGGCGCCGGGCAGCCTTCCTGTAGAGAGGCAGCGGAGAAAGAGTGGCCCTCCCCCGTCGCCGGGGAAGGGCCGAAGGACGGCCTGATCGGGGATGGATCAGATCTGGCCGCGCTCGCTGGCCTGACGCATCAGGACATATTGGCGCATCATCTGGTTGCGGAAGCGGTAGCGCTCGCGGCCCGGCTCGACCACCGGGGCGAGGATGCCGCCATGATCATCGCGGGTCAGGCGCTTCAACAGGTCGAGCATGGCCGGTCCCGGCGGCTCGCCATTCTCGCCGGCCAGATCCCTCGGGTCGAACGCGCCATAGGCATCGGCCGGACACAGGGCGGCGGCCAGCAGCGCGTCCTCGAGCTCGGCCCGGCGGTCGGCGGCCAGGGCGCGGGCATAGCTCTCGACGATGCCGCGTTCGGCCTCCTGCAGGCAGCGGGCGACAGCATAGGCCAGATCGGGCCGCTCCACCATCCTGCTGCCGCGGCTGACGGCGCTGCGCGCCGCATGCAGGCCCAGAAGCTGGGCGTAATAGGGCAGCCCGCGCACGAACTCGGCGATCCTCCGCACCACGTCCGGGGCGAACTCGATCGCGGCGTTCTGGGCGCCGGCCTGGATCAGCCGGCCGATCTCCTGGTCGGTCATCAGCGGCAGATGCACCGGCACCAGCGAGCGCTGGATCGACGGGTGCTTGCCCAGCAGCTGGTCGAGATTCTCGGCGACGCCGACGACCAGCAGGGTGACGGGAATCGAGCTGTCGGTCAGGTTCTTGAACAGCTCCGCCAGCTTGTTGCGGAAATCCTCGTCGGTGACGCGGTCATACTCGTCGAGAATCAGCAGCACATGGGTGGCGTGGATGCCCGACAGCACCTCGTTCAGCTCGGTGACGCTGAAGGTGCCCTCCGGCAGAAGCTCGTTGAAGCTGGCGAAGTTGCGCCGCGCCGCGAACGGGTTGTCGAGCGCCGAGCGATAATAGGTCGAGGGTATCTTCTTCAGGAAATGCCGGAAGATGTCCTCGAAGCTCAGCTCGCCGCTGCAGGTCAGCTTCAGCGACAGGTAGCCGGCCTGGCCGGCGATCTTCTCGATGGCGTTGGCCACCGAGGTCTTGCCGCGCCCGCGGTCGCCATAGAGGATGACGTGCGCCCGCTCCTCCTCGATGGCGGAGATGATGCGGCGCAGCGTGTCGTTGCGGCCGATGAACAGGCCGTTCAGCTGCTGCTTCGGCCGGGTCGGGGTGAAGGCCTCGCGCAGCAGGCCGTTCAGTTCGGGGGTCAAGCCCTTCAGCATGGCCGGCGCGCCGCCCCCCATGCCACCCCCTGGGCCGCCGCCCATGCCGCCCATGCCGCCGCGGTAACCGCCGTTCACCGACATGGTGAAGCGCGGCAGCTCATGTTCGCCCTCGGCCTCGCGACCTCCCGGCTGCGGGAACATCAGGCCGCGGCGGTCACCGGTGGCGTCGTTGTCGAGAATGTCGGGCGCCGCCAGGGCGGTCGGCCCGCGCATCGCGTCGAACCCGCCGCGGTTGCCGTCGACCGGCCGCAGGTGCGCGCCCGCCGGACGGCCGAATCCCGGGGCATTGGTAAAGCCGGCTTGGCCGGGTCCCATCATCGTTTGACCGGCCGGAACCGGCCCGCCATGCACGGGCACCGGGTTGGCACCGAGGCCGGCACCGGTGATGCCGCTGCCGGGACCGGTCCCGCCGGCCGCCGGCATCCGCTCGTCCGCCACGGCGGCCGAGCGACGCTTCCGAAAGAAATTCCGCATCCGTCCGAATCCCCACGCGTTGTCGGCGTTCGCGGAACCTGTCCCGTTTCGGCTTCTCTGATCGGGCCAGGAACGGTTCCGCGTGTTCCCGATGTAAGCGCTGCGCCGGCCGGAAGGACCTGGGATTTCGGATATCATACCGACGCGGCATCCCCCATTCGGGGAGCTCTTCCGAAGGGGTGCTCGCCTCCGGCCCGATACGGCCCTCAGCCAATCAGGATCGGGCCGACCATGGCCCAGCCATAGAGAACCGCCAGGAACAGGGCGAGGGTCACGCACTCGCGCAGGAAAGCCAGAACCGCCATGCCAACCTCCATTGTTCGCGTCTTGTTCTTTCTAGATACCAGAACAGACATGGAACGGCAACGGGTCAGTTCCGATTACGTTCTCGTTATGGACTTCTGTGTTCCATTTCGGACACAAGCCGAACCGTCAGGCCCTTATAAAGTTACGTGTTGGAAGAGCCGACGGCGTCAGGCCGTCTCGGCATCGTCGTAACGGATCAGATCGGTCCAGGCACGTTCCAGCCGCCGCAGCGTGCGGTAGGTGGTTTCGAAATCGGCGCCGTCGCTGTCGCTGCGCAGCAGGCTGTCGGCCCGCATCGCCTCCAGCTTCTTCAGCGCCTCGCAGGTGGCCAGCCCCCGGCCGGACAGCTTGAGCCGGGCGGCCCGGCGGTCGCGCTGCGAAGGGCTGCGGTCGACATAGCCGGCCTCGACCAGATGCTTCAGATTGTAGGAGGCGTTGGAGCCCAGGTAATAGCCGCGCTCGAGCAGGTCGCGGACCGACAGTTCCTCGGTGCCGATGTGCAGCAGCATCAGGGCCTGGGTCGGGCTGAGGTCGGTCACGCCGACCCGGGCCAGTTCCATCCGCAGCACGTCGAGGAAACGCCGGGTGATGCTCTCCATGACGCGGCCTAGGTCGGTGTAGACCGCGGGGGCCGCCACGCTCTGCTGCATGCTCATCGTTCCTGTGCCAGTGGCGTTGTCGCCGTTGGCCGGCCGCCGCGGCGCCGCCGCGGCTGTGAACCGGCGGACCCGGGAAGCGGCGCTTCGGCACCCCCTCCCGCGGTCGTTCCTGAATGGCCTGTGACGATGGGCGGATTTTGATGCGAATTGGAGGGACAAACTTGGGACGTGGGAATCCGGCCCCTACAGAGTTCCGGGATAACCGCCGCCATCCAGAAGAATGTTCTGGCCGGTCATGAAGCCGGACTGCGCGGCGCACAGGAAGGCGCAGGCCGCCCCGAACTCCTCCGGGTCGCCGAATCGGCCGGCCGGGTTGCCCTTGCGGCGCACGTCCATCTCCTCTTCGATGGTCCGGCCGGCGGCCTTGGCCCCGCCCTCCATCGTCTTGCGCAGGCGGTCGGTCTCGAAGGGGCCGGGCAGCAGGTTGTTGATGGTGACGTTGTGCTTCACCGTCTGGCGCGACAGCCCGGCGACGAAGCCGGTCAGGCCGGTGCGTGCGCCGTTGGACAGGCCGAGGATCGGGATCGGCGCCTTCACCGCGGCGGAGGTGATGTTGACGATCCGGCCGAACCGGCGGGCGACCATGCCGTCGACCGTCGCCTTGATCAGGAAGATCGGCGCCAGCATGTTGGCGTCCAGCGCCCGAATCCAGTCGTCGCGGTCCCAATCGTGGAAATCGCCCGGCGGCGGCCCGCCGGCATTGTTGACCAGGATGTCCGGCTCCGGGCAGGCGGCGAGCGCGGCGGCCCGCCCCTCCTCCGTCGCGATGTCGCCGACGGCGGTGGTTACGGTCGCGCCGGTTGCCTTGCGGATCTCCTCCGCGGTGGCCTCCAGCGCGTCGGCGCTGCGGGCGGTCAGCGTGACATGTACCCCCTCGCGGGCCAGTGCGAAGGCGCAGGCGCGGCCCAGCCCCTTGCTGGCGGCGCAGACGATGGCGCGGCGGCCGGCGATCCCCAGATCCATGTCTCATCCCTTCCTTCAGGTCGTTTTGGAACCGGATCGTTGCGGTTCCGTCTGTTGCAGCTCCGAAAGAACCTCGCGCGCCAGCGGCACCGTCACCCCGCGATGGGCGGCCAGCGACGCATGGTCGAGCGCCGCGACCAGACGGCGGGCGAAGTCGAGCGAGCGTTCCATCCGCGCCAGCAGATAGGTGACGACCTCCATCCCCGGCCGCAACTGACGGTCGGCGAACAGCTTCACCAGCACGGCGGCCAGCAGCGCGTCGTCGGGCGGCCTCACTTCCACGGCCGGTGCGCCCTTGATGCGGGACCGCAGGTCGGCCAGCCGGGCACGCCAGCGCGACGGCGCCTTGCGCGACAGCAGCAGCAGATGCCCCTGCTGCTCGCGGGCCAGATTGTAGAGGTGGAACAGCGCCTCCTCCCGCGCCGGCTTGCCGGCCACGGCATCGGCATCCTCGACCACCACCGCGTTGGCCGCCGCCAGCAACCCCGGCAGGTCCACCCGGTCGAGCGCGTCGCCAGCCGTCACCACCGCATGGCTGCGGGCGCGCCAGACCTGGGCCAGATGGGTCTTGCCGCAGCCGGCCGGTCCGAACACCGTCAGTGCCGGTGCCGGCCAGGACGGCCAGCGGTCGAGCCACGCCACCGCGTCGGCGTTGCTGGGCGCCACCAGGAAATCCTCGCAGCCCATGGCCGTCCGGTGCCCGAGGTCGAGCGGTATCTGCGCCGGCAAGCTCATGCGGACACACCCATCAGCGTTCCGCGTCGGTGCCGCGGTAGTACGGGCTCGAGAGATACTGTCGCAATGCAAAGCGGGTCAACACGCCGATCACCGCAGCCACCGGAACCGCCAGCAGCACGCCGACGAAGCCGAACAGGCTGCCACCGGCCAGCAGGGCGAACATCACCCAGACCGCATGCAGCCCGACCTTGTCGCCGACCAGCTTCGGGGTCAGGACATTGCCCTCGACCGCCTGTCCGAACAGGAAGATGCCGATCACGATGCCGACGCGCCAGAACTCATCGAACTGAAGCAGGGCCAGCCCGGTGCTGGCGACGAAGCCGAACAGGCTGCCGACATAGGGGATGAAGGACAGCAGCCCGGCCAGCAGGCCGATGACCAGCCCGAAATCGAGCCCGGCCAGCGACAGCGCGAGCGCGTAGAAGACGCCGAGGACGACGCAGACCAGCGCCTGCCCGCGCACGAAACCCGACAGGGTGACGTTCACTTCGCGCGCCTGCTCGCGGATCGTCTCGGCATGCTGGCGCGGCAGCCACGAATCGACCTTCGCCACCATCAGATCCCAGTCGCGCATCATGTAGAAGGCGACGATGGGGGTGATGAACAGCAGCGTCACGATGTCGAACACCGCCATCCCGCCGGACAGGATGCGGCTGACCACCCGCCCGACCATGCCGGCGACCTCGCCCGCATAAGTGCCGGCGGCGGCGCGCAGCCGCTCCACATCGTCGGCCGGCAGCCGGTGGATCAGCCGGTCGAGCGCCGGGATCAACCGCTCCTTCACCAGCGCGGCATAGGTCGGCAGCACCTCCAGCAGATGGGAGACCTGCCCCTGTACCAACGGCAGCAGAAGCAGCGACACCAGCACCAGCCCCAGCAGGAAGGACAGCAGAACCAGCGTGGTGCCGAGCCAGCGCGGCAGCCTCACCGCCTCCAGCCGGTCGACCAGCGGGTCCAGCAGATAGGCAATGGCGAGCCCGGCCACGAAGGGCAGCATCATGTCGGCCAGCAGCCAGAGCGCCAGGACGAACAGCCCCAGCCCGATCAGCCAGAAGCGGATCTGCTTGCTCTCCGTCACGGCACGCCGCCCAGCCGGTTGAACAACAGGGCGCCGCGCCGCGCGTACAGCAGGCCGGACAGCAGCGTCGTCGCGGTACAGGCATACACCAGCAGCTCCACCAGCTCCCACCCGTACAGATGGATGTCCGGCAGGCTCAGCGCCGGCGGCGCCAGTACGGCGGCGGCCAGCGCGATCTGCACCACCGTGTTCACCTTGCTGACATAGAGCGGCTGCATCGCCAGCGTCTCCTTCAGGGTGAACAGCAGGATGACACCGCCGATGATCATGATGTCGCGGAACACCACCATCATCGCCAGCCACAGCGGGATCGCCCCCACCCAGGCCAGCGCGACATACACCCCGATGATCAACGTCTTGTCCGCCAGCGGATCGAGATAGCCGCCCAGCACCGTACGCGCCCGGAACATGCGGGCGATGGCGCCGTCCAGCGCGTCCGACAGCCCGGCGGCGACGAACAGCCAGAAGGCCCAGTCCATCCTGCCGGTCAGGATCATGTACATCGCGGCCGGAACCGCCACGATGCGCAGGAAGGTGATGATGTTGGGAACGCTCACGGCACGCTCTTGGCCGGCAGCGTTCCGAGGTTGCGCGGCGGGGCGCCCATCACGGTGCCGGTCGTGCCCGCGTCGAGCGGCGCCGACGGCGCGAGGCTGGTCGGCGAGGCGGTCGGCGAGGCGCCGGAGGGACTTGTGCCCGTGGAAGCCGCGCCCGATCCGCGCGGCAGCAGCGTGATCTGCCAGTCGGCGGACGGCGCTGCCGGCAGGGGCGCGCCCGGATAGCCGGCGGGGGCCGCGCCAGGGGCAGCGGCAGGGGCAGGGGCAGTGCGCGCAAGGCCGAGATCCTGGCGGACCAGCGCCTGGGCCAGCTGGTCGGGATCGCCGCGATGGGTCAGGGTGAGCAGCGCCTCGCTGCGGCTGATCGACACCAGGTTGGTGCGCGTCACCGCATGGACGCCGGCAAGCCGCTTGCGCGTCTCGACCCAGTCGTTCACCGCGCTCAGCGGCACGCGGACCAGGGTGTTCTGCTCCGGCCCGGTCGCGGTGGTGTGTTCGCGCCGCCACGAGTCGTCGAGCTGGGTGCCCACCGCGGCGACCGCACGGGTCATCAGATCCTCGGGGCTGCTGCCCTTCACCTGCACGGTCTGGGCGTCGCGCGTGCCGTCCAGGCCGTAGCGCACGACCTCCACCGTCAGACCGCGCGCCGGGTCGGGCCCGTTCGCCGGCAGATCGGTACGGGCAACCACGACTCCGCCGGCCTTGTAGGCCTGGGCGATGCGGGCCAGAGCCTCGGCATTGCCGCCGACCGCATCCTCGCCGCTGATCGCCTGGGCATCCGACAGCTCGCCGTCCGGCACCACCAGCGGCACCAGCGAGGCGGCGGGCTGACGCGCCTCCCACGCCTCGCGCCAGGGGGTGCGGTCCTGCCACAGGATGATCCGGCCATCGGTCTGGGTCACCGGCAGGATCACGAAGGGCTGTGCCGGCGGCTCCACATACTGGGTGGCGCCGCCGCTCTGGCCGAGCGCGTCGCGCACCGCGTTGGGACGGAAGCGAACGGTGATGGCGCCGAGATAGCGGCTGGCCGACACCTTCTCCTCGTCGATCTCGAAGCCCTGGACCAGCCGGGCGATGTCGTTGTCCGAGAGTCGCGGCGGGTTGCCGCCGCCGGGCACCAGGCGCCGGTACAGCTCGGCCCAGGCCTTCGCCTGCGCCTCGCGGATCGCCTGGTCGCGGACGGTGGTCGGGTTGCTGCCGTTGATGTCGACCCTCACCCCCGTCACGGCGAAGGGATCGGCGGCGGAGGTGGAAGCGGCCGGCGGCGGGGAACCGGTCTGCGCACCCGCCGGCCCGGCCATGGTCAGGACCAGGACGGTGGACATGGCAGCAAGACCGGCGAGGAGCGGCGCGCGGCGGCGGTGGAGCATTGCAAAGCCTTCCGATTCGAGTATGTTCGGCCCGAGCCCAAGGGCCGGTATATAGCTCAGCCCAAGCGAGGATACCATCAGCACCCAGTCCTATAACATGTCCGACGCCTACAAGCAGGCCGGTGTGGACATCGATGCGGGCAACGCGCTTGTCGAAGCGATCAAGCCGCTTGCCCGCTCCACCGCGCGTTCCGGCTCCGACGCGGGCCTGGGCGGCTTCGGCGCCCTGTTCGACCTGCGCGCCGCCGGCTACCAGGATCCGCTTCTGGTCGCGACGACCGACGGCGTCGGCACCAAGCTGAAGGTGGCGATTCTCGCAAACCGTCACGATACGGTCGGCATCGACCTCGTGGCGATGTGCGTGAACGACCTTGTGGTCCAGGGCGCGGAACCGCTGCTGTTCCTGGATTATTACGCCACCGGAAAGCTCGACGTGGCCGCCGGCCGCGACATCGTCGCCGGCATCGCCGAAGGCTGCCGCCAGGCCGGCTGCGCGCTGGTCGGCGGCGAGACCGCCGAGATGCCGGGCATGTACTCTGAGGGCGACTACGACCTCGCCGGCTTCTCCGTCGGTGCGGTGGAACGCCAGCATGCGCTGACCGGCTCGGCGGTCCAGGCGGGCGACGTGCTGCTCGGCCTCGCCTCGACCGGCGTGCATTCCAACGGCTATTCGCTGGTGCGCAAGCTGGTGGAGAAGTCCGGCCTCGGCTATGACGCCGCCTGCCCGTGGGATGCGTCGAAGACGCTGGGCGAGGCGCTGCTGACCCCCACCCGCATCTATGTGAAGAGCACGCTGAAGGCGGTGCGCGCCGGCACGGTCCGTGCCATGGCTCACATCACCGGCGGCGGCCTGATCGAGAATATTCCGCGCGTCCTGCCCGACGGGCTCGGCGTGACGCTCGACGCTTCCAGCTGGACGCTGCCCCCCGTCTTCTCCTGGCTGATGAAGACCGGCGGCATCGCTCCTTACGAGATGGCGCGCACCTTCAACGTCGGCCTCGGCATGGTCGTCGTCGTTCCGGCCGACAAGGCGGATGAAGCGGCCGGCATCCTGCGCGAGGGCGGCGAGACGGTGTTCACCGTCGGCAGCGTCACCGCGCTGAAGGACGGCGACGCCCGCGTGACCGTCACCGGCATGGATGCGGCCTGGACCGCGTAAGGGACGCCTGAAGGTACGGTGATGAGCAAGCTGAAGCTCGGCGTCCTGATCTCGGGGCGCGGCAGCAACCTGCAGGCGTTGATCGACGCCTGCGCCGTGCCGGGATTCCCGGCCGAAATCGCCCTGGTGCTGTCGAACAAGGCCGACGCCTTCGGGCTGGAGCGGGCATCGAAGGCCGGGATCGCCACCGCGGTGGTCGACCACCGCGACCATCCCGGCGACAAGCCGGCCTTCGAGGCGGCAATGGACTCCACGCTGCGGCAGGCCGGCGTCGAGCTGGTCTGCCTCGCCGGTTTCATGCGCCTGCTGTCGCCCTGGTTCGTCGGGCGCTGGCAGGATTCGCTGATCAACATCCACCCGTCGCTGCTGCCCTCCTTCAAGGGTCTGCACACGCATGAGCGGGCGCTGGCCACCGGCGTCCGTTTCCATGGCTGCACCGTGCATTACGTGCGGCCGGAGATGGATGACGGCCCGATCATCGCCCAGGCCGCCGTGCCGGTCCTGCCCGGCGACGATGCCGACAGGCTGGCCGGGCGGGTGCTCGAAGCCGAGCATCTGCTCTATCCCCACGCCGTCCGCCTGATCGCCGAGGGTCGCGCCCGAGTCGACGGTGATGTCGTGTGGATCGACGGCCCCGCCCCGGACCTTGCGACCATGGTCAATCCGCCGCTTTAGGCTGGATCGCCCCGTATCTCCTACCCCTCCGGTATAGTTGACGGTTCCGCTCGGAATCTGTTGCGTTTCCGTGCGCCTGCGTCAAAATTGCGGGCAAAAGAAACCATTGGAGGAGTCATCGAGATGGCAGCCGTCAGTCCCAACCCGGTCAGTGAGGAAACCGTCCGCGCGCATCAGGCGGGTTGGATCGCCTTCACCCAATTCATGAAGCTCAGCATCGCCGGTGTCATCGCGGTGCTGGTGCTGCTGGCGATCTTCACGCTGTAAGGCTGAGTTTCGCGGCGCTTTTGCCCCCTCCCCATCCCTCCCCCGCTTCGCAGGGGAGGGGGCAGGAGCTTTGCGCAAATGCGGCGGCAGTCCCCTCTCCCGCATTAGCGGGGGAGGGCTAGGGAGGGGGCAATCGCCGCTGCCCCCTCAACTCTTGCCAGCCGATCACCCGGCCAGCATCTCCAGCGCCTTCTGCAGCTTGTCGCGGGCCTGATCGGCGGCCTCGCGGCGCTCGCGCTGCTCCTCGATCACCTCTTCCGGCGCCTTGGCGACGAACTGCTCGTTCGACAGCTTGGCGTCGATCTTCCTGATCTCTCCCGCCAGCTTGTCGATCTCCTTCGACAGGCGCGCCTTTTCCTTGTCGAGATCGACGATGCCTTCCAGCGGCAGCACCAGGGTCGTCTCGTCGAGCACGGCCTGCACGCTGCTCTTCGGAACGTCGCCCTGCAGCGGCTCGACACTCGACAGGCGGGCCATGCGCAGGATCAGGTCGCGGTGGGTGTCGAGCCGTTGCAGGCTGATCCCGTTCGGATCCTTCAGCTTCAACTCGATCTGCGCCGCCGGCGGGACGTTCATTTCCGACCGCATGGATCGAACGGAGGTGATCAGCCGCACCACCCAATCCATCTCGTCGCGGGCCGCCGGATCGACAATGCCGGCGGCGAACTCCGGCCATTCCGCCGAGATCAGGCGGTTGGCGCGGGCCGGCGACAGCTGTTCCCACAGCTCTTCGGTGATGAAGGGCATCAGCGGGTGCAGGATGTGCAGGATCTGGTCGAGCACCCAGGCGGTCGTCGCCCGCGTCTCCGCCTTCGCCGCCTCGTCGGTCCCGGCCAGGATCGGCTTGGTGAACTCCATGTACCAGTCGCAGAAGCTGCCCCAGGTGAACTGGTAGGCGGCGCCGGCGGCCTCGTTGAACTTGTAGGCGTCGATCGACTCGGACACCTTCTTCGCCGCATCGGCAAGCGAACCGACGATCCAGCGGTTGACCGTCTGGGTCAGGCCGACCGGCTGGTATCCGGCGACCGGCTCGCAGCCGTTCATCTGGCAGTAGCGGGCGGCATTCCACAGCTTGGTGGCGAAGTTGCGATAGCCCTCGACCCGGTTCACCGCCAGCTTGATGTCGCGGCCCTGGGCCGCCATCGCCGACAGGGTGAAGCGCAGCGCATCGGTGCCGTACTGGTCAATGATCTCCAGCGGGTCGATGACGTTGCCCTTCGACTTCGACATCTTCTGCCCCTTCTCGTCACGGACGAGGGCATGGATGTAGACGGTGCGGAAGGGCACATCCTTCATGAAGTGCAGCCCCATCATCATCATCCGGGCGACCCAGAAGAAGATGATGTCGAAGCCGGTCACCAGCACGTCGGTCGGGTAATAGCGGTCCAGTTCCGGCGTCTGGTCGGGCCAGCCGAGCGTCGAGAAGGGCCACAGCGCCGACGAGAACCAGGTGTCGAGCACGTCCTGGTCGCGCGTCAGCTCGACGTCCCGGCCGTAATGCGTCGCCGCGGCGGCACGCGCCTCCTCCTCCGTCTCCTCGACGAAGAAGGCGCCGTCCGGCCCGTACCAGGCGGGAATCTGATGGCCCCACCAGATCTGGCGGCTGATGCACCAGGGCTGGATGTTGCGCATCCATTCGAAATAGGTGTTCTCCCACTGCTTGGGCACGAACACCGTCTTGCCGGTCTCCACCGCCTCGATCGCCGGCTTGGCCAGCGTCGCGGCGTCGACATACCACTGGTCGGTCAGCCACGGCTCGATGGCGACGCCCGAACGGTCGCCGTGCGGCACCATGTGGGTGTGCGGCTCGATCTTCTCCAGAAGCTCCAGCGCTTCCAGCTCGGCGACGATCTTCTTGCGCGCCTCGTAGCGGTCGAGCCCGCGATAGGCCTCGGGAACATTGTCGTTCAGCCGGGCGTCGCGGTCCATGATGTTGATCTGTTCGAGACCGCAGCGCTTGCCGACCTCGAAGTCGTTGAAATCATGGGCCGGCGTGATCTTCACCGCACCGGATCCGGTCGCCGGGTCGGCATACTCGTCGCCGACGATGGGGATCAGACGGCCGACCAGCGGCAGGCGGACCATCTTGCCGATCAGATCCTTGTAGCGCTCGTCCTCCGGATGCACCGCGACGCCGGTATCACCCAGCATGGTTTCCGGACGGGTGGTGGCGACGGTGATGAAACGCCCCTCCTCCCCGTCGATGGGATAGCGGAAGTGCCAGAGGTTGCCCTTGATCTCCTTCTGCTCGACCTCGAGGTCGGAGATCGCTGTGTGCAGCTTGGGGTCCCAATTGACCAGCCGCTTGTCCTTGTAGATCAAGCCCTGCCGGTGCAGCTCGACGAACACCTTGCGAACGGCGCGGCTCAGCCCCTCGTCCATGGTGAAGCGCTCGCGCGGCCAGTCGGGCGAGGCGCCCAGGCGGCGCAGCTGGCGGGTGATGGTGCCGCCCGATTCGGCCTTCCACTCCCACACCTTGTCGATGAAGGCGTCGCGGCCGAAATCGTGGCGCGTCTTGCCATCCTTCGCCAGGTTGCGCTCGACCACCATCTGGGTGGCGATGCCGGCATGGTCGGTGCCGGGCTGCCACAGCGCGTCGCGGCGGCGCATGCGGTTGTAGCGGGTCAGCACGTCCTGGATGGTGAAGGTCAGCGCATGGCCCATATGCAGGCTGCCGGTGACGTTCGGCGGCGGCATCATGATGGTGTAGGGCTTGCCGTTCGACCGCGGATCGGCGGCGAAGGCGCCCGACTCTTCCCACAGGCGGTAGTGCTTCTCCTCGACCTCGGCGGGCCGATACGTCTTTTCCAACATCACCCGAACTTTCGCTTGAAACGTCTCAACCGGTGCTGACGACCATGCACCGGAATTCTAGAATTTCTGCGACCGGCGGATCATCCGGTCGATCTCCTGCTGGACCAGCCGCTCGACCACGGTCGGCAGATTCTCGTCGAGCCACTCCTTCAACAGCGGCTTCAGCAACTCGCGCACGACCTCCTCCACCGTGCGGATGCCGATGGGCATCGGACCGATCGACAAATCGTCGCCCAACTCGCGCGCCAGATGGGTCAGGTGATGCGAGGCATCCTCCGCCGTGCGGCGGGAGATCAGCCCATTATCGGGGTCGGCACTGCGGCGGCGCGGACGCGGCGGGGGCGGCGGCTCGTCATCCTCGAACTCATCGAACACCGGCATCGGCCGGCGGGCTTGACGCGGCGGAGGCGGCGGTTCGGGGTCCGGCTCGTTCCAGCGCGGCGACGGGGCCGGCGGCTCGGGAAAGGCCGGCTCGTCCGGCCACGGCTCGGGTTCGGGCTGGCCGAAATCCGGTCGCTCGTCCGGCTCGTCCTCCACCATCTGCGTCAGTTCCAGAACGTCGTCGTCATCCTCGTCCACCATCGGCGGCGGAGGAGGCGGCGGCGGTGGCGGCGGTGGAGGGGGCGGTGGCGGTGGGGGCGGCGGCGAAGGCGCCTGGGTTTCCGACTTGGCAGGCTCGCCGTCCTCGGAAATGATCCGCCGGATGGAGGCGAGGATTTCCTCCATCGAAGGTTCTTGCTGGCCCTTATCGCTCATCGTGGCAACCCGAGACGTCAACCTGACCCAAACCTAGGGCAGGACCGACAAAAAAGCCATAATACAAAAACGGCCCGCTTGCGCGGGCCGCTTCGTTCATTCGGTCACCGAAGTGCCCAACCATTTGCCCCGCGTCTTGTCGTAATTGGCTTGCGGGTCGTATTTCTGGACCGGGAGATTGAGCCGGTCGGCGGTCAATTGGCCGCTCGCCGACAGGACATTGAAGGCCGCGACCATTTCGTCGTGCTGGGCACGGACGAGATAGACACGGGCGTTCAGCAATTCCTGCTCCTGGTTCAGCACGTCCAGCACGGTGCGCGACCCGACCTGGGCCTCCTGCCGGACGCCTTCCAGGGCGATCTGCGCCGCCTTGATCTGCGCCGAATAGGACTCGATGCTGGCACGCGCGGTCTGCAGAGCCTGCCAGGCGCTGACCGCCGACTCGGTCACCTGACGGCGGGTCTCCTCGATCTGCAGGCGGGCCTGGTTGGCCGTCTGCTTGGCCTCGCGCACCAGCGCTTCCGGCTGGCCGGCCTGATAGAGCGGGATGGTGACCTGGGCAGTGATCTGAGCGCTGTCGGAGCGGTTCAGGTCGACGCCCGAGGAACGGCCCGGATCATAGGTGCGACTGCCGGTGGCCGACAGGTTCACCGACGGCAGCAGGCGGCCGAACTGCTGGTCCACCGCCTCGCGCTGCGCCGCCTCGGTGTAGGAGGCGGACAGGACGTTCGGATTGTTGGCGCGGGCCAGCTCGACCAGCTCGTCCAGGTTCTTCGGCAGGCGGAAGGCCGGCTTGGGCGCCTTCAACTCGCCCGGGGCGGCGCCGACCAGACGCTCATAGGTCGCGCGCGAGGCACGCAGCGTGCCTTCCGCCGAGATCTTGGAGGCGATGGCGGCGGACAGGCGCGACTCGGACTGGCTGACGTCGGTGCGGGTGTATTCGCCGACGCGGAAGCGGTCGCGGGCGGCGTCCAGCTGGCGGCGCAGAACCTGCTCGTTGTTCATCTGCAGCTGCAGGATGGCCTGATTCTGGACGATGTCCAGATAGGCCTGCGCCGCGGCGAGCAGCACCGACTGTTCCGACGCGATCAGGGTGGCGCGCTGCGCCTCGACCAGTCGTTCGGCACGGCGGACGGCCGGGGCGACGGTGGCGTCGTAGATCGGCTGGGTGGCGGTGACGCCGAGCGTCTTGGGATTGGCTTCCGACCCCGTCGAGCCGCCGTCGAACTTGCTCTCGCCCGTCGAGCGCGAGATTCCGGCGGTGACCCGCGCCGTCGGGCGGTAGCCGGACAGCGCCTGGGGCACGCCTTCGTCCACGGCACGCAGGCGGGCGCGCTGGGCGCCGATGGTCGGGTTGTTGGCATAGGCCTGGGCGAGGGCCTGCTCGAGCGACTGCGCCTGTGCCGCGCCGGAACCGCCGGTCAATGCCGTGGTCATGGTGGCGGTCAAGGTCAGGGCCGTCGCCAGCAGCCAGCGGCGCGCAAAACGGCTTTGCACGGTCATGTTCAGTAGACCTTCATGTTCGGGTCGATTCGGCGCGCCCAGGCATCGACGCCGCCATCCAGGTTGATGGCGCGGTCGAAGCCCTTGGAACGCAGCCACATGGTGACCTGCGCGCTGCGGCCACCGTGATGGCACACGACGACGACGTCGCGATCCTTCGGCAGCTCGTCCACCCGACCGGGAAGCCCGTTCATCGGGATGTGCAGGCTGCCGTCGATGGCGCACAGCGCAAACTCCCACGGCTCGCGCACGTCGAGGAGGATTGTCCCGTCGCCGGCCTTGCGGCGGCGGTCCAGCTCTTCCACCTCGATCTCAAACGGCGCGGCCATGGATGCTCACTTTCGTGCAAGGGCGACGGCGACGGTAACGCAGAACCGCGCAGAGGTAAACTGCACGGTTCAGTTCAAAGCACCTCCGACCGGAAAAACCGGTCAGAACACGAAGGACGCCTTCTTCTCGAAGCCCGGCAGCGCGTGGGCCTGGGCCTCGAACAGGATGCGGCTCGACACCACGCCGGCAGTCCGCTGGAACAGGCGCACTTCACCGACACCGTGGGCGCCTTGGACGACGGCGACGAGACGGCCATCCTCGGCCAGTTGTCCGGCCAGCGCGGCGGGAACCTCCGGCACGGTACCTTCGACGACGATGACGTCGTAAGGGGCGCCTTGGGCGTACCCCTCCGCCAGCGGACCGGTGACTGCCTTGGCGTTGGCTATGCCCTGCCCGGCCAGCGCGGCCGTCGCGGCGGCGGTCAGGTCCTCGTCGCAGTCGAGCCCGACCACCGAAGCTGCCAGACGGGCGAGCACCGCGGTGGAGTAGCCGCCGGCGGCACCGACGTCGAGCACGCGGTCGGTCTCCTGCACGCCCACCGCCTGCAGCATGCGGGCGAAGACCATCGGCTCCAGCACGAAGCGGCCCTTGCCGATGGGAAGATCGTCGTCGACGTAAGCGACGCCACGCGCCGACTCAGGAACGAAGGCTTCGCGCGGAAGCTCCGACAGGACATCGACGAGACGATGGTCCGTCACCTTGTTGGGGCGGATCTGTCCCTCGACCATGAAATAGCGTGCGGCGGCGAAATCGGTCATGGCGGTCGCTTATTGATGTGTTGTGACGACACCGGCACCAAGCCGAACAGCGGACGGCTTCCTGCCATGGCGGTATATAGCCGCAAAGCCTTGGCGAACACAACGCCACAGGGGCACGGGACAGGCTCCGCGCGGCGTCGGCGGGAGGCTTTGCCGCAGACCGGAAAGCAGCAGACGGCCGGGCGGCGGGGGCTGCGGGGGCTGCCGGCAGCCGTCATCCGGCGCGACGAGCAAAAATGGTCACCATTCGCCTTGACCGGCCGGGCTGGGATCGCTATACCACCGCTCCACACCGAAGGCGCTCCGGAAACGGAGGTGCCGGTCAGGATGGCGCGGTGGCAGAGTGGTGATGCAGCGGACTGCAAATCCGTGTACGTGGGTTCGATTCCCGCCCGTGCCTCCATACCTGATGATATGACGGACAGCAGTTGTTTCCGTGCTGCCCGCCCCCGTGAAAGCCCCGCCCCTGGCGGGGCATTTTGCGTTTGGGACTTGTTTTCACAGGGAAATGACCAGGCTTTTCCCCGTCTGAAAAGAAATGCTTTTTTCTCGCCGAATGGGCTTGGCAGCGCCGGATGGTTCCGCTATACACCCGCCACGCCAACAACGGCGGCCGCCGAAAGGCCGGTCACCGATCCCGGTTAGCTCAGTTGGTAGAGCAGCGGACTGTTAATCCGCTTGTCGCTGGTTCGAGTCCAGCACCGGGAGCCAGATCGAAAAGGCCGGATGCCCAGCGCATCCGGCCTTTTCTTCTTTCCGTCGTCTTCCGGCTTGACTGTGTCTCCTCAGTACCCAAATTCGGTTTAAAGCGGCCGGACTAGGACCGACGGACGGCGGTTAGACCCAAAAGACGATCCAGACTTGCCGGAAGCGAAGTGCCGCGCGCCTTCGCATGGCGTTAGACTTGATAACAATTCCGGGCCGAGCGATCGGCCGGGCGTCTCCAGCCGATGGAGGACCGCCGTGCTTTTGCCGATCCACTCCGAACGCTTCCATACCGCTCCGCCGCTCAACGGCAACGGGTCGCACGAGCCCGGCGACCGGCCGGTACGGACTGTCGATTGCGTGACGGCCGTCCTGCTGTTCGCGGCGGCCGTGCTACTCACCCTTCTGGCCTTCAGCGTCGATTGGACCGCGACGCTGCCCGATGCCAAGCCGCAGGCTCACGAGAACACGCCGGTCATGGTGATCCCGCCTCATCCACGATGAGATGGGCTCGATGAGATGGCCGCGCTGAAACCCGCCTATTCGACCAGATCGTCATAGATGCTGGCGCCGGGATCGGCCGGATCGCCGCTGCCGGGGGCGACGGTCACCCGCTTCCACTCGCCACACCAATCGGTGGACAGGGTGATGGGGAAATCGCCTTCGGGGCTGCGCGGGGTCACCACCGGCGGATACCGCCGGCAGGTTCCCTTCGGCCCGCGCTGGCGGAGCCCCTGGCCCTCCCAGAAGCGGCAGGTGTAGCAAGTATCGAGTCGCTTCATCGCGGACCGGTCTCCTCATCATGTCCGGCCGATTGGCCGCCCGATCGACTGGCCCGATCAGTTGGCCCGATCAACTGGACGGCGGCTTGCCCGGCCGCAGCGTGTCGGCGCATCTGGCGTAATACGCCTTGATGTCCGCGTCCAGAACCCTGCGGCGGCGGCCGTCCGCGGACTCCTCCGGCGCGTCGGTCAACCGCTGGAACTCCTGGACGGCACGCTCCAGATCCTGTTCGCTGGTGATGGGCATGATCTCGCCTTTCCTCGTCGTTTCCGGGCTCAGGACAAGACAACAGCCGGCGGCACCCGTATGTTTCCGCCCCGATGGACAAGGACATGGCCAAGGCAACGGCCGGGTCGGGATCGACCATGACGAGATGACCGCTTGATGCACCGCGACTCCAGAGCAATGTCATGCTCCTGTCACCCGAGTCGCGACGGACAGGGCCGCGCTGCGACGGGGGTTCCCTCGGGTCCTGCCTTGCCTGGGAGGGCGGCGTCATGCGGGTCGTCTCAACACCGGCCATCGGTAAATCGGGCCTGCCACGGTGGGCGGCCGGCATCGTTTTCCTCGTCCTGGCGCTGGCGCCCGGTCCGGCGCCGCTGGACGGTTATGCCCTGGCGGCGGAACCGGAACGGCTCGATCCGGAACGGGTCGTGCGCTCCGTCGTCGGCATCCGCGCGGTGGTGCCGCCGGACAGCCAGAGCGCCCGCACCCTGGGCACCGAGCGCGAGGGCAGCGGCGTCGTCATCGACGGCTCCGGGCTGATCCTGACCATCGGCTATACCGTCATGGAGGCGTCACAGATCGAGGTCACGGCGGCCGACGGACGCCGCTATCCGGCCAACATGGTCGCCTATGACCCGGTCAGCGGCTTCGGCCTGCTGCGGGCGGAGATGGGATTCGCCGCCCCCTGGCTGCGGCTGGCCGACGCGGCGGCGGTGAAGGAGGGTGACACGCTGCTGGCGCTCAGCGGCGGCGACAATCGCGCCGCCGTCGCCGTGAAGCTGGTCAGCAAGCGCGAGTTCGCCGGCTATTGGGAATATCTGCTGGACGAGGCGCTGTTCACTTTCCCGCCGATCCGCGCCTTCAACGGCGCCGCCCTGGTCAACCGCGAGGGCCGGTTGGTCGGAGTCGGGTCGCTGCTGGTGATGGAGGCGGTGGAGGGACGCGGCCTGCCCGGCAACTTGTTCGTCCCCATTTCGGCGCTCGAGCCGATCCTGGCAGACCTGCTCGCCTACGGGCAGCGGCAGGAGCCGGCGCGCCCCTGGCTGGGCGTGACCCTGCGCGAGGAGTTGGGACGGCTGATGGTGGAGAAGGTCTCGCCACGCGGCCCCGCCGAGTCGGCAGGCCTGCGTCCCGGCGACTGGATCGTCGGGGTCGGCGGCCAGCGCTTCAGCGGGCTGGCGGATTTCTACCGCAAGCTCTGGGGCCTGGGGCCGGCCGGGGTCGTCGTGCCATTGGAGGTGATGCGCGGCACCACATTGACCCCGGTGCCGGTGCCGGTGCCGTCGGCCGACCGCGTGCGTTTCCTGCGTCTGAACCCGACCCTGTGAGCGGAAGGCTTGTGGCGCCCGTCCCGGCGGCGCACCCTGCCGGAAACCGCCACGCATCGGCCACGGAAGGGGACCGCGCAGATCATGAACCATCCCGACATCGAGATCGTCGACAGGAAGACCGCCTACAAGGGCTTTCTCACCGTCGAGGTCTACCGTCTGCGCCACAAGAAGTTCGACGGCACCTGGACCGACGTGCTGCCACCGCGCGAGGTGTGCGACCGCGGCCCGGCGGTGGGGGTGCTCCTCTACGATCCCGACCGCGAGGCGGTGGTGATGATCGAGCAGTTCCGCGTCGGCTCCGCCGCTGCCGGCGGACCGGCCTGGATGACCGAGATCGTCGCCGGCATGGTCGGTGCCGGCGAGACCCCCGAGGAAGTGGCCCGCCGCGAATCGATGGAGGAGGCCGGCTGCGCCATCCGGGAGATCGAACCGATCTGCGACTATTACGTCAGCCCGGGCGCCTTTACCGAGGTGGTCTCCGTCTTCTGCGGTCGGGTCGACAGCCGCGGCCTCGCCGCCACCGGCGGCCTGGAGGAGGAGCATGAGGACATCCGCATCCTCGTCCTGCCCGTCGACGATGCCATCCGCATGATGGACGAGAACCGCCTGCGCAATTCCGTCGCCATCATCGCGGTCGGCTGGCTCGCCCGCCACCGCGATAGCCTGCGCGAACGCTGGCTCGGCGCGGACTGAAGGACAGGGCCGCGGTGCGGCGGCCCTTGCTCCGCCCATATTCAACACTTGAAAATCGTTCAATGCAGCATTCCACACCGCCGCCTTGAAACCCTCCGCCGCAATCCTGATAGTATCGAAGCAATCGACACCAGACCTTAGGAGTACCCGTCTTGGACATCCGCAACGGCTTCATCGGCGCCATCGGCAACACGCCGCTGATCCGCCTGGAAGGCCCCTCGAAGGAGACGGGCTGCGAGATCCTGGGCAAGGCGGAGTTCCTGAATCCGGGCGGGTCGGTGAAGGACCGCGCCGCGCTGGCCATCGTGCGTGACGCCGAACAGCGCGGGCTGCTGCGCCCCGGCGGTACCATCGTCGAGGGGACGGCGGGCAACACCGGCATCGGGCTGGCGCTGGTCGGCAACGCGCTGGGCTACCGCACCGTCATCGTGATGCCGGAGACCCAGAGCCAGGAAAAGAAGGACATGCTGCGCCTTATCGGCGCCGACCTGCGGCTGGTCCCGGCGGTCCCCTATTCCAATCCCGACAATTACGTCCGCTACTCCGGCCGGCTGGCCGAGGAGTTGGCGAAGACCGAACCGAACGGCGCGATCTGGGCCAACCAGTTCGACAACACCGCCAACCGCGAAGGCCACCGGTTGACGACCGGGCCGGAAATCTGGGAGCAGACCGGCGGCAAGGTCGACGCCTTCACCTGCGCGGTCGGCAGCGGCGGCACGCTGGCCGGCGTCGCGCTGGCGCTGAAGGAGCGGAACCCCGGCATCCGCATCACGCTGGCCGACCCGATGGGCGCCGCCCTGTTCAGCTACTACACGACGGGCGAACTGAAATCGGAAGGCAGCTCGATCACCGAGGGCATCGGCCAGGGCCGCATCACCGCCAACCTGGAGGACGCGCCGATCGACGGCGCGCTGCGGATCCCGGATGAAGAGGCGCTGCCGATCATCTTCGACCTGATCAAGACGCAGGGTCTGGTGCTCGGCGGATCGAGCGGCATCAACATCGCCGCGGCGGTGCGGGTGGCGCGCGACCTCGGCCCCGGTCACACCGTGGTGACCATCCTGTGCGACGGGGGGCAGCGTTACCAATCGAAGCTCTTCAATCCCGACTTCCTCCGTGAGAAGACTCTTCCTGTGCCAGACTGGCTGGCCTGATTTCTCCCGAGGGGACATGGACGCGCTTTTCCGCGAGGACTCATACGCCCGCAGCTGCATCGCCACCGTTACGGCGGTGGACGAGCGCGGCATCCGGCTCGACCGCACCGTCTTCTACCCGACCGGCGGCGGCCAGCCGGGCGACATCGGCCTCCTGCGCTTCGATGGGCTGGAGGTCCGCATCAAGGACACGGTAAAGGGCGACGGCGGCCCCGACGACGTCATCCATGTGCCGGAGGACGGCCAGGAGCTGCCGGCCCCCGGCATCGCGGTGGAGGCGGAGATCGATTGGCAGCGCCGCCATCGCCACATGCGCATGCACACGGCGCTACACCTGCTGTGCGCGGTGGTGCCGGGATCGGTCACCGGCGGGCAGATCGGGGCGGACAAGAGCAGGCTCGATTTCAACGTCCCGGCCGAGAGCCTGGACAAGGACGCCATCGCCACGGCGGTGAACCTGCTGATCGCCGCCGACACACCGGTCGGGACGCGCTGGATCACCGACGAGGAGATGGCGGCGACGCCGGAGCTGGTGCGCACCATGTCGGTGAAGCCGCCGAGCGGCCATGGCCGCGTCCGTCTCCTGGATGTCGAGGGAGTCGACCTGCAGCCCTGCGGCGGCACGCATGTCGCCCGCACCGGCGAGATCGGCGGAATCGAGGTGACGAAGATCGAAAACAAGGGCAAGCAGAACCGGCGCATCGTCATCGCGCTGAAGGACTGAACCTGTTCCACCGAATCAGTGCCCCAACGATCCGCTGAAGGACGCGCACCATGAGCGACACCACCGTAGCGCCGCTGTCTGGCCCGGTCGTCTCCACCGATTGGCTCGCCCGCAACCTCGGCCGGCCCGGCCTGAGGATCCTCGACGGATCCTGGCACATGCCGGCGCTGAAGCGCGACATCCGGGCGGAGTTCGCCGACCGCCACATCCCCGGCGCCCGCCTGTGCGACGTCGACGAGGTGGCGGCGCCCGACACCCATCCGCTGCCGCACATGGCGCCCGACGAGGCGATTTTCGCTGCCCGGATCGGTGCGCTGGGCATCGGCGACGGCGATACGGTGGTGGTCTACGACACCGCCGGCATGGCGACCGCCGCGGCGCGGGTGTGGTGGCTGTTCCGGCTGTTCGGCTTCGACCGGGTCGCGGTGCTGGACGGCGGCCTGCCGAAATGGCTGGCCGAGGGCCTTCCGACCGACTCGGGTGAAGCCGCGCCGGCCGCACCGGCCGCCATCACCGCGCGCAAGCGGGCCGACCTGATCCGCAGCGCCGATCAGCTGCTCGCCAACATCGACGTCCGGCAGGATCAGGTGACCGACGCCCGCGCCCAGCCCCGCTTCGAAGGCGCGGTGGCCGAACCCTGGCCCGGACGGCGCAGCGGCCGGATTCCCGGCAGCTTCAACCTGCCGCACACCGACCTGATCGACCCGGACAGCAAGACGCTGCTGCCGCCGGACGTCATCGCCGCCAAGGCGCGCGCCGCCGGGCTCGACCTCGACCGGCCGGTCGTCGCCTCCTGCGGCAGCGGCATCACCGCCTGCGTCATCGCGCTGGGTCTGGCTACCGCCGGCAAGACGGACGTGGCGATCTATGACGGCTCCTGGGCCGAATGGGGGCTGCGCGCGGATCTGCCGCTGGAAACCGGTCCCCGTGACGGTAAGCCGGAACAACCATGACCGCCCCTCTTACCGTCCGCTCCTGCACGGCGGGGGATCGCGACGCCGTGGTGGCGCTGTGGACCGCCTGCGGTCTGGTGGTGCCGTGGAACGATCCGGCGACGGATTTCGCCCTGGCCTTGTCGAAGGACAATTCCACCGTGCTGGCCGGCTTGGCCGGCGGCCGGATCGTCGCCAGCGCCATGGTGGGGCAGGATGGTCATCGCGGCTGGATCTACTATGTCGCGGTCGATCCTTCGCACCAGGGGCGGGGTCTCGGCAAGCGCATGGTGGCGGAGGCCGAAGCCTGGCTCGCCGCCGCCGGCATGCCGAAGGTTCAACTCCTGGTTCGGGAGACCAATCAAGCTGTCCTGGCCTTCTATGAGCGGCTGGGCTATGCCAAGTCGCCCGTCACGATGATGCAGAAATGGCTGACCAACCCTTCTCCCTGACCCGCCCCGCCCTGCCCGCTCCCAGCCGGCCCGGCCTTCTGCCGGTCATCGTCACCTATCTGGAGATGACGGCACCGCCGGCCCGTGAGCCGGTGCGCCGGCCGGACGGCGATCTGGCGCTGTTGCGGGCAAACCCGCCGACCTGGTCCTTCTATCGCTACCTCTACGACACGGTGGGCGAGCCCTGGCTGTGGCATGAACGCCGCCGCATGCCGCGCAAGGAGCTGGAGCGCTCCATCCATGACCCGCTGGTCGAGGTGTGGGTGCTGCATGTCGACGGCACGCCCGCCGGCTATGCCGAACTGGACCGGCGGACACGGGAAACCGACCTCGCATATTTCGGCCTGATCCCCGACTTCATCGGCCGCAAGCTCGGCCCCTGGCTGCTCGACAGCGCCATCCGCAAGGCCTGGGAGGGCGGCGCGAAGAAGCTGGTCGTCAACACCTGCAGCTTCGACCATCCGAAGGCGCTGCCGCTTTACCAGAGCATGGGTTTCGTGCCGACCCGCCATGTGATGCGCGAGGTGCGCGACCCGCGGTTGGACGGCGTCCTGCCGCGCAGCGCCGGGCCGCATATCCCGATCACGGAGTGACGGGCCGGGATGGTCAAAGGATGATCGAAGGGGACCGCCCGTCGCCTTCCTGCCCCCTTGACCGCCCCGGTTGCCCCGCCCCATCTACCACGCAGGCACCGGAACCCCGCGGGGGCCGGTGGCGTTCCTGAAGCCGGGGCGGAAGCTCCGCCGTGACGAGCAAGAGGTGGGCCTTGGTGGGCTGGATCATTCGGACGCTGGTTCTGTGCTTTGCCGTCGGCTTCGTGCTGTCGTTCCTGCGCATCGACCCGGCCAGCATCCTGACCAACAGTTGGGAAACGGTGCAGGACATCGTTTCGCTGGCGGTCGAGGCCGGACGCTGGGCCCTGCCCTACATCCTGATCGGCGCCGTGATTGTGGTGCCGCTGTCGCTGATCGGGCTGATCGTGCGCTGGAACCGCTCCCGCCCGCCGTCCTGACTCTGCGCAGGGCCGTGGATAAAAAAACAGGAGGCTCCGGAACCGGGGCCTCCTGTGAAACAGGGAGGGTTAGAGACAGCCACAGGTCTACGCCCCCTCGCCGCTTCCCGCTTTGATGCATGTCAACGAATGGCATTCATTGGGGGCCGGCTCAGATCCAGGCTTTCGATCACTTGCCTTGTCCCGCGACATCGGTCGGGACGTTTCCCTCATCGAACGTCTCTAGAAACTATAGGTCATTCCAACGAGCCCGAGGGGCTGCGTCTTCCGCTCGACAAGGGGGCTATCCCCGGCCTTGCCGAGCAAATGGGTAAGGCCGATGGAAGCAACCGCGCTTATGCTGTCTGTGATGCGATAGCTGGCATTGATGCGGAAGGTGACGTCCTTGAAACCACCCGTGGGTTCATAGCGGGCAAGCCCCGAGCGCGCCGCCTCGGACGAATCGATGCCAAAATAGCCGTTCATATATTTGCCATTCGCCCAGGAAGCACCAAGGCCCGGCGTGATCTTGAACCGCTCGGTCACGCTTATCGGGTAAGCGACGCCGACATTGATGAGCAATCCGCGCTCCTTATCGGTAACAGCCTGGGTGGCCGCAAGCGTGGTCACCAATCCCTTGAAACGCGCAGATGCGAAAAGGCGCGCCCCTAAAGCAGTGTCCACCCCATGGATACCCTTGGGCACATCATCCTCATCGTAGCCTTGCATCCAGTTGACGCTTGCTCCCGCCGTGAATGTGGACGTTTCGATGATGGTGACGCCGATTCCGTCGCCGACCTTCGCGAAAAATCGTCCGTATTTCACGTCAACGAGCGGTAGAGGCTGAATTTTGTACTCATCGGCTCCCTGGAAACGTGGCGCCACCGCCATGCCGGCGCCGAGCGTCCAATGGTCCGAGCCCTTCCGCTCAGGCTCGGTTGCACCGGGAGTCGCTCCATCCGGTGGTTCCACCATGACATCCGAGCCCGCCTGTGCGGGAGATGCGATGCCGAACGCCTGCACGGCCACGGCAAGCCACACACCGGCGGCAACCGGTCGCATCGACGCAGAAGGTCTTGTCACGTCGGCACTCCTCTAATAAGATGCTTATATGCATCTTATTGCGGCCGAAACCCACTGCCGTCAAGATGCAAAGATGCATCTTATCAACGGGGAAGCCGTTTTTATGAAGGAACGCCGTCGCGGTGCGGATCTCGAAGAGGCACTCCTGGATGCCGCTTGGGAGGAGTTGGAGGAACATGGATATGCCGGATTGACGATGGAAAGCGTCGCCGCCCGGGCCGGCACGAGTCGGCCCGTGCTCGCCCGGCGATGGGACGGAAAAGCCGAGCTCGCGATTGCGGCGATCCGGCAGCAGATGGCAAGGCACCCGCTGGAGGTGGAGGATCGTGGCGATCTTCGCGCCGAACTGTTGGAATTCCTGGAGCGCCTGTCCAACAAAACCAAATTCATGGCCGCCGTATTCAGTCTTTTCTCAAGTGAATATTTTGAGGCGGAGCGGTCGACGCCACAGGATTTGCGCACCACTCTTCTGGAGGGAAGCACAAGCGTTTTAGATAAAATCCTTGACAGAGCTGTTGGCCGCGGGGAAGTTAACTCAGAAAAATTATTTCCTCCCATCACCACGCTCTTAGGCGATCTATTTCGCCATCATGCCATAATGACTTTTACTCCTCCGTCACCAACCTTACGGACGGCCTGGGTCGATTCAATCTTCCTGCCTCTTGTCAGGACAGATTGCGCAGATCCGAACAGAAACTCTCATCCTCCAACTCCGTGAAAATACTTTCGCCAGACACGATGGAGAGAGCTCCTATCCCGTTGCTGCTCAGCCTTATTCCGGAGAAACCGTCTCCGGCATAAAAAAACCGGAGCCATCCATGCGGAGGCTCCGGTTCAGTGATACAGGGAGGTTAGAGACAAGAAGAAATCTATCCTCAACCTCATAGACCGTTCGTTGATACACATCAAAAGAGATGAAAATCCTTCCAAGTCACTCGCGCTGATCTATGCGCCGGATCACCCCAGAATCTCGGCAAGCGCGACGATCAGCGCCTTGTTCTCCTCCTCGCGGCCGATGGTGATGCGCAGGCAGTCGGGCAGGCCATAATCGGACACCGGTTTCACCAGGATGCCGCGGCGGGCGAGATGGTCGACCACCGCCTGGGTGCCCAGCGACGGATCGGTCGGCACGCGCGCCAGCACGAAGTTGCAGACGCTGGGATAGACCCGAAGCCCCACCCGCTCCAGTTCGCGCGACAGCCAGGGCAGCCATTGCGCATTGTGGGCATAGGTCGCCTCCTCATGCTCCGCATCGGCGAGCGCCGCGGCGGCGGTCGCCTGGGCGGGCAGCGAGACGTTGAAGGCGCCGCGGATCGCGTTCACCGCATCGATCACGGCGGTCGGACCATAGCCCCAGCCGACCCGCAGACCGGCCAGCCCATGCATCTTCGAGAAGGTGCGGATCAGCAGGACATTGTCGGAGTTCTCGACGATCTCGGTCCCGTCGCTGTAATCCGGCAGGCGGCAGTAATCGGCATAGGCCGAATCCAGCACCAGCAGCGTGTGCGGCGGCAAGCCGGCGCGCAGGCGCTGCACCGCCTCGGTCGGGATGTAGGTGCCGGTGGGGTTGTTGGGGTTGGCGAGGAAGCAGATCCGGGTGCGCTCGCTGGCGCGGTCGATCATCGCCTCCACATCCACGACCATGTCGCGTTCGGCCGCAACGACGGCGGTGGCGCCGGTGGCGCGAATCGCCTTCAGGAAACCGCGATAGCCGCGCTCGTGGCACAGAACCTCGTCACCGGGGCCGGCGAAGGCCTGGGCGACCAGATGGATCAGTTCCTCCGACCCTGCGGTGCAGACGATGTGATCGGCGTCGATGGCATGGCGCCGGGCGATGGCATGGCGCAGCGGGCTCTGGTCCCAATCCGGGTAGTTGTGGATCCGTCCGGCCGCCTCGCAATAGGCATCGAGCGCCAGCGGGCTGGGACCGAGCGGATTGTGGGTGAGCGAAAGATCGATCCACCGGCGGCCGTCGCGGGGCGGCCGGGGGGGGCGGTAAGGCTTGATCTGGCCGACGCTGGGACGGGGGCAAAGCAAGTCCATGACCTCGGTCTCCGTGAGCGTTTCAGTCGAAGAGCACGTCACGCGACCGATTGAACCGCAAACCGGCGCGCAACGCTACAGGACATTGCGCCGCGCACCGGGAGTCGAGGTATTTTGTTTCCGAATGGCGAGTCGGAAGGAACTGCCGGCCCGCCACCGCGGTCAGTGGTTCAGGATTTGGCTGAGGAAGAGGCGCGTGCGCTCCGACTTCGGATTCGAGAAGAAGGCGTCGGGCGTGTCCTGCTCGACGATCTCGCCGCGATCCATGAAGATGACGCGGTCGGCGACCGACTTGGCGAAACCCATCTCGTGGGTCACGCACAGCATGGTCATGCCGTCTTCCGCCAGCCCGATCATGACGTCCAGCACCTCCTTGACCATTTCCGGGTCAAGGGCGGAGGTCGGCTCGTCGAACAGCATCACCTTCGGGCTCATGCACAGCGACCGCGCGATGGCGACGCGCTGCTGCTGTCCGCCCGACAGCTGGCCCGGATATTTCAGGGCCTGCTCGGCGATGCGCACCCGCTTCAGGTAGCTCATCGCGATCTCTTCCGCCTCGGCCTTCGGCTTCTTGCGAACCCAGATTGGCGCCAGCGTGCAGTTCTCCAGCACGGTCAGGTGCGGGAACAGGTTGAAGTGCTGGAACACCATGCCGACCTCGCGGCGGACCAGCTCGATGTTCTTCAGGTTATTGGTCAGCTCGATGCCATCGATGACGATGCTGCCCTTCTGATGCTCCTCCAGCCGGTTCAGGCAGCGGATCATCGTCGATTTTCCGGACCCCGATGGGCCGCAGACGACGATGCGCTCGCCCTTCTGGACGCTGAGATCGATGTTCTTCAGAACGTGGAATTCGCCGTACCACTTGTTGACGCCCGTGCAGCGGATGATCTCCTCGCCGCTCAGAGTGTGCTTGGGCTTGACGGCGCCCTGGGACATGGCCTGGGACATGGGTGGTGGACTCCCTTGACGGCGTGGGATCTAGCGGCGGTGGCCGCGATTGAGATCGCGTTCGAGCTTCTGGCTGTATTTCGACATGCTGAAGCAGAAGACCCAGTAGATCACGCCGATGAACAGATAGGCCTCGCGGTAGAAACCGCGCCAGGACGGATCGGACAGCGCGGCCTTGGCAGTACCGAGCAGGTCGTACAGGCCGATGATGATGACCAGCGAGGTATCCTTGAAGAAGCTGATGAAGGTGTTCACCAACGGCGGGATGGCAACGGCCAGCGCCTGCGGCAGGACGATCTTGCGCATCTTCTGCCAATAGGACAGACCCAGCCCGTCGGCCGCCTCGTACTGGCCCTTCGGGATCGCCTGCAGGCCGCCGCGGATCGCCTCGGCCATATAGGCGGCGGCGAACATGATGAAGGCGATCTGCGCGCGCAGCAGCTTGTCGATCGACACGCCGTTCGGCAGGAACAGCGGCAGCATCACCGACGCCATGAACAGCAGGCTGATCAGCGGCACGCCGCGGATCAACTCGATGTAGGTGACGCACAGCACCTTCACCGCCGGCATGTTCGACCGGCGGCCGAGCGCCAGCAGGATCGCCGCCGGGAAGGCCACGGCCAGACCGATCACCGACAGGATGAGGGTCAGCGGCAGGCCGCCCCACAGCGTGTTCTCGACATAGGTCAGGCCGAGCACGCCGCCCCACATCAGGACTGCCACCAGCGCCAGCCCGGCAGCCCAGACCAGCCCGAGCCATGGCTTCCAGAAGCGGCGGTCGCAGCTGACGACCAGCAGCGCGATGATGACGCAGATCGTCACCAGCGGGCGCCACTGCTCATCCCACGGGAACATCCCGAACATGATGAAGCGCAGCTTTTCGCTGATGAAGCCCCAGCAGGCGCCGCCGGCATCCTGGCGGCAGACGGTGGAGGCGGCGTCGAAGCCGTGCGCCCGAATCAGCAACCAGTTGACGAAGGGCGGAACCGCCGTCGCCAGCAACCCCAGCACCAGCACGGTCAGGATGGCGTTGTACCAGCTGTTGAACAGGTTGTTGCGCAGCCACGCCAGGGGGCCGACGATGTTGGACGGCGGACGTTCGTCCGGCAGCCCGACGCTTTGCGCGTTTTGCACGTTGTCGGTCATGGCGGTTACCGCTCCACCAGCGCGATGCGCTTGTTGTACCAGTTCATGAAGATCGAGATGCTCAGGCTGATCACCAGATAGGTTCCCATGATCATCGTCACGCCCTCGATCGCCTGGCCGGTCTGGTTCAGCGTCGTGTTGGCGATGGACACCAGATCCGGATAGCCGATGGCCAGCGCCAGCGAGCTGTTCTTGGTCAGGTTCAGATACTGGCTGGTCAGCGGCGGCACGATGACCCGCAGCGCCTGCGGCAGGATCACCAGACGCAGGGTCGGACCGCTCGGCAGGCCGAGCGCACGCGCCGCCTCGGTCTGGCCCCAGTTGACCGCGGTGATGCCGCTGCGCACCACTTCGGCGATGAAGGCGGAGGTGTAGACGGTCAGGCCGGTCAGGATGGCGAAGAATTCCGGCGAGACGGCGGCGCCGCCGGTGAAATTGAAGCCGGTCAGCTTCGGCACGTCCATCGCGATCGGTGCCCCGCCGGCCAGCCAGGCAAGCAGCGGCAGGCCGAGGATCAGGCCGAGCCCGGTCCAGCCCATGGGGAAGGGTTGCCCGGTACGCGCCTGCCGTGCCTTGGCCCAGCGCGAGAGGCCCCAGATCAGCAGCAGTGCAACCGCCAATGCGATGCCCATGGTGGCCCAGACGGGATCGGCAGCCGGAACCGGCACGCGCAAACCGCGCTGCGACAGGAACACGCCCGGAACCGGGTTCAGCGCCTGGCGCACCGGCGGCAGGCTTTCCGCGACCAGCGCATACCAGAAGAACAGCTGCAGCAGCGGCGGGATGTTGCGCACGATCTCGACGAAGCTCGAGGCAAGCCTGGCGATCAGCCAGTTGCTCGACAGGCGGGCGACACCGACCACCGTGCCGATGATCGTTGCCAGCAGGACGCCGATCACCGACACCTTCAGCGTGTTCAGCACGCCGACGAGGAAGGCCCGGCCATAGCTGTCCTTCGGCGAATAGTCGATCAGCGACTCGCCGATGCCGAAGGCAGCCTCACGCTCGAGGAAATCGTAACCGGTCGCGATCGACCGCCGCGCGAGGTTGTCGAGCGTGTTGGAAATCAGGAACCAGCCGACCAGAACGACCGCGCCGACCACCAGGATCTGGTAGACGATGGCGCGGAACGTCGGGTCGCTGAGGGAAAACGATACGCCACCCGGCGGCGGAGCGCCTTGGGTGGTCCGGGTCTCGGTCGCCACGGACTACTCTCCCCCAACTGTCGCGCCCCAGACGGTGCCCACGCGGTCCCGGACGTTCTTCCGGGCATTTCCCACACCGTTTGGATGCGACATGTCTCCCAATGCGGCCTGTTGCGCGGGCGTTTCATCGACACCCTTCGCGACCGCTCCTCAATCGGAAGGCCGCCCCCGTTGAACTGCTGACGGGCGGCCTTCTGTCGATAAGCTTACCGGAACGGCTGGGCGTACATCAGGCCGCCCTTGGTCCACAGGCCGTTCAGGCCGCGCTCCAGCTTGAGCGGGGTGCCCGGACCGACGTTGCGGTCGAAGATCTCGGCATAGCTGCCGACCTTCTTGACGACGTTGTAGGCCCACTTCTCGTCCAGACCCAGGGCCTTGCCCATGCCCGGCGTGGTGCCGAGATAGCGCTGGATGTCCGGGTTCTTGGAGTTGGTGAACTCGTCGATGTTCTTCGAGGTGATGCCGAACTCCTCGGCCTGGATGGTCGCGAAGACCGTCCACTTCACGATGTCGAACCACTGGTCGTCGCCATGGCGCACCGCCGGGGCCAGCGGCTCCTTGGAGATGACTTCCGGCAGGATGACATGGTCGTCCGGAACCGGGGCGACACCGGCGCGGGTGCCGGCCAGGCCGGACACGTCGGTCGTCAGCACGTCGCAGCGGCCGGCGAAGTAGGCGGCGTTCACCTCGTCGTTCGACTCGATGACGACCGGGTTGTAGGTCATGTTGTTGGCGCGGAAATAGTCCGCCAGGTTCAGCTCGGTCGTGGTGCCGGACTGGACGCAGACGGTGGCGCCGTTCAGTTCCTTGGCGCTCTTCACGCCCAGCTTCTTCGGAACCATGAAGCCCTGGCCGTCATAATAGGTGACCGGGGCGAAGTTGAGGCCGACCGACGTGTCGCGGGTCAGCGTGGCGGTGGTGTTGCGCGACAGCAGGTCGACCTCGCCGGATTGGATGGCGGGAAAGCGCTGCTGCGCCGACAGCGGGGTGAACTTGACCTTGTTCGGATCGTTGAAGATGGCGACCGCGACGGCACGGCAATAATCGACGTCCAGGCCGGTCCAGTTGCCGGCGCTGTCGGGGTTGCCGAAACCCGGCAGGCCGGCGTTCACGCCGCACTGCACGAAGCCGCGCTGCTTGACGGTGTCGAGCGTGGCGGCGCCGGCGGCGACACTGGCGGAAACGACGACGGCCGCCGCGGCGGCGGCCAGGAACCCTGACTTCATATTATGAACTCCACCCTGTTCTTGCGTTCTTCGCATTGAGCGGTCTGATGACGCGCCTGACCACGCCGGCCGCCCAACCCTGTGGGGATCGCGACACAGCCATGCGCGTGGGACAAGAGTGCATCAACTTGATCCGGCTTGTCGAATCCTCCGTGCATTGCTGGTGTTACCAGAATCTCCCGGAAGCGGATGCGCGGTCCGACGCAATCGGCGATGGCCGTGGAGCGTCCGGGATGACACAATGTTCGGCCCCGCCGTTCCGCCCCTGCGGAGCCGGTCGCCGCCCCAGCCAAACGGACAGTCGATGAAGGACGTCACCCAGGACACGATTCTCGTTCACGCCGGCCGAGACCCGCGGAACAACCACGGCATCGTCAATCCCCCGGTCTATCATTGCTCGACCGTGCTGTTCCCGACGCTGGACGCGCTGGAGGACAGCGACCGCAACACGCTGGAAGGCGTTCATTACGGCCGCATGGGCACCCCCACCACCTTCGCCTTCGAGGAGGCGGCGGCGGCGCTGGAGGGCGGCTACCGGGCGGTGAACACCGGCTCAGGCCTCGCCGCAATCGCCATCGCGCTGTCCGCCTTCACCAAGGCGGGCGACCATGTGCTGATCACCGACAGCGCCTATGGCCCGACCCGGCGCTTCGCCCGCGAGACGCTGGCTCCCTACGGCGTGGAGGTGGAGTTCTTCGACCCCTGCGTCGGCGCCGGCATCTCGGCCCTGCTGCGGCCGAACACCAGCGTGGTCTTCCTCGAATCGCCGGGGTCGCTGACCTTCGAAATCCAGGACGTGCCGGCCATCGCCGAAGCGGCGAAAGCGGTCGGCGCCACCGTCATGATGGACAACACCTGGGCGACGCCGCTGTTCTTCCGGCCCTTCGACCAGGGTGTCGACATCTCGATCCATGCCGCGACCAAATACATGGTCGGCCATGCCGACGCGATGCTGGGCGTCGTCACCTGCAAGGACGCGGCGACCTGGACGGAGGTGAAGAAGACGGCCACCCGATTCGGCGCCTGCGCCGGGCCGGACGACCTCTATCTCGGCCTGCGCGGCCTGCGCACGCTGGCGGTGCGCCTGCGCCAGCACCAGGACAGCGCCCTGGCGCTGGCCGACTGGCTGGCGGCCCGGCCGGAGGTGAAACGCATCCTGCATCCCGCCCGCCCCGACTTTCCCGGCCATGCCCTGTGGAAGCGCGACTTCACCGGGTCGAGCGGCCTGTTCTCCATTATCATCGATCAGGTGCCGCGCGCGGCGCTGGCGGCGATGCTGGACGGGATGGAACTGTTCGGCATGGGCTACAGCTGGGGCGGTTTCGAAAGCCTGATCCTGCCGACGCGGCCGGCCGCCGTCCGGTCTGCCACCCGCTGGACCGAGCCGGGGCAGGTCCTGCGCCTGCATGCCGGGCTGGAACACCCCGACGACCTGATCCGCGACCTGGACGCCGGTTTCCGCCGGATGGCCGCCGCCCTGTGAGCGGCGCGAGCAAGGAGAACGCAACCATGACCGACATCCCGTCGATCGATGCCGCCGCCTATGACGAGGTGCTGGCCGCCATCCGATTCAACGGCGACGGGCTGGTGCCCGCCATCGCCCAGGCCGACGGCACCGGCGAGATCCTGATGATGGCCTGGATGAACCGGGACTCGGTGGTCGAGACCCTGGCCACCGGCCGCGTCTGCTACTGGTCGCGTTCGCGCGGCGGGCTGTGGCGCAAGGGGGAAACCTCCGGCCAGATGCAGCGGCTGAAGGATTTCCGTGTCGACTGCGACGGCGACACCCTGTTGCTGGTGGTGGAGCAGGACGGCGTCGCCTGCCACACCGGCCGGCGCAGCTGTTTCTACCGCGCCTGGCGCGACGGCCGGCTGGAGACGATCCAGGAGGTACAGACCGACCCGGCCATCCTCTATGGCGGCCATGGCCACAGCCACGGCTGAGGAGTTGGCCGTGGGGTAAAGCCGGGCGGATCGATTCGCGCCCTGCCCGCAACGGTTCGTTGATCCATGTCAAGGCGGTACCCCGGCCAAAGGGAATAGACACTCTCTTGTCTCTAACCCTCCCTGTATACGACTGCGCCGGGCGTTCCCATGAACGCCCGGTTATTTTTTGCCTCCTCGCACTATGCCCCGTTCGGACGCGCTCGATCGCGCCAACCTCTTTCGAGCGATCCGCTTCGGCACAGCCCGGCGGTGGCGGCATACGGCCTTGCCCGGCCCGGCATGCGTTTCGGCCGGCCGGCTTCTGTCCTTTCGCCGGTATCTCCCTCTCCCATCGGGAGAGGAAACGGCGCGCCGGTCACAAGAAGATCCCGCTTTCCATCACTAATAATTCGAAATCGGAAATATTTAAGTTCTTATATTTGATAAAGATACGAACATCTGTGTCATTTCCTCAAAATCCCTTTGTATTGCTCCTTTATCGCTTTTCGAGCGGAGCGGCCTCATGGTTAACATCTGATTAATCGTTAACAGCACGTTAACGGCACTGATGGAGAGACGCCATGCGCCAGTTCTGGGGGACTTCCAAAAACGACACCATGACCGGCAGCGCCTATGACGACCGGATGGACGGTCTGGATGGCGACGACCGCGTCGACGGCGCCGGCGGCAATGACCGGCTCTATGGAGAGCGGGGGAACGACTCGCTGATCGGCGGTCTCGGCAACGACCAGTTGCACGGCGGCGACGGCAATGACTGGCTCGGCGACCCCTATGGCGGGAACGAGGCCGGCAACGATTCGATGTGGGGTGATGCGGGCAACGACCAGCTGTTCGGCGGCGTCGGCAACGACTGGCTGAACGGCGGCACCGGCGACGACATCCTAAAGGGCATGCGCGGCGACGACACCATGATCGGCGGCACAGGCAACGACCTGCTGTATGACAGCTATCGCGACGGCGGTGCCGACCTGTTCCAGCCGGGCACCGGCAACGACACCATGGTCAGCTTCACGGACGGGTTCGCCGACCGCTTCCTGATGGAGCAGGCGCCCGGAGGCTTCGGCCTCGATACGATCAACTATTTCGAAAAGGGTACCGACCGGATCGAGTTCCATGGCTATGCCGCCTGGGAAATGTCCATGACCACCAACGGCTCTGCGACGACCTTCGCCTTCACCGACGGCTCGACCCTGACCGTCGACCAGATCGGCCTGAGCGCGGGTCACGACTACTTCTTCGGCTGACCTCTCCGGAAGAGGTCCCGCGCGGGCGATGGGATCACCCCCTCGGCGCGCGGGACCTTTGGCCATGTGCGCGCTGTTGCCATCGCGGACACCAGTGCGCCGTCAGAAAAAGGCAGAGAACCGATGGACCACCGCCGCCCCACCCTGCGATTCCTCTTCCCCCTTCTGCCGGTGCTGGTGCTGGGTGCCTGCGCCGGCTCCGACATGGGCGGCGTGCCGTCGGCGGAGGTGGCGACCCAGCCCCCCATCGAACTGGTCGGGTTGACCGTGCAGACACCAGACGGCAGACGAATCCTCGGCAACGTCACCGATCTGGTGCTGGGACCGTCGAACCGGGTGGAGCAGGCGATCATCACCGTCGGCGCCCCGCGTTTTCCGACCGAACACAAGGTGACGGTCGCCAGCGAGAAGCTGCGCTACGCCCACGACCGTCAGGCCGTCATCCTGACCGGCATGACGGCGGAGGAGTTCGCAGCCCTGCCGCCGACCGGGGGCAGCGACCGCATGTTGTCGCTCGGCACCGGCGCCGGCACGGCCCTGCCCGTCGTCGGCGCCCCGACCGACTGGTCCGGCGCCACCCGGTCGCGCTGACGGTACCCGTCAGGGAAATGCACCCATGAAAAAGGGGGCCGGTCGAGCCGGCCCCCCTTTCCGCTTCGACGGCCCGACGCCGTCACTTGCCCTGAAGCTGCTTCATGATGTCGTCGGCCGGGTTCGATTCCGGCTGCGCCGGACCACCGAAGGGCGGTGCGACCTCCTGGTTGTCGAAGGCCGGGATTTCGATCTTCACATCGTCCAGGTTGATCGCGGGCCCCTTGTCGCGGCCGGCATCGACCAGCTGCGGGAAGCTGATGACGAGGGCGACCATGATGAGCTGGATGACCACGAAGGGCACCGCACCCCAATAGATCTGTCCGGTGGTGATCCTCGCGATCTTCATCCCGGTGATCTTGTCGATATAGTCGGACTTCGGCGCCACCGACCGCAGGAAGAACAGCGCGAAGCCGAAGGGCGGGTGCATGAAGCTGGTCTGCATGTTCACGCCCAGCAGCACGCCGAACCAGATCAGGTCGATGCCCAGCTTGTCCGCCACCGGTCCCAGCAGGGGAACGATGATGAAGGCCAGCTCGAAGAAATCGAGGAAGAAGGCCAGGACGAAGACCAGGATGTTGCAGACGATCAGGAAGCCCAGCTGGCCGCCCGGCAGGCCGGTCAGCAGATGTTCTACCCACAGATCGCCGTTGACGGCACGGAACACCAGGCCGAACACGGTCGACCCGATCAGGATGAACAGCACGAAGGACGACAGCTTGGCGGTGGAATCCATCGCCTGCCGCATCAGTCCCCAGCCAAGCTTGCGCTTGGCGAGCGCCAGCAGAATGGCGCCGGCCGCTCCCATGGCGCCGCCCTCCGTCGGGGTGGCGATGCCGAGGAAGATGGTGCCCAGCACCAGGAAGATCAGCACCAGCGGCGGCATCAGCGAGGTGATGACCCGCAGCAGCAGCTTGGCGCCCCGCAGTGTGCGGGCCTCGAGCGGCAGGGCCGGCACCGCTGCCGGGCGGATGATGCTGACCAGGATGATGTAGCCGGTATAGAGGCCTGTCAGCACCAGGCCGGGGATCAGGGCGCCGGCATACATGTCGCCGACGGACCGGCCGAGCTGGTCGGCCAGCACGATCAGCACCAGTGACGGCGGGATGATCTGGGCCAGCGTGCCCGACGCGGCGATGACGCCCGTGGCGATGCGGCGGTCATAGCCGTAGCGCAGCATGATCGGCAGCGAGATCAGGCCCATCGAGATGACCGAGGCGGCCACGACGCCGGTGGTTGCCGCCAGCAGCGCGCCGACAAAGATCACCGCATAGGCCAGACCGCCGCGGATCGGCCCGAACAGCTGGCCGATGGTGTCGAGCAGATCCTCGGCCATGCCGGACCGCTCCAGGATCAGGCCCATGAAGGTGAAAAAGGGAATTGCCAGCAGCGTGTCGTTGCGCATGATGCCGAACACGCGTTCGGGCAAGGCCTGCATCAGCGCCGGAGTCAGCAATCCCAATTCCATACCGATCAGGCCGAACACCAGACCGTTGGCAGCCAGGGCAAAGGCGACCGGGAAACCCATCAACAGGAACAACACCAGGGCACCGAACATGACCGGTGCCAAATTGGCGGATACGAACTCGACCATTTGGGGGGTGCTCCCGGTCCTTAGGAATGGCTGTGCATCTTCTCACCCGGCTCGTTGCGGTGGCCGGTGAGAAATGCGATGCGCTTGATCAGTTCCGACACACCCTGCGCGGTGAGCAGGAAGAAGCCGACAGGGACCAGGAGTTTAGCCGGCCAGCGGATCAGGCCGCCTGCATCGCTCGACATCTCGTTGGTGAGGAAGCTGTCCATGAACATCGGCCAGGACAGCACCATGATCAGGATCGTCATCGGGAACATGAAGACGATGATCCCGAAGACGTCCACCCAGGCCTGCGTCCGCCGGGAGAAGCGGCTGAGCACGACGTCGATGCGGATGTGCTCGTTGCGCAGGAACGTATAGCCGGCGCAGAGCAGGAACACGCCAGAGAACAAGTACCATTGGAGCTCCAGCCACGCGTTGGAGCTGGTGTTCAATCCATAGCGGACAACCGCATTGGTGGCGCTGACGGCGACGGCGACCAGAACGAGCCAATAGGCCAGCTTGCCGATGCCTTCGTTCACGGCATCGATCAGCCCGCTAAGTCTGAGCAGACCTGTCAAAGGAGAAACCTCCCTGTTGCGGGGGCGCGGCCGCAGCCGTCCCCTTTTGCTTTTGTTGCAGCCGCATGGGCGCGGCAGGACGCGACCCTCTCTCGGATCGAGGGTATACCAAAAGATAGGATTGGACGGGACTATTCCTTTCCCGCCCTCCACCGGCAAGGGCTACGTTGGAGCTACGTAGAATCCCGTAGTTCCGGATTGCGGAGCGTCGGCCATCCCCGTCGTTGCGTCTTGAGAGGAAGCGCATTTTGCGAAGTGCGCCCCGCATATTGCCAGGAACGGTAATCGATCGAAGGCCCGGCACCGCCCGCCGCGACCGCTCAAGCACTTGATTTCGAAGGGTGGGCAAGCTACCCGGCCGTTCGGTGTCCTTTGGTATGCATCTTGCTGTCCTGCCGCCAAACAATCGGCAATCGCTTCTCTCGCCCACAACGCCAACGGCTGCGCTCGACTTGGCGCCATCGGCCGGAAGAACCCGGCTCGGGAGAGGCTTGGATACGGAGCACCCGCCATGGCATGGATTTCGAATATAACCGTCAAGTCCCGGACATTCGCCGCAATCCTGACCATTCTGGTCTGCACCGTCGGCCTCGGGCTCTTCTCCCTGAGCAAACTCTCGGCGATCAACACCGAGGCGGAGGACGTGCGGGACAACTGGCTGCCGTCGATCGTCGCGATCTCCCGGCTCTACACCACCTTCGACTTCTACCGCACCGTGGAGGGCGGCCACCTGATCGCATCGACCGACGCGGACATGGCGAGGGAAGAACAGGCGCTTTCGGAGATTGCCAACCGGATCGAGACGCGCCGCATCGACTATGAAAAGCTGCTGGTGCCGGGCTGGGAGACCGAGACCTACCGGAAATTCATGACGAGCTATCAGAATTACATGAAGATCAGCCGCGAACAGCTTCTGCCGCTGTCACGGAACAACGACAATGCAGCCGCGGGTGCGCTGTTCCGCGGCGCATCGCGGGATGAATTCCGCATATCGAAGGATCTTCTGCAATCCCTCGTCGACTTCAACGCCACCGAAGGCAAGCGGTCGGCCGACCATGGCGAGGAGGTCTACCAGTCGAGCAAGCTTTGGGTCGCCGCCATCCTGGGCCTCATCGTCACCGTCGGCATCGGTGCGGCCTGGATGATCGTCGCCACCGTCCTGCGCCCGATCGAGGCGATCACCGCAGTGATGGGGCGGCTCGCCAACCGGGACATGGCGGTTTCCATCGACGGCATTTCCCGCGGCGACGAACTCGGCGCCATGGCGCGTGCGGTGCAGGTGTTCAAGGACGGCCTGATCGAAGCCGACCGCCTCGCCAGGGCGGAGGCCGCCGAACAGCAGGCCAAGGCCCGCCGCACCGAGGTGATCGAGCGGCTGCTGGCTGGGTTCGAGACCTCGTCCGGCACCGCCCTGCGCACGGTGGCCGCTGCCGCGTCGGAGTTGGACGCGACCGCCCATTCCATGTCGGCGATGGCGCAGCAGACCAGCACCCAGGCCACCGTCGTCGCCTCGGCCGCCGAGCAGACCAGCGCCAACGTCCAGACCGTCGCCACCGCCACCGAGGAGATGGCCAGCTCCATCCGCGAGATCGGCAGCCAGATTTCCCGCTCCGCCGACATCGCCGGCAAGGCGGTGAACGAGGCGACCCAGACCAGCAACGCGGTGCGCAGCCTGGCGGAAGCAGCGCAGAAGATCGGCGAGGTGGTCGGGCTGATCACCGACATCGCCAGCCAGACCAATCTGCTGGCCCTGAACGCCACCATCGAGGCCGCCCGCGCCGGTGAGGCCGGCAAGGGTTTCGCCGTCGTCGCCAGCGAAGTCAAGAGCCTGGCCGGCCAGACCGCCAAGGCGACGGAGGAGATCGCCTCGCAGATCGGCGCCATCCAGCAGACCACCCAGGGCGTGGTGACCGCCATCACCGGGATCGGCAGCACGATTTCCAGCATCAACGACATCACCACGGGGATCGCCGCCGCCATCGAGGAGCAGAGCGCGGCGACCACCGAGATCTCCCGCAACGTCCAGCAGGCGGCAGCCGGCACGCAGGAGGTCACCGGCAGCATCCTTCAGGTCACCCAGGCGGCGGGAGAGGCCGGCAACGCGGCCGGACAGGTTCTGGATGCCGCCGGCGAACTGTCGCAGCAGGCCGAACGCATGCGCCACGACGTCGAAACCTTCCTCAGCAACATCAAGGCGGCGTAAGGATGCTATCCGGCTCCTTCCCCCTGCCCTCCAGTACGGATTTGGGCAGGGGGAAGGCCATTCCCCCGTCACCCCTCCGCATCCTCTTCCGGCGCGATCGCCGCAGGACGCCAACCATCCTCGCCCAGGCACTCCAGCGGATGGAATTTCGCCTTGTAGGCCATCTTGCGGCTGTGGGCGATCCAATAGCCGAGATAGACATAGGGCATGCCGGCCAGCCGCGCCCGTTCGATCAGTCCAAGGACCATGAAGGTGCCCAGGCTGCGGCGGTCCTGGGCCGCGTCGTAGAAGCTGTAGACCGCCGAATAGCCGTCGGACAGCCGGTCGGTCAGCATGCATCCCACCAGTTGCCCGCGGTCGTCGCGCGCCTCCAGCAGGCTGGTGTCCGCCCGCCCCTCATCCACCATGGCGGCGAAATCGCCCATCGCCATGCGGGCCATGTCGGAATCGCCATGGCGGGAGTTCTGGTACAGCGCGAACAGCCTGTATTGCTCCGACGTGGCGTAGGCCGGCCGTTCGGCCAGCATCAAACCTGCATTCAGCTTCAACACCCGGCGTTGCGAGCGCGACGGCACGAAATCGCCGACCGGAACGCGCACCGGAACGCATGCCTGGCAATTGGGGCAGACCGGCCGATAGACGATGTCGTGGCTGCGGCGGAATCCCGCGCGCGACAGGGTTGAGTTCACTTCGGTCGCATAGGGACCGATCAGGCGCGTGAACAGCTTGCGTTCGACACGTCCCGGCAGATAGGGGCAGGGCATCGGCCCCGACCGGAAGAATTGCTGCAAGGGGCGTTGCGGTGGCTGGATGACCGACATTCTGACCGACAACCACCGCGACTGTGGGAAGGGCAAGGGAGGGACATCGACGTCCCTCCCCGATACCCAAGCTTACTGCGACTGGCTCTGTACCGCCAGAGGCGGTTGGACGCCGAAGAAGGCTAGCGCGATCTCCGTGGTGATGATGCTCAGTTGCAGCTGGATCCAGTCGAGATACTCGTGCAACCCGTCGCGCAACACTGCATCGATCGGACGGGACAGCAAGGCGGCCAGCAGCTCGTCCACCCGCTCCATCGCCGCCGAACCGCCGCGCAGGTCATACCGCGACCGCATCCGCGTCAGCACCCCGTCGATCTGGCGCACGCACATCACCACCGAGCGCGGAAACCCCTCGTTGAACAGCATGAAGCCGGCGACGGTGGCCGGCGACATGCCGCGGGGATAGACGCGCCGGAAGGCATGGTAGCCGGCGGTGCAGCGCAGCACCGTCGTCCATTGGCTGACGTCCAGCGTCGACCCCACCTCGACAGGCGACGGCAACAGGGTGTGGTACTTGATGTCGAGCAGGCGCGTGGTCTGGTCCGCCCGCTCGATGTATTTGCCCATCTGGTAGAAGTACCAGCCCTGGTCGCGGTAGAAGGTGCCCTCGGTGATGCCGGTGTGGGTCTGGCACTCCTCCTTGATCCAGGTGCAGACCTTGGACAGGTTCTGGGTCGCGACGTCCTTGACCGACATCTCCAGAAGCTTGTTGTGGAACACGTTGATCTGCGTCCACATCTCGGTCGAGATCCAGGGGCGCAGCGTCCGCGCGTTCTCCCGCGCCATCCGCAGCATGGACAGCAGCGAGTTCCGGTTCTGCGGGTCGAACATGTAGTAGTGGATCACCGCCTCCGCCGTCGGGCGGTCGTGGCGGCTGAAGAAGTCCTTCTCGTCCGCGTTCAGCTGGACGATGGAGAACCAGTTGGTGGCCCCGCGGGTGTCGCGCGCGAAGGTCTCGTGCACATCCATGATGCGGGCCAGATTCTCGGCCCGCTCCATGTAGCGGGCCATCCAGAAAATGCACTCGGCGTAACGGGACAGCAGGTTCATGCCGCACCACCTTCCAGAACCCAGGTGTCCTTCGAGCCGCCGCCCTGGGACGAATTGACGATCAGCGTGCCCTTCTTCAGCGCCACGCGCGACAGGCCGCCGGGCAGGACCCAGCTGCTCTTGCCGGTGATGGCGAAGGGACGCAGATCGACGTGGCGCGGTTCGATGGCGTCGTCACACACCGTCGGGCAGACCGACAGGTCGACGACCGGCTGGCTGATGTAGTTGGACGGGTCGGCCAGCAGCTTGGCCCGGCAGTCGTCCAGTTCGGCCTTGTTGGCGCGCGGACCGATGGTGATGCCGTAGCCGCCGGCCTCGCCCACCGGCTTCACCACCAGATCGGCCAGATTGTCGAGCGTGTATTGCAGGGCGTCGGGCTCGCGGCAGATGCGGGTGTCGACATTGGGGATGATCGGATCCTGGTCCAGGTAATATTTGATCATCCGCGGGACATAGCAGTAGACCGCCTTGTCGTCGGCGACGCCGGTGCCGATGGCGTTGGCCAGCGCCACGTTGCCCTTGCGGTAGGCCTCCAGGATGCCGGGCACGCCCAGCAGGCTGTCGGGGTTGAAGGCCTTGGGATCGAGGAAGGCGTCGTCGAGCCGGCGGTAGATCGAATGGACCGGGGCCAGACCGTTGGTCGTCTTCATGTAGACGCGGTCGTTGTCCACCACCAGATCGCGGCCCTCCACCAGCGGCACGCCCATCTCGCGCGCCAGGAAGATATGCTCGAAATAGGCGGAGTTGTAGGTGCCCGGCGACAGCAGCACCACCTGCGGGTCGTCGACTCCGGATGGTGCGATCTCCACCATCGCATCCAGCAGCTTGTGGCCGTAATTGTCCACCGGGCGGATGCCGATGTCCTGCATCAGGTCGGGGAAGACCCGCTGCATCATGTGGCGGTTCTCCACGACATAGGACACGCCGGACGGCACGCGCCCGTTGTCCTCCAGCACGCGGAATGTCCCGAAGCGGTCGCGCACCAGATCGGTGCCCATGATGTGGATGTAGGTGTCGAAGGGAACGTCCACCCCGATCATCTGCGGGCGGAAATTATGGTTGCCCTCCACCAGATCCCGCGGGATCACGCCGTCCTTCAGGATCTTCTGGTCGTGATAGATGTCGTGCAGGAACAGGTTCAACGCGGCGACGCGCTGCTTGACGCCGGCCTCCAGATGCGACCATTCCGGCGCGGAGATCACGCGCGGGATGACGTCGAACGGCAGGATGCGGTCGACGGCGTCCTTGTCGGAATAGACGATGAAGGTGATGCCGAGATTGTAGAGCTCCCGCTCGGCGTCCTGCGCCCGGCGGCGCAATTCGTCGAAGTTGAGCGCGGCCAGCCGCCGTCGGATCAGCGCCGTGTGTTCGGCCGGCAAATCCATGGATCCGAACAGTTCATCGAAGTACAGCCCGGGATCATAGGATGACAAAAGGTCGGACGGTTTGCCCTCGGGTACGCTCACAGACTCCCCCGCGCTTGTATCTGACCGATCATCGCGGGCCGGGCGGCATCGCCCCGGCCATGTCGCTTTGTGCAAGAAGTATGACCCATCGCCGCGCGCTTTGAACAGGGGCAAACGCGCGGCCTGTTGTGCGACGCAATGGTAAAGCAAGAATTCAGACGCCGGTGCCTTATGAAATTAGCGCCAAAGTACCGGCGGCCGTGAAACCCTATCGTGCTTTGGTCGCAGCTGGGGCTGTGACGGGCGCGGCGGCGCCGCCTGATTGGCCTCCCGTAGCCGGGGCGGCCTGGGTCTCGCGCAGCAGGACCATGGTGATCCGGCGGTTGCGCGGGCTGTTCGGCTGGTCGGCGACCAGCGGATCGCGGTCCGCCTTGCCGACGACATCCTGGATGCGCAACGGGTCGACGCCGCCGGACAGCAGAGCGCGGCGGGTGGCGTTGGCCCGCTCCGTCGACAAATCCCAATTGTCCCGGCCGGAGCCGGACGAGAAGGGCGTGGAGTCGGTATGGCCGCTGATCGACAGCTTGTTGGGCAGCTTGGACAGGGCCTTGGCCACCTGCTGCACCAGCTGGCGGGTCTGCGGGTACATCTGGCCGGAGCCGCCGGGGAACATCGAGACGCGGTCCTGGTCGACGATCTGGATCCGCAGGCCTTCGGGAGTCTGGTCGATCATCAGGTTCTGGGCCAGCGGCTCCAGTTCCGGCACCGATTGGATGGCCTGGCGGATCTCGGTGGCGGCCTGCTGGAACTGGCGGGCCTCCTTGGCGGCGCCTTGCAGGCTCTCCATCGCCTCCTTCACCCGCTCGGCGAAGTCGGACAGCTTCTCGCCCGGCTTCTGGCCGGGGATGCCGAGCTGCTTGGCGAGTTCCTCCATCCGCTTCTGGAACTCGGCGCGGGTCTCGTTCTGCTTCTGGTCGGCGACGTCCGCCGAGGCATTGGCGTTGGCGCCGGCGGTGTCGGCGTTGCCGCCGGGCTGGCCCTGGCCGGTGGCGCCCTGGCCGGGGCCGTTGGCCGACTCCGTCGGGTCGTCGGCATCGTCGGTCTGCTGCGACGAATAGCCGGGCGGTCCCGACACCGGAACGTCGGCCGACATCGGCGAACTGGGGGAGATCTGGGCGCCCGGCACCGTGATGGTCTTGCCGCCCAGCATGCCGCCGGAACCCGACTGCTCGCGGCTGACCGAGACGGGCGAGAAATAGTCGGCGATGCCCTTGCGCTGGTCGGAGGTGGTGACGTTCAGCAGCCACAGCAGCAGGAAGAAGGCCATCATCGCGGTCACGAAGTCGGCATAGGCCACCTTCCAGGCGCCACCATGGTGGCCGCCGTGCCCGCCCTTCTTCTTCTTGATGATGATCGGCCGCTCGTTGCCGCCGGTGTTCCCGCTCATGCCCTGGCCGTAGCGATTGGTCCGCGGCCCGAGGGCCGATTCCTGCGCGCCGCATCGCCCCGGAGGCGGAAGCTGTCTGCTGCCGCCGAACCCTGCCCGGGTTTCATTAACATCCGTTTAACGACGTTGTCAGGGCTGGAGATGCGGCTTGCACCAGGAGGCGTGCTGGATTAATTGCCGGTATCTTCCACCTTGTGTGTCATCTTCACGGCCCTTGGGCCGATGCGCCCGCCCGCCCCTATCGTCATCCGGCCCATACCCCACCCAGCCCATGCCACAGGACGTCATGACCACCGACCAGCCGATCGATCCCCTTGCGTTCCGCTCCGCCCTCGGCTGCTTCGCCACCGGGATCGCCGTCATCACGACCATCGCGCCCGACGGGCTGCCGCTGGGGGTCACGGTGAATTCCTTTTCTTCGGTGTCGCTCGACCCGCCGCTGGTGCAGTTCTGCCTGGGCCGTGCGGCGATGTCCTTCGACGCCTTCAACGCGGCGCCGCATTTCGCCGTCAACATCCTGGCAGCCGACCAGGAGGATCTGTCCAACCGCTTTTCCCGCCGCGACCAGCAGGAACGCTGGACCGGGCTGGAGACCACCACCGGCCGCGGCGGCGTCCGCCTGCTGACCGGCTGCCTCGCCACGCTGGAATGCGACCGCGAGCATCTGCTGGACGGCGGCGACCATGTCATCGTGCTGGGCCGCGTGCGCAGCCTGACCGCCCGCGAGGACGGCGAGCCGCTGCTGTATTTCCGCGGCCGCTACGCCCGGCTGGGATAAGGCGGCGACCCGCCCCCTCCGGCCCCCTACCCCGCCGCCCGGTGCAGGTCGCGCCCGGTCAGGTGGATGTTGGCGTCGGGGTCGAGCGCACGGGCCATGATGCGCTGCTCGGCAGCGCGCTCCACCAGGGAGCGGTTCATGCAGACCTGCTGAACCGCCTCGTCCGGCTTGGGGGTATGGCCGACGATGCCCTGCAGGGTGCGGCGGGTGACGAAGACCCGGCCCTGATACTCCCCGACCTGCACCGCGAGTTCCACCGCGTCGGCCTCCTCGTTCCAGATGGGGTCGTCGGGGAACAGGAAGATCGGCATCGCGTCCTCGGTCGGTGGAGGTCAGGTCAAGACGGCATCACTTCAGAACATAGGTGATATCATAGCCGCTGCGTTTGAAGCGCGTCTTCAGCAGCGTGCCGTCCGCCGCGAACCACAGGTCGCGCTCCACATCTCCGTCGATGCGGTGATGCGTGGCCTCCACCGGCTTGCCGCCGGACTCCACCGTTTCGGTCCCGACCTTGCGCGCCGTGACCTTGTAGGGCGCGCCGTCGATCACCGACAGCAGCTGACCGTGTTTCAGAACCTCCGGCGTCCACAGGGTCAGCGGCAGCGTTGCCGTCGGCACCTGCTGGGTCTTGCCGTCGACGGTCAGGCGGTAGCCGCCGGCCTCGCGGGCCATGTCGATCCTGTGCGGGGTGCCGTCGTCGTCGGTGCTGGCGGTCATCGACTCCAGCACCCCACCCTTCCACAGCTCTTCGCGCTTGTGGTCGTAGCGGAAGTTGATGAACAGCACCTTCACCCGCGTGGTGGCAGTGACGGTCACCTTGCTGCGGTCGCCCTGCGGTTCGACCGTCACCTGTTCGGTGCCGATGGGATCCTCGCCCATCAGAATCTGGTAGGTCATCGCCCTGGCACCGCCCTGCGCCGCGGCGGGACCGCACAGGACGGTTAGCAGGACGGCGGGCATCAGGACAGCAGACAGGGTGGCGCGTTTCGCGCGAGTCATGGTCATCGGCGTTTCCTCCCGGTTCGGTGTGCCGGCTTCGGGTCGGTCTGCGGCTCTTGCCGGCCGCTCAGTCGTCCAGCAACTGGGCCAGCTTCATCGCCACGCCCATCGAGCCCTCGACCTTCAACTTGCCCATGGTGAAGGCCAGCATCGGGTTCAGCTTGCCCTTGATCAACTTCGACAGGTTTTCCGGCGAGATGCGAATGGTGCAGTCGGCTTCCGCGTCCTCTCGGCTGATGTCGATCGGATTGGCGCGGGCATCGACCCGGATCACCTCGCCTTCCTTGCCCAGCAGGAAGCGGACGGAGGCGTTCAGTCCCCGCAGGTCCGCGCTGCGGCTGCGCATTTCCTGGAGAATGTCGTCGACCATGAAAGCGGAACCTCATGATTGTTCGTAGGACCGGCTTGACAGTAGGCGCACATTACGTTTACGTCAACGTCATAACGAAAGCGTTTCAGACGCCGGCCGACAGGTGATCCGGAACGCGCCACCGCCGAGGGGAGCGAATCCATGCCCGAGCCACTTGCGCAGAGCGCCAACCCGCACACCGCCGACACCCGGCCGGCCGATACCGGTCCTGATCATCCCTGGCCCGATCATCCTTGGCTGGCCCATTATCCGGCCGGCATCGCCTGGGACCAGTCCTTCGCGCCGATGCCGCTGCACATGCTGTTCGAGGAAGCGGCGGGCCGCCATGCCAACCGCCCCTGCCTGGACTTCCTGGGCCGCCGCTACAGCTATGCCGAGGTGCTGGATCTGGTGAACCGCGCCGCCCGCGGCTTCCAGGATCTGGGGGTCGGGCCGGGGGTTCGGGTCGGCCTGTGCCTGCCCAACTGCCCGACCTACGTCATCTCCTATTTTGCGGTGCTGAAGGCCGGCGGCACCGTCGTCAACTACAACCCGCTCTATGTCGAGCGCGAGTTGGAGCACCAGATCACCGACTCGCAGACCGAGATCATGGTGACGCTGGACCTGAAGCAGATCTACCCGCGCGTCGCCGCGATGCTGGACCGCACGCCGCTGAAACGCATTGTCGTCTGCCGGATGCCGACCATCCTGCCGGCAGTGAAGGGCGCGCTGTTCCGCGTCCTGAAGCGCAGCGAGATCGCGGAGGTGCCGCGCGACGGCCGGCATATCGATTTCGACGGCCTGCTGACCAACGGCGGCGGCCTGCGCCCGGTGCGCATCGACGGGCTGCGCGATGTGGCGGTGCTGCAATACACCGGCGGCACCACGGGCGTGCCCAAGGGCGCCATGCTGACCCACCACAACCTGCTGTCCAATGCCCGGCAGGTGCTGGCCTGGTTCCCCGACGTGGCGCTGGGACAGGAACGGGTACTGGCGGTGCTGCCCTTCTTCCATGTCTTCGCCATGACGGTGGTGCTGAACATGGGGCTGGCCTGCGGCGCCGAACTGGTCATGCTGCCGCGCTTCGACACCGAACAGGTGCTGAAGACCATCGCCAGGCGCAAGCCGACGCTCGTCCCCGGCGTGCCGACCATGTACAAGGCGCTGCTGGGCCATCCGCGGGCCGCGCGCTATCCGATGACCTCGATCCGCTATTGCATCAGCGGCGGTGCGCCGCTGCCGACCGAGCTGAAACGCCAGTTCGAGACGGCGACCGGCTGCGTGCTGATCGAGGGGTACGGCCTGTCGGAAGCCTCGCCGGTCTGCGCCGCCAACCCGCTGAACGGGGTCAACAAGGAAGGCTCCATCGGCCTGCCGCTGCCCGGCATCGCCATCGAGATCCGCGACCTGGAGGTTCCGTCGCGCAAGCTCGGCATCGGCGCCAAGGGACAGGTCGCGGTCTCCGGCCCCAACGTCATGGCCGGCTATTGGGGCCGGGCGGAGGAAAGCGACCGCACGGTGGTCGACGGCTTCCTGCTGACCGGCGACGTCGGCACGATGGACGGGGACGGCTACGTCTTCCTGCTCGACCGGCTGAAGGATCTGATCATCTGCAGCGGCTACAACGTCTATCCCCGCGTGATCGAGGAGGCGATCTACCAGCATCCGGACGTGGTCGCGGTCTGCGTCATCGGCCTGCCCGACGATTACCGCGGCCAGACGCCGAAGGCCTTCGTGCAGGCGAAGCCGGGCTCCTCCCTGTCGGTGGAGGCGTTGCGCGATTTCCTGCGCGACAAGATTTCCCGCATCGAGATGCCGACGGCCATCGAGTTCCGCGAGGAGCTTCCCAAGACGGCCGTCGGCAAGCTGTCGAAGAAGGAACTGGTGGCCGAGGCACAGCGGGCGCTGGCGCAGGATGGCGCCTCGAAGGGAGGGTGACCCGGTGTCACGCCATCCCGCCGGACCTAAGGGGAAGCCTTATCACGCCACGGCAGCTGTGCTACCAAACGGCAGGCGCATTGTGCCGGACGCGAACAAAAGGTTCTCCCAGGGATGGAACAGCTCTACACGGTCAACCAGCTTGCGGAAGAGCTGGGCATCACCCCGCGGGCCCTGCGCTTCTACGAGGTCAAGGGGCTCCTGGCGCCCAACCGCGTCGGCAACAACCGGGTCTACACCAAGCGCGACCGTGCGCGGCTGAAGCTGATCCTGCGCGGCAAGCGGCTGGGATTCTCGCTGGCGGAAATCCGCGAATATCTCGACCTCTACACCGTGAATGGCGGGGTCGAGCAGCAGCGGAACCTGTTGAAGCGGGTGCAGAAGCGGCTGAAGGACCTCGCCCAGCAGCGCGAAGACCTGGAGGCCACCGTGCATGAACTGCGCGAGATAGAGGACCAGGTCACCAACACCCTGGCCGGGCTGAAGACGGCCGCCGCCGACACCAACAAGGACAGCTGACCGGCCCGCCCCTTCGCGCTCCGGCCGGCCGCAATCGAGGATCGGAGCATGAGGGGACCAGGACATCAGCCGCCGCACGCGGCATCCGGTGCCATCCGGGCGGCCGGTGGAGCGACCGGTGGAGCGGGGGTACGGGCATGACCCTGATCTTCCGCCTGCTGGCGGTGATGACCGCCGCCATCTTCGCCGCGCTGCGCGGCCGCCGCACCGGGCTTCTCGCGCCCTCGACCCTGCGCTTCCGGGTCTGGCCGACCGATCTCGACATCAATCTGCACATGACCAACGCGCGCTATTTCAGCGTGATGGATCTGGGCCGGACCGACCTGATGATCCGCGTCGGACTGGGGCCGGCGATCCTGCACAACCGCTGGCAGCCGGTGCTCGGCGGCGCCACCATCCGCTACCGCCGCCCGCTGCCGCCGTTCCGGCGCTTCACCCTGGTCAGCCGGGTGCTGTGCTGGGACGAGAAATACATCTTCATCGAACACCGCATGGAAACACGGAGTGGGCTGGCGGCGCTGGCGGTCGTCCAGGGCGCCTTCGTCGGCAGCACGGGGGTCGTCGCTCCGGCCGAGGTGCTGGCCGCGCTGGGCACCGCCACCGCCTCCCCGCCCATTCCCGATGCGGTCGCGGCCCTGCGCGGGCAAAGCCCGGCCGCCGCCTGAAGGGGCGGGAATAAAACACCATTCCAGAGGAGAAACGCCGTCATGAAGCTGCTGGTGCCCGTCAAGCGGGTCGTCGACTACAACGTGAAGATCCGCGTGAAGGCGGATGGCAGCGGCGTCGAGACCGCCAACGTGAAGATGAGCATGAACCCCTTCGACGAGATCGCCGTCGAAGAGGCGGTGCGGCTGAAAGAGGCCGGCACGGCGACCGAGATCGTCGTGGTGTCGGTCGGCACGGCCCAGGCCCAGGAGACCCTGCGCACCGCGCTGGCCATGGGTGCAGACCGCGCCATCCTGGTGCAGACCGACATGGCGACCGAACCGCTGGCGGTCGCCAAGCTGCTGAAGGCGCTGGTGGAGAAGGAAGCGCCGGGGTTGGTGATCCTCGGCAAGCAGGCGATCGACGACGACTGCAACCAGACCGGCCAGATGCTGGCGGCGCTGCTCGGCTGGGGCCAGGGCACCTTCGCCTCGAAGATCGTCGCTGGTGAGGGCACGGTCGCGGTGACGCGCGAGATCGACGGCGGGCTGGAGGTCGTGTCGCTCACGCTGCCGGCGGTGGTCACCGCCGATCTGCGCCTCAACGAGCCGCGCTACGCCTCGCTGCCCAACATCATGAAGGCGAAGAAGAAGCCGCTGGAGACGGTCACGCCCGACGCGCTCGGCGTCGACGTGACGCCGCGGCTGACGACCTTGAAGGTGGTCGAGCCGCCCAAGCGCAAGGCCGGCGTCAAGGTGGCCGACGTCGCCGCCTTGGTCGACAAGCTGAAGACCGAAGCGCGCGTGATCTGAGGGGAGTGGTCGTCCCGTTTGCCCCCTCCCCATCCCTCCCCCGCTCCCGCGGGAGAGGGGGTAGGACGCTTGCCGGCGTGAATTGTTCGCGAAGCGGCGGCAGTCCCCTCTCCCGTGAAACGGGGGAGGGTTAGGGAGGGGGCATCCGCAACCGACACTCCACCACCCGCTAAGCTCCGTTACCAAAGGACCTACCCCCATGCCCATCCTGATCCTCGCCGACCACGACAACGCGACCCTCAAGCCCGCCACCGCCCATGCGGTGACCGCCGCCGCCAAGCTCGGCACCGGCATCCATGTCCTGGTCGCCGGTCGCAACGCCGCGTCCGCCGCCGACGCAGCCTCCAGGCTGGACGGTGTCGCCAAGGTGCTGGTCGCCGACGATGCCGCCTATGAGCACGCCCTTGCCGAACCGCTGGCGGCGCTGCTGGTGTCGCTCGCCCCCGGCTACGGCCATATCCTCGCCGCCGCCACTTCGACGGGCAAGAACGTGCTGCCGCGGGTCGCGGCGCTGCTCGACGTGGCGATGATCTCCGACATCACCGCGGTGGTCTCGGCCGACAGCTTCGAGCGGCCGATCTATGCCGGCAACGCCATCGCCACCGTGCAGTCCGCCGACCCGGTGAAGATCCTCACCGTCCGCACCACCGCCTTCGAGGCGGCAGGCTCCGGCGGAAGCGCCCCGATCGAGCCCGTCGCCGCCGTGGCCGACCCCGGCCTGTCGGGCTTCGTCTCGGCCGAGCTGTCGAAGTCGGAGCGGCCGGAGCTGACCAGCGCGCGCATCATCGTGTCGGGCGGGCGCGGCATGCAGTCGGGCGATAATTTCCCGCTGCTGGAGGCGCTGGCCGACAGGCTGGGCGCCGCGGTGGGTGCAAGCCGTGCCGCCGTCGATGCCGGCTTCGTGCCGAACGACTATCAGGTCGGCCAGACCGGCAAGATCGTGGCGCCGGACCTCTACATCGCCGTCGGCATCTCGGGCGCGATCCAGCATCTGGCCGGCATGAAGGACAGCAAGGTGATCGTCGCCATCAACAAGGACGAGGAGGCGCCGATCTTCCAGGTCGCCGATTACGGCCTCGTCGCCGACCTGTTCAAGGCCGTGCCGGAGTTGCAGCAGGCGCTATGATCCGGGCGGGCCGGACCCGACGATCCCCCATACGATTGGGGCCCAACGGGTCCGGCCGGTTCGGCCTTGCCGCGGCCGGCCGGCTCCTCTATCGCTGACGGCACGACAACCCGACAGCGGCAGGACGCCATGAGCATCGACGGCATCACCGGATTGGACCATCTGGTCATCGCGACCCGCGACCTGGACGCCGCGCGCGACGCCTACGGCCGGCTCGGCTTCACGGTGACGCCACGCGGCCATCACACCCAGCTGAAATCGGCCAACCACACCGTCCTCTTCCCGACCGGCACCTATCTGGAACTGCTGGGCATCGAGGAGCAGCGGCCGGTCAACGCCCATTACAGCGCTTTCCTGCGCCAGCGCGAGGGCATCGCCGCCATAGCCCTGAAGACGCCCGATGCGCGCGCCGCCGCCGGTCCGCTTGCCGCCGCGGGTTTCCCGAGCGCCGAACCGGTCGATTTCGGCCGCCCGGTCGCGCTTCCCGAGGGCACGCGCGACGCCAGCTTCACCATCGCCCAGATCGACCCTGCCGCCACCCCGGCCGGCCGTGTCTTCCTGTGCCAGCACCACACGCCGGAACTGGTCTGGCGGTCGGATGCGATGGAGCACGCCAACGGCGCGACCGGGCTGGAAGCGCTGGTGGTCGCCGCCGCCGACCCGGACGCGGTTGCCGCGGCCTTCGCCCGCCTGCTGGGCGGCACGGTGAGCGACCGCGGCGCCGCCCGTGTGGTGGAGCCGGCACAGCCGGGCAATGGTCAGGTTCCCGTGCTGGTCGCCACCCCCGACCGGCTGCATTGGGCCTGGACCGCCGATCCGGCCTTCGCCACCCCGCCGCCCTTCGTCGCCGGCTTCGTGGTGCGCGTCGCCGACCCGGTCCGCACGCAGCAGGCCCTGCAGAAGAGCAAGTTCCCGACCGTGGTCGGCAACGGCGTGCTGCGGGTGAATTCGCCCAGCGCCTGCGGCGCGATGATCGCCTTCGCCCAGGATTTCGACCTCGATGCGCTGATCCCCTGACCGCCATGCCACCGGCGGCTGTCATGCAACCGTCTGGCGGTCACGCGCCGCCGGCTCCAGCGCCTCGGCCACGGCACGGCGCAGGTCGGCGGCGATGACCGGCTTGTGCATGACCCGGAAGTTGCCGGCTTCGGCCTCCAGCGCGCGGGCGGGGGCGGTGTCGCCGGTCACAAGGATGCCCGGCAGGATGCGGCCCAGCGCCAGCCGGACCTCCCGGATCGCCTCCGTCCCGGTCCGGCTCTCGCGCAGGCGGTAGTCGGCGACGATCAGGTCCGGCGCGGGCCCGCGGTGGGCGAGGTCGAGCGCCTCGGCGCAGGATTCCGCGGCCAGCACCGTGTAGCCCCATTCGACCAGCATGGCCCGCAGCCCCTCGCGGACGATCCCGTCATCCTCGATCACCAGAACCGTGGTGGCGAAGGCCGGACGCGGGGCCGCGGCCTGCACCACGGCCTTCACCGCCGGCGGCGGGGCCAGCGGCACCTCCACCGAAAAGACCGAGCCATGACCAGGGATGGAGCGCACCGTCACCGGATGGCCGAGCATCACCGACAGCCGTCGCACCACCGCCAGCCCGAGCCCAAGCCCCTGGTCGCGGTTGCGGCTGGCGTTGCCGACCTGGACGAACTCCTGGAAGATGTCCTCCTGCTGGTCGGCTGGGATGCCGATGCCGGTGTCCCACACCTCGATCCGCAGGGTTCCGCCGCGGCGGCGGCAACCGATCAGGATGCGCCCCCTGTCGGTGTAGCGCAGCGCGTTCTCCACCAGATTCTGCAGGATGCGGCCAAGCAGCATCGGGTCGCTGCGCACATGGGCGCGGCAGGGCACGATGTGCAGCAGCAGCCCCTTCTGGATGGCGACCGGCCGGCTGTTGGCGGCGACGCGCTCCATCACCTCGGTCAGGGCGAAGACCTCCATCTCCGGCACGACGGCGCCGGCCTCCAGCCGGGACACGTCGAGCAGCCCGTCGAGGAGCATCTTCAAGGCACCCAGCGCCCGGTCCATGGTGCCCAGCACGTTGCGCGTCATCCCGTCGCTGACCCGGCTGGACAGCACCTCCATCAGCAGCATCAGCGACTGCACCGGCTGGCGCAGGTCGTGGCTGGCGGCCGCCAGGAACTTCGACTTGGCGATATTGGCGCGGTCGGCCTCCCGCCGGGCCTCGGTCAGGGCGGACTGGGCGCGCTTGTGCTCGGAGATGTCGCGGACGGTGGCGATCAGGCTGACCAGCCGGTTGTCGTGGTCGCGCACCGGCGAGGCGCTCAATTCCAGGCAGCGCCCCCCCTCCGGTCCCTCGCCGGCCCGGGACAGCTCGACCCGCGCGTCGCGGCCGACGACGATGGCGTCGCGCAACGGCTGCAAGGCCGCCCGGTCCCTGGTCGCCCGTTCCAGCGCGGTCAGGGCGCCGCTGCCCATCAGGGCGGAGGATGGCGTGCCGAGCAGCCGCTCCAGGGCCGGGTTCACATAAACGATCGGCATGCCCGCCTGCGTGGCGTCGGCGACCATGATGCCGTCGTTGCTCCAGCCCAGCGCCCGGTTGCGGACGCGCAAGGCGCGATCGGCATGCCGGCGCCATTGCAGCTCGACGATGAAGGCGATGACGAACAGCAGGATCACCACCGTGGTGGCGACCGCCCAGCCGATGTAGAGGCGCGCATTGTCGCGCCAGGGGCCGAACACCGTCTCGACCGACAGGCCGACGATGGCGACCACAGGATAGTCCGGGGCCGAGCGGTAGGCCAGGATGCGCTCCACCCCGTCCACCGGGCTGCGCATGCGCATGTGGCCGATCGGGCTCTGTTTCAGCGCCTGCCACACCTCGGCATTGGCAAAGCCGCGCCCGGAGGTCGCGAGCGCTCCGACATTGCGGGCGATGACCGTTCCGTCCGGCCGCAGCAAGGTCGCGGAGCCGTCGGGCGGCATCCCCAGCACCCGGTAATAGCGCTGGAAGGCTTCGGCCGGGATATCGGCGACGGCGATGCCGGTGAAGGAGCCGCCCTCGCCCTCCAGCCGCCGCGACACCGGGATCAGCAGATCCTGGGTCTCCGACGAGACATAAGGGACGCCGATCACCAGCCCGCGCGGAGCAGCGTCGCGGGCGATGCGGAACTCGTCCCGGTCGGTGACGGTGCCCTGGAAGGTGGCGCGCCCCGCCCCCATGGTCAGCAGCCCGCCGGAATCATAGACGCGCACGCCGACCACCAGCCCCTCTTCGAAGGCACGGCGGGAATCCAGGCGCATCGCTCGGTTGCGTTCGGTGTTGGCGATCAGGTCGAGCAGCAGGTCGTCGACCCTGCGGAAGGTCGAGATCGCATGCTCCTCCACCAGACGGGCTAGCACGGCGGTCTTCTCATGGGCGGTCAGGTCGAGCAGCCGCTCTTCCCGGTCCAGGCGATCGAGCAGAATCCACCAGAGCGCGGCGATGGCGAGCGCCACCGCCAATGCCGGCAGGACGAGGCGGCCGCCGAACCCGGAAAAAAGCCAAAGCGCCCGCTTCACGTGTTCCCCGAACGCTGTGGATCGTCCGCCTGCCGCATCCGCCGGAGAAAGCCGGACAGGGGGCGGCAGGCGACGCAAGAATGCCGCAACGGCGGTGACGGCGCAAGAACGTTACCGGAAAAGTGGCAGCGCAACAATGTCGCTCCACCCCCGCGCACAACCTGCGCAAATGAATCACGCCGGCGGCATCGCCTTTCGCGGGCAGGTCCAAAAGCCGCCTTTCCGCATGCCCCGGCACCGGCTATACCGCGCCGATGAGCTTTGCCCGCGCCATCGCCACCGTCGGCGGCCTGACCCTGCTTAGCCGGCTGGCCGGTTTCGCCCGCGACATCCTGACCGCGTCGGTGCTGGGCGCCGGCCCGGTCGCCGATGCCTTCTTCGTCGCGCTGAAGCTGCCGAACCTGTTCCGCCGCCTGTTCGCGGAGGGTGCGTTCGGCGTCGCCTTCGTCCCGCTCTTCGCCGCCGAACTCCAAACCCGCGGCCGGACCGCCGCCATCCGCTTCGCGGAAGAGGCGCTGGCCATGCTGATGGCCGTGCTGCTGCCCTTTACCCTGGCCGCGGTCACCGTCATGCCCTGGCTGATGCACGGCCTCGCCCCCGGCTTCGCCGACGAGCCGGCGAAGTTCGCCCTGGCGGTGGACATGGCCCGGCTGACCTTTCCCTATCTGGCGCTGATCTCGCTGGTGGCTCTGCTGGGCGGCGTGCTGAACGCGCTGGACCGCTTCGGCCCCTTCGCCGCCGCCCCCATCGCCTTCAACCTGACGCTGGTCGCGGCATTGCTGACCGCCCCGCGGCTGGGGTTCGAGCCCGGCATCGCCATGGCCGCCGCGGTCACGCTGTCGGGTGCGGTGCAGGTCGGATGGATGGCCTGGGCCTGCCGTGGTGCAGGCGTGGCCCTGCGCCTGCGTGCGCCGCGGATGACCGGCGGCGTGCGGCGGCTGTTCCGGCTGGTCGGGCCGGGCGCGCTGGGGGCCGGCGTCATGCAGGTCAACCTGTTCCTGAACATCGTGCTGGCGTCGCTGCTGCCGTCGGGGGCGGTGTCCTTCCTCTATTACGCCGACCGGCTGAACCAAATGCCGCTCGGCGTCATCGGCATCGCCATCGGAACGGCGCTGCTGCCGGTGCTGGCCCGCCATGCCGCGGCCGGCGACGAGCGGATGGTCCGCCACTATCTGAGCCGCGCCCTGGAGTTCAGCCTGCTGCTCGGCCTGCCCGCCGCCGTCGCGCTGGGGCTTGCCGGGCGGCCCATCGTCGCCGTGCTGTTCGAACGCGGCGCCTTCGGACCGCAGGAGGCGCACGCCACGGCGATGGCGCTGGCCGCCTATGCGGTCGGCATTCCCGCCTATGTGATCGTGAAGTCGCTGAACGCCGCCTTCTTCGCCCGTCACGACACGGTGACGCCGGTGCGCGTCGCCATCATCGTCACGGCGGCGACCGCGGCGCTGGCGCTGGCGCTGATGCCGTGGCTGGGCCATGTCGGCATCGCGCTGTCCACCGGGCTGACCGCCTGGCTGGACGTGGCGCTGCTGGTGGCGGCGATGCGCCGGCGCGGGATGTTCGACCTGGACGAGCGGCTGACGCGCCGCGCCCCGCGCATCGCCGCCGCCGCGGTGGGCATGGGGGCGGCGCTGCTGCTGGGCGACGCGCTGCTGGCCCCCTGGCTGGCCGCGCCCACGACCGCGGTGCGCTTCGCCGCGCTGGCTCTGCTGGTTGCCAGCGGCGCCGCGGCCTTCGGCGCGCTGGCGGTGACGCTGGGCGGAGCCAGCCCGGACGATTTGAAGGCGATGCTGACCCGCCCCCCCTCTCCCGCCGGGGGAGAGAGCGTCCCGTGATGCATGGTTTCCCCCTCTTGACGACGGTCATAGCCGGTCGTACAAGCGGTTCCACGTGGTGATTTGGTCGACCGGCTTGCGGGCCACGTAAAACAACCCGCTAAAAAGGTCCGAGCCGCGTCCGCGCCTCGACCCGAACGGTCGGGGCGTTTTTTGTTTGCGGCCGGCCTCGCCCCACCGGCGTTCATCAGGGGAGAGTTGCGGAATGTCGCGCACCGATCATCGCAATCCGAACGTCGCGGGGCTGCGCCCGCGGTCCAAGCTGGTCCATGGCGGCATCCGCCGCTCGCAGTTCGACGAGACCTGCGAGGCGCTGTACCAGACCTCCGGCTTCGTCTACGGCTCGGCGGAAGAGGCGGAGAACGCCTTCGCCAACGACGGCTCGCGCCATGTCTATTCGCGCTTCCGCAACCCGACCTCGGCGATGTTCGAGGACCGGCTGGCCGAGTATGAGGGCGCCGAATGGGCCTACGCCACCTCCAGCGGCATGGCCGCGGTGCATGGCGCGCTGATGAGCGGCCTGCGCACCGGTGACCGGGTGGTGGCGCCGCGCTCCCTCTTCATCTCCTGCTACTGGATCGTCAAGGAGCTGTGCAGCCGCTTCGGCATCGAGTCGGTGTTCGTCGACGGCACCAACCTTGCGGAGTGGGAAGAGGCGCTGTCCAAGCCGACCAAGGCGGTGTTCCTGGAAACCCCGTCGAACCCCGGCCTGGAGGTGGTCGATCTGGAGGCGGTCTGCGCGCTCGCCCACAAGGCGGGCGCCGTGGTCATTGCCGACAACGCCTTCGCCACCCCGGTCCTCCAGCGCCCGTTCGAGTTCGGCGCCGACGTCGTCATCTATTCGGCGACCAAGCACATCGACGGGCAGGGCCGCTGTCTGGGCGGCGTCATCCTCGCCAAGGACAGGAAATACGGCGCGGACGTCATCCATCCCTTCCTGCGCCACACCGGCCCGACCATCTCCCCCTTCAATGCCTGGCTGCTGCTGAAGGGCATGGAGACGCTGGAACTGCGTGTCCACGCCCAGTCGGCCGCCGCACTGCAGGTCGCCGAGTTCCTGGAAGGCCACCCCAAGGTGGCCGAGGTGCTCTACCCGCTGCTGCCCAGCCATCCGCAGTACGATCTGGTGCGCAAGCAGATGACCGGCGGCGGCAACATGCTGTCGGTCTTCCTGAAGGGCGGCAAGACCGAGGCGTTCAACGCGCTGAACGGCCTGCGGATGGTGATGATCTCCAACAATCTGGGCGATTCGAAGAGCCTGATCACCCACCCCGCCACCACCACCCATTCCAAGCTGACGGACGAGGAAAAGGCCGCCGCCCGGATCGAGCCCGGCCTGCTCCGCCTGTCCGTTGGTCTCGAGGATCCCCAGGACATCATCGAAGATCTCGACCGCGCGCTTGCCGAGGCGTAAAGATCGTACCGGAACCTTATGCTGCAGTGCAGCGTTGAGGCTGACACCACCGCGCCGGCGCCGTCACCCACGGCACCGGCGTCGTCTTCCAGGTTCCGGCAACAAGACGAGAGCGAGGCTACGCCCATGGCATCTTCCAACGCCGGCAACGGCCACCCCACCGACCGGCTTCTTGCGGTGGCGGGCCAGTTCACCAAGACCGGCATGCGCAGCAACGAGATGGGCGTCGCGGCCGCACAGACCATCGGTTATCGCACCGCGATGATGGCGGCCGCCATGTCCAACCCGATCGACTTCGCCAATCCGGAATTCATCCGCATGGGCTCCGAGAAGGTCGAGGCGGCGGTGGAGGCCTTTCACGCGGTCGCCACCGGGATCGGCGAGTTCGGGCAGGCCTGGTTCACCATGGTGACCAAGCAGGCCCAGGCGGCGGCCGTCACCATCGGCGGCCTCGCCGCCTGCAAGAACCCGGTGGAGATCGTCGACGTGCAGCAGCGGCTGCTGGCCGATGCGATGGACGCCGGCATCCATGCCAACCTGCGCCTGATCGAGGCGACGGCCGCCCTGACCGCCGCGGGCCTGAACCCCGCCTACCGCAAGGTCCGCGCCAACGCCCGCCGCCTCGCCCGCGAACAGGCCTGACGCCTTCTGTCAGCTTCGGCCGGTCAGACCACGTCCGCCGGGGCAAGGCGGCAGCAACTGCCGTCATGTTCCACCTGGATGGTGGCGTGGCCGATGCCGAAGCGGTCCTTCAGCGCCGACGCTATCTCCAGCAGCAGCGCGTCGTCCTGGTTCATGCCCGGGCGGACGAGATGGGCGGTCAGCGCGGTTTCGGTCGTGCTGATCGGCCAGATGTGCAGGTCATGCACCGCGGCGACGCCGGGCAGCCCGGCCAGATAGCGCTCCACCCCCGCCGGGTCGATGCCCTCCGGCACCGCGTGCATCGCCAGACGCACCGAATCGCGCAGCAGGCCCCAGGTGCCGGCGACGATCACCAGCGCGATGGCGATGCTGGTCGCCGGATCCAGCCACAGCCAGCCGGTGACGCCGATCGCCAGCGCCGCCACAACCACGCCCAGCGACACCGCGGCGTCGGCCGCCATGTGCAGATAGGCGCCGCGCAGGTTGATGTCGTGCTTCTGCCCGCCCATGAACAGCCAGGCGGTCCATGTGTTGATGACGATGCCGACGACCGCGACCGCCATCACCGTCGATTCCGCCACCGGTTCCGGCGCGGCCAGCCGGTTCGCCGCCTCCATCAGGATGGCGCCGACCGCGATCAGCAGGATCGTCGCGTTCAGAAGAGACGCCAGGATCGAGGCATAGCCGAAGCCGTAGGTGTAGCGCCCCTTCGGCAGCCGGCGCCCCAGCCACACCGCTCCCCAGGCCAGCAGCAGCCCCATCACGTCGCTGAGATTGTGCCCCGCGTCGGCCAGCAGCGCGGTGGAATTGGCGAGCACCCCATAGACCGCCTCCACCACCACGAACCCGATGTTCAGCAGCGCCCCCAGCGCGAAGGAACGGTCGTAGGTGCCGGACGGGTTGGCCGGCCCGTGATGATGCCCCTGATGCGGGCCGTGATGATGGCCATGATGATGATCGCCATGCGGCATGGTGGGCAGCCTCGTCTTCCGAGATCTCGCAGTGCAACGCCCCAAGTCTGGAAGCGCCGCCGCCGCCGGGCAAGCCCCGTCCTATGGTTCGCCGCGCCGCCGCCGCCCTTGCGCCCCTCTTGCGCCCCTCTTGCGCCGATCCGCCGCGGCGCCTAGCTTCGCGCGGTCACTCGCATCAACCGTGAACGAAGGAAATGGTCATGAAGGCGCGCGTCACCTGGGTGGACGGCAAGATGTTCGTCGGCGAATCCGGCAGCGGCCACGCCGTGGTGATGGACGGTGCGCCGGAGGCCGGAGGCCGCAACGCGGGCGTCCGCCCGATGGAGATGCTGCTGATCGGCATGGGCGGCTGCACCTGCTTCGACGTGGTCATGATCCTGGAAAAGGGCCGCCAGCAGATCACCGACTGCGTCGCCGCCATCGAGGCCGAACGGGCGGAGACCGACCCGAAGGTCTTCACCAAGATCCACGTCCATTTCACCGTCACCGGCCGCAAGCTCGACCCGGCCAAGGTGGAGCGCGCCATCGCCCTGTCGGCCGAGAAATACTGCTCCGCCTCGATCATGCTCGGCCAGAGCGCGGCCATCACCCATGATTTCGAGGTCGTCGAGGCGCCGTGACCGGCGCTTCCTGAGGACCGGGCCGGCGCGGGCTTCCGCAACGGATTCTTTTTTTGGTTGCATTTGCGTGCAATGATCGCGAAGGATCGGTCGAAACTTCCGATTCTTCGCGATTGCCGCGTGTATAAGATCGCAGCCCTCGTCCTTCTTGCCGCCGCTCCGGCCCTCGCCGATGACACGCGCTTCAGCCTTTCCGACTGGGGCGGCGTCGGGCTGTTGCAGATGCCGACGGCGCGGATGGCGCCCGACGGATCGATGAGCGGCGGGCTGACCGCGCTCGGTGACCTGCACCGCCACCTCACGGTCTCGGCCCAGGCGCTGCCCTGGCTGGAGGTCACCGCGCGCAACAGCGCCTATCCCGGTTATTACGGCCTGACCGAGCCGGGGCTCGACCTGAAGGTCCGCCTGCGCCGGGAGGGCGAGGATGGCCCGGCGCTGGTGGTCGGCGGACGCGACGTCACCGGGTCGGGGCTGGATCTGCCGGGCAAGGGCCGCTTCGCCGGGGAATATATCGCCCTGTCGCGGCGCTGGTGGGATGTGGACCTGACCATCGGCATGGGATGGGGAACGCTGGGGGAGGCTGGGCACCTGCGCAACCCGCTGCGCTTCCTGGGCGGCCGGTTCCACCGCGACCGCGACCCGTCGGCTTGGCCGACCCGGCGCGGGCCGGGGGCCTGGTTCGGCGGCGAGCGGGTGGCGCTGTTCGGCGGGGCGGAATGGCACATGCCGGCCTTGGGACCGCTGGAGGGTCTGAGCCTCAAGCTGGAATCCTCCGGCGACCGCTTCCGCGCCCAGCGGCAGGACGAGCCAGGGTTCGATCCCGGCAGCCGCTACAGCCTCGGCCTGTCCTGGCGGCCGGTGTCCTGGGCGGATGCCGGGGTCGCCTTTGAACAGGGGCGGCGCGTCATGCTGCGGCTGTCGGTGCGCTTCGACCCGGCCTCCAACGGGTCAGCCTCCGGCCCGGCAGCGGATGCCGGCCGACCGCAACGCCCATCGCCGGCGATCGGGCCGCGACCGTCGGACGGAACGGCATTGCCGGCCGACGCCATCGCGCTGGTGGCACGCACCCGCGGCCTGCCCGCCCGCACCATCCGCGTCGAGGGCGACATGGCGACGCTGTGGCTCGACCCGGCCGGCGCCGGCCCGCTGCCGCTGGCGCGCGAGGTGGGCGATGCGGCCCGGTTGCTGGCCGACCTCGCTCCGCCGCAGGTGGAGCGGCTGCGCATCGTCACCGGCGCCGCCGGGCTGGACGCCGCCGCCGTCACCCTGCAGCGCCGCGACCTGGAGCGCGCCGCCGGCCACCGCGGCAGCGCGGAGGAGATTTGGCGGACCGCGACGCTGGAGCCGTCAGCCGGCCTGCCGCCGGACTGGCGCCCGCGGCTCGACGTCTCGACCCGTCTGGTCGCCGCCGTCGATCTGGCGGAACTGGGAACGGCGCTGGCCCAGCGCAGCTATGCCGACGTGATGCTGCGGGCCGAGCCGCTGCGCGGGCTGGTGCTGGGCGCCGGGCTGCGCGCCGGCACCGCCGACGATACGGGTTTCCTCGACACCAACGCCCTGCCGGCGGCGCAGCCGGTGCGCAGCGACCTGCCGCGCTATGCCGGGCGTCCACTGTCGCTCGACCATGCCTATGCCGCCTGGCTCGCCGCGCCGGCCGACGGGTTGACCACCCGGCTGTCCGCCGGCCTTCCGGAGGAGATGTATGGCGGCGTCGGGGCAGAGGCGCTGTATCAGCCGCTGGCCGCACGCTGGGCACTGGGCCTCGACCTCAACCGGGTGTGGAAGCGGCGGCCGGAGGACGTGTTCGGCATCGGCCGCGGTGATGGGCGCGGCGACGGCCTCAGCACCGGCCATGCCAGCCTCTATTGGGAGGCGCCGGGGGCCGGCACCACGACGGCCCTGCGGCTGGGGCGCTATCTCGGCGGCGACTGGGGCGGGACGGTCGAGGTGATGCGGCGCTTCGACGGCGGGATCGGCCTGACCGCCCACGCCACCTGGACCGAAGGACCGGACGGCGGCCAGAGCCGGTTCGGCGGGCGCATGGACTGGGGCCTGTCGCTGGTGGTCCCGATCGCCGCGTCGGGCTGGCTGCCGGCCGGCGGCACGGTGGAGACCGCGGTCCGCACCCTGGGACGCGACGCCGGGCAGCGCCTGGTGCAGCCCCTGCCCCTCTACGACCTGCGGGTGCCGGGAGGCGTCGGCCGCCTCGCCGGCACATGGTCGCGTCTGTGGGGCAGCGACTGAGGGAGTGACGGTCAACGGCCGGAGATCGGGCCGGACGCCATGCCGGGTGAAGTGGTGGAGTCCCGCGGATCGAGGACCACGGTCGTCCACCGGCCCTGACCATCCATCGCGCTGGCGACATAGCGGTCGCCATCCTTGCGGAAGTCACGGACCGTCACATAGCCCGCGGCGCTGAGCTGGTTCAGCAGCGTGGTCTGCTGCAGTTCCACCGGCTTCTGCCCCGGACCGCGGCGCGCGGCGATGCCGGCATCCTGCCGGTGCCGCGTCTCCGACGAACCCGTCGCTGCCATCGGTGCACCGCCGGTGCTGCCGGAGTGGCCGCCGCTATAGGTCCGGCTGCCCTCGGCCATCGCTGCTGGCGCGGCCAGACCGGCCAGCGATGCGGCGAGCACCGTCAGGCAAAGCATGCTCTTCATGTCCTCATCCTCCTTGCAGCCGCGAGTCCGCCGCCGGGGGCCATCACTGGCGCAGTGACATCGCGATGTCATCGGCCCCTCGAGAGAAGGACAACGCGCCAGCCGGCCGGTTGTTGCAGACATGCCGAATGACCACCGAATGGACATCGTCGAACCCGAATTCGGGAACATCGCGCCCACATCGTTGTTCTGATCTTCGAATGCCGCCGCACCGGCTGTGCTTGCCGTCACCTTGGCCCGACTTGCCGGGGCAGGAGGACGGAGACGACGGAACGGCGGGCACTGCCACAACTGGTCTCATGCGCGACGCCCGGAATCCTGTTCGGATCTTCGGCCGAGCGAGGGGCCGAGCGAGGGAGGGTACGATGCTCTATTGGGCTCTGGTTTTCTTCGTCGTTGCGCTGATTGCCGGCGCGCTCGGGTTCGGCGGGATCGCGTCGGCCAGTTCCGGCATCGCGCAGATCCTGTTCTTCCTGTTCCTGGTGCTGTTCGCCATCAGCCTGATCATGGGTCTGGTCCGACGACGGTAGCCCGGGGCCGCGAGGCCGCGGCACGACCGGGCGGGAACCATCGGCGGACCGCCCGGTTGATTGCAGTATCTCCTTACGTTGCGTCTCTCCTCCCCAGGCGATGGATCCGGCCCGACCGGTCCGGATCCTGCCTGGATTGTCCCCGCCTCCGGCGGCGTCCAGACGGGCGCCGCCATTCTTTTTGCCGGCGTTCCGTCCGGGGATTGCGCTCTCTGCGCGCACAGGAAAACGGGGCGTCCGGCAACCGGACACCCCGTAATTCATGGTCAGGCGAAGGTCCGCCCGCGATCAGGAATCGGCGTCGTCGGCGGGATTCCTGCCCTCCATCAGCAGGCGCAGCGCGCGGCGTCCGCGCGACAGGCGCGACTTCACGGTGCCGATCGAGATGCCGAGGATGTCGGCCGCCTCGTTGTATGAAATCCCTTCCAGCCCGATCAACAGCACCACCTCGCGCTGCTCGTTGGGCAGCAAGGCAAGCGCGCGGCGCAGGTCGCGCAACTCCATCCGCACGAACTGCGATCCCGGAGCGGCCCCGATGGCGGCCTGCGCCTCGGCATCGATGTCGACCACCGGCTGGCGGCGGCGGACGCCGTTGATGTGCAGGTTGCGCAGGATGGTGAACAGCCAGGCCCGCAGATTGGTGCCTGGACGCCAGAGATGCAGGCGCGACAGCGCACGCTCCAGGCATTCCTGCACCAGATCGTCCGCCAGCGTCGCGTCGCGCACCATGGCGCGGGCAAAACGGCGAAGACGCGGGATTTCCTCCTCGATCTGACGGATCACCGCCGGGTCGGGCGGTGCGTTGGGATCGGGACGGAACTCCTCCTCCGCAGGGGCGGCTCCCTCCACAGGGGCGGCGCAACCGTCTGCATCGGTGTCGGCATCGACCGGAATGGCCTCCGCATGAGCGGTCAAATGGGTCTCCGTCTGGGCCTTGGCATCGTGCCCGCCATCGAGAACGGCGTGGCCGCTGCCGGCATCGGTGGTGTTGTGGTCAGAGATGAACGCCGGCGCGCGGTCCGAACGGGTCCGGCCGACGGCCCCGGCGCCGAAGGCTGCCGGCTCGATCCGTGCCGGGCCGCCCATTCGGTGGCTCAAGGTGGTCGCGACGTGGTTCGCCATCGGTGAAACGATGCCTCCTTCAATGCCGTTCGCCGCGGAAACGCAGGCGACCTCATGGTCCCCCGGGCGTTGCCGGGGCCTCCGGCGCAACGGCCCAGAACAAGGAATTTCTTCCAATACCCGGGGTCGTCGAATTTGCAGCCGATTGTCTGGCCCGATCCCTACGTAATGAGCGGGCAAACCGGCTACCAGTTGGGAAAAAGGCTAGTAGGTCATACAACGGCGACAGAGCACCCCCAGAGTACCCCGTGTATCCCGCCGCCGTCGCCGTTCGGGTGTTGGATAAAAATACGGTCTTTCGTTATCTCTCCAACACGATTGGAGGACGCATGACCAGAATGAAAACAAAAAGACCGAGCGACATCCGTCGATCGGTCTATGGATTTCTTATTGGTGGCGCCGGATCAAACAGTTACGGCAACGCATTACGGGGCGTTCGAATTTCCGTTTCGGTGTATGCCGACACCCCTCGCAGGCAATACCGGACACACAACGGCATCCCCCCGGCGAACTCCGATCAGCACTTGGCCACTGACCTTTTTCCTAGGCATGACCTTTTGAAGGTCCCCGATCGATTCAAGAAAATCATACAGGGGGGGCACGTGGAAGGCCATACGACCCTTTGCGGTACAGCATCCGGGCTGGTTATTCCGACAATCATAGGACCCAGCCACCGGATCGGGCCCCACCCTGCGCGCATGCTTGCGCTGGCCGCCGCGGTTCTGCTGCCAGGCCTGCTGGCGACCGCTCCCGCCCGGGCCGGCATCGCCGAGCAGACCGTCGCCGCGCTGGAGGCGCTGGCCGGCAAGGGCAGTTCCCGCGCCCAGTATGAATTGGCGCAACATTACGAACGCGCGGACGGCGTGAAGGCCGATCCGCGGATGGCGCTGTCGCTCTACTGCCGGGCCGCCCGCCAGGACTATGCCGACGCCGCGCTGATGGCCGGACGCATGCACATGGCCGGGCAAGGCGGTGTCGCCAAGGATGCCGATCTCGGCCGGGCATGGCTGCGCAAGGCGGCGTCGCTGGGCAGCGAACCGGCGGAGCGGCTGGTCGGCAGCGTGACCGGCAGCGTGAAGACGCCCGACCGCTGCGAGCCGCCCGATGCCCGCTGGGGCGTGATCCGCAAGCCCCCGGCGGAGATCCGCGCCATGGTGCAGAAGATGGCGCCGACCTACGGGCTCGACCCCGAGCTGGTGCTGGCGGTGATCGCGGTGGAATCCGGATACCGCGTCGACGTGGTGTCGAACAAGAACGCCATGGGGCTGATGCAGCTGATCCCCGAGACGGCGGAGCGCTTCGGCGTCACCAACGCCTTCGACGCCGAACAGAACCTGCGCGGCGGCATGAAGTACCTGCGCTGGCTGCTGGCCTATTTCGACGGCAACGTCACCCATGCGCTGGCCGGCTACAACGCCGGGGAAGGGGCGGTGCTGCAGTACAAGGGCGTCCCACCCTACCGCGAGACCAAGGATTACGTGGTGAAGATCCACAGCGTCTACGCGCGCACCCATCATCCCTTCAACCGCGACATCGTTCAGTCTGCCGGCCTGGTCAGCACCGCGCGAGAGGAGGTTGCTGAGCTGTCGCTTTCGACCAGGACGCGCAGCGGCGGGAAACGGTAGGAACGCAGGATTGCGACTCGAAAAAAGCGACTCGGGCGACTCGGAGTGTCGCATGGTTAACACTTTGGTTATAAAATGACGATTACCCTCGGGACTCGACGGATTTCGCAAGTGCCGGTTCCCTCAGGGACGCCCGGCCGCGTCACCCGCCAGCGTCTCACCCGCAACGTTTCCCCGAACGTTTCCCGAGGACCCGCCCGATGCCCATGGCTGCCGACGTCGACACCATCGAACGCACCTCAATCGTCGCCTACACGCTGATGAACGAACTGCATGACATCCTGGCCCTGCCCAAGGCCCCGGACGATGTGACGCTGGGCATCCTGATGGGCATGGCCATGTTCCTCGACGACAAGGTCGGCCCGATGCGGGCCAAGCGCCTGATGGGCGAGGCGCCGACCATCGTGTTGAAGACCGACGCCCACGTCACCGCCGACCAGACCCAGCGCATCATGCCGGTGCTGCGCGCCTTCGGCGACCATCTGAAGGAATTGCGCATGAAGGCCGAGCGTCCGGTGAACGGCGCCGTCGGCTGAACGTCCGCCCTGCCCGGCCAGGGGGCCGGGCCCCCTGCGCCTGCCGCTCCATCCGTGACATTATCCGATTGGAGCATCGGCCCGATCGGAGCATTGCCCCGATTGCGGGACTGTTTGTCGGCTTGACCAATAAGTGAAATGGGCGGAGACTTTCCGCCCATGGACTGGTTCACCGGAATCGGCATCTTCGGCATTCTGGCCGGCGTCACCATCAGTCTGGTGGTGCTGGTGGCCGTCGGATCGATCAGGCGCAGCCTGAACGAAGCCTCGGCGCGCCAGTCCCAGCAAATCCGCAAGCTGACGGAGACGGTGGTCACGCTGTCCGCGCAGCATCAGGCGGCACAGACCCGCATCCAGCAACTGACCGACGCCAACCGCAGGCTGTCCGACGAGCTGACCGCCATCGGCGAGCGGCTGAGCGATGCCGACGCGGTCCGGCGTGCGGCCGGCACGGCAAGGCTTCTCCATTGACCACCCCCCGAATATCGACCTCGCCCACCTGGACGCCCATCCGGACGCATCACGCGAGCGCGACCGCTGGGCCGCCAGCGCCGATGCCTGGGACCGCTGGGCCGACCCGATGGCCGATCTGGCCGACAAGCTGAACCGCCCGCTGCTGGATGCCGCCGGCCTGACGGCGGGGGACCGGCTGCTCGACCTCGCATCGGGTGCCGGCGAGCCGGCCCTGGGCGCCGCGCGGCGTGCCGGTGCCGGCGGGCTGGTGGTGGGCAGCGACCTCGTTCCCGGCATGATGGCCGGTGCCGTCCGCCGCGCCCGTGACATTGGCGAAAGGGAGGGAGGGCCGGCGCCCGCCTTCATCGCCGCCGACATGACCGCCCTGCCCTTCGCCGATGCCGCCTTCGACCGCGTGACCTGCCGGTTCGGCATCATGTTCGTGCCGGCGGTGGCGAGCGCGCTGCGCGAGGTGCGGCGCGTCCTGCGCCCCGGCGGCAAGGCCGCCTTCATGGTGTGGGGGCCGTGTGCCGGCAACGGTCTGTTCGCCGGGATCGGCGACGTCGTGGCCGATCATCTGGGCGAGGACGGCAGCCTCGCCCCGCTGTTCCGCTTCGCCGAACCCGGCCGGCTTTCCGCGGCGATGCGCGCCGCCGGTTTTACGGAGACGGAAGAGACCGATCTCACCCCGGTCCGCAAGGCCCCGGCCGGTCAGCCTTTCTGGCGGGCCGCCCTGGACATGAGCTTCGGCCACCGGCTGGGCGGGCTGGGCGTCGACCGGCGCACCGCGCTGGAGGCCGACATCGCCCGCCACTTCGAGGCACAGGCGGTGAATGGGGTGGTGCCGGTGCCGTCCCATGCCAGGATCGTGGTGGGCTGGTAACGGCGGCGGCGCCCAGCCGGTCCCCGATACCAGCGCAACAATCCTTACTCGCCTCAATAGTCCTTCTCGTAGATCAGCCCGAACTGGGTGTCGGAATTGGCACCGACCGCAGCGCTGCCCTTCAGGTTCTTGGTGATGTCGATCTCGACCTTGGCCCGGCTCTGGTTGGCGCCGATGCCCTGCTCGACGCCGACATAGACGCGGTCGCTGACATAGCGTCCGGCCTGCACCGCGCCGCCCTTGCCGTTCTCGCCCTGGGTGAAGTCCAGACGGTCGACGCCCAGGCCGCGGCGCACCTGATCCAGGATGCCGCCCCCGCCGCCGACCCCCGCCAGCGCTGCCGCCGACTGGGCGAGCTGCACCGCCTCCGTCGCGGTCAGGTCGCCCACCGACTTGCCGAACAGCACGCCGGCCAGCACCTCGTCCTGCGGCAGGCCCTGGGGCGAGGTCAGCTGGATCTTCGGCTGGCGGGCGGTGCCGCTGACCACCACCTGCGCGGTGATGCTGTTCGCCGTCGCCTCCGCCAGCAGGTCGAGCCGCGGATCGATCGGCTGGGTGCCGTCGAAATCGAAGATGCCGCGCTTGAACTCGAAATTCTTGGCCAGCAGGTTCAGGTTGCCCTTCAGGACGGTGAAGCGGCCGGTCACCTCCGGCGCCGCGGCGGTGCCGGCGACGCGCAGATTGCCGCCCAACTCGGCTTCCAGCCCGCGGCCGCGCACGAAGATCTGGTTCGGTGCATTCACCGTCATGTCCAGCGCCAGCACGAAGGGGGTGGCCGCCGGCGCTGCCGCTTCGGGCTGCGGCACGCGGCGGGTGCCGCCGGCGGTCGAGACCTGGGTGGTGCCGCGGGGCCGGCGGCCCTTGCCGACCTCCGTCACCTTCAGGTCGACGACGCTGGCCGGCATACGGTCGGGGATCTGGATTTCGGCACGGCGGATGTCGACCGGGCCGGCCAGCCGGGCATTGGCGAAGCCGCCGGTCAGCGTCAGGTCGGCGCCGATCTCCGCCGTCGCCAGATCGATTTCCACCAGCCGGGCATTGTCGGCCTTCAGCTCGATGTCCAATTGCCGGTCGGCCGGGGCGGCCGGGCGGATGACGCCGCTGGCGCTGATCGCGCCGCCGTTGCGGGTGCGGCCGCGGAAGCTCTGGATGGTGAAGACGTCGCCGTCGCCGACCAGCCGCGCCTCGATGTTGCTGATGACGGCGCCCGATGCCCGGTTCTCGTAGCGCCCGTTGGCGAGCTGGATCGAGCCGCCGAGCGACGGCTTTTCCACCGTGCCGCCGGCCCGCACGTCGAGGCGCAGGGTTCCTCGCGCCCGATCGCCCGACGCGGCGAGCAGGTCGTTCGCCAGCGACAGATCGAGATCGCCGTTCACCGCCGCCTCGATCGCCCCTTTCGCCGGCATGGCGACGGCGTAGCTGTCGGGATCCATCACCAGCGGCAACGCCGCATTGGCGGTCAGGGTGCCGGCATTCTTCGGCATGGCGACGCGGCCGGACAGTGACAGCCGGCGGTCGCGCCATTGGGCGTCCAGCGCGGCGTCGATGCCCGGCAGACCGGCCTGGGTCGTCTGCTGCGCCTTCAGCCCGGTGACGCGCAGCGTGGCGTCGGCGCGCGGGCTGCGCAGCGTACCGCCGAGCGAGGCCCGGGCGTTGGCGACGCCGTCCAGCCGCAGCCCCGAGCTGGCGAGCTTCGCCAGTGCCAGCGGCAGCCGGTCGACGGTCAGTTCCCCGCTCAGCCGGTCGCCGGTCAGGCCGAGATCGGCGGCGAGCCGGGCATTGCCCGACGACAGCCGCAGGTCCTTCACCTCATAGCGGCGGTCGGCCAGCAGGATGGTGGCCGGGGCGGTCGTCCGCAGCTCCTCGCCGGCATAGCGCGCCTGCAACCGCTCAAGGCGGATGCGTGTGGTGTCGCCCTCCCGCGCCAGCGCCCCTGCGAGGTCGAGGGAAACCGGCTGTGCGGCCCCTCCCGCTGCACTTGGCCCCATCCCGGCGGCGTTGGCCTGGAAGGTCGCCTTCGCCAGCGAACCGTCGACCGATGCGGTGACCGTCCGCAACTCGGTCCCGGAGGCGCTGCCGCCGGTCATCTCGACCCTTGCCTTGCCGCTGGGGGTGCCGAGCGCGTCGGCGACCTCGGCCCGCGCGGTCAGGCGGCGGGCGGTCAGCAGCGGTCCGCCGGCCTCCGCCCCCTGCCCCCCCACCCGCAAATTGTTGGCATCGGCGGTGAGCGTCGCCGCCTGCTTGCCGCCCTTGCCGTCGAGCACCAGGGCGAAGGTAGCCCCGCCGCCGAGCGGCATGCCCGCCAATTCCGACAGGCCGTTCAGGTTTGGCAGCGCGCCCTCCAGCCGCCCGGTGGCCAGCAGCGTATCGAGCGCCACCTGCACCTGACCGGTGATGCGGTTGCTGCCGTTGGCGACCGTCAGCCCATCCAGCCGCAGCAGTTGATCGCGCAGCGCATAGCGCCCGTCGAGCGACAGCGGCGTCTTGTCCAGGTTGGTGCGCATCGACAGCGTACCGTTCGGCGCGGCCGGCAGCCCGGCGGCGGTCGCCTGCAATTCCGTCGCGCCCAGCCGGCGGCCCTGCAGCACGAGATTGCGGGCGCTCAGCGTCGCCTGCGCCTCGATGGCGTCGAGCGGGCCGCGGGCGGTCGCCTCCAGCGTCGCCGCCCCTTCCATCGGCGTGCCGAGCGCGCCGCCCAGCGGCTCCAGCGTCGGCAGTGTCAGGGTGGTGCGGGCGTCCACCTGGTTGTTCGCCAAGGCGGCATTGCCGGTCAGCTTGCCGTTGCGGCCGTCCACCGTCAGGTCGGTCAGGCGCATGGCACCGTCGGGATCCATCCGCGCGGCCAGCGCCAGCGCCGCCTTGTCACCCAGCACCGCGTCGGCCGGTGTGCCGGTGGCGAGGCGGTCGAGCGATCCGCTCAGCTCGGCAACCAGCGTGCCGTCGGCACCGCGCCGCACCGGTCCCGACAGCGCCACGGCCCCGGCAAGCGGTCGGCCGGCCAGATCCGACAGCGGCGCGAGGTCGTCGGCGCCCACCGTCAGCGTCAGGTCGGCGGTCTGCCCCCAGCCGCCGATGCTGCCCTTCGCCTCGGCACGGGCGGCGGCGGCGGTCAGCGCCAGCGAGTCCAAGCCGATCTGCCCGCTGCCGGTGTCGATCCGGGCACGGGCGGTCAGCGTGGTCTCGGGGCCGGTCAGGCGCGACAGCGCCGGATCGTCGGCGGCCAAGTCGCGTAGCGTCGCGGTCATAGCGACGTTCAGCGCGTTCAACGCTCCCTCGGCCGAGCCTTCCACCACCCCTTCCCGCCAGGACAGCGGCACCAGCGGATGCAGCGCCGAGTCCGGCCCAGCCTGCACCGTCCAGCGCAGGTTCAGGCTGGTGTAGTCGGCGGCGACGTCGCCGTTCAGGGTGGCGGTCGCCGCGGCGACGCTCAGGGCCAGCGGGCGCAGGGTGATGGCGCCATTCGGCGCCCGCAGCAGGCTGGCGTTCAGCGTCGGCCCGGGACCGATCAGTGGGACGATCGTGTCCCCCGCCAGCCCGGCGATCAGCGGAGCGAAATTGCCGCCGGCCGCCAGGGTCAGGGCATGGCCTTCCGGCAGCTTCCTGATGGTCGCATCGGCGTCCAGGGTGCCGGTTGGGGCCACGGCGTCGCCGGCCAGGGCGGTAAGCTTGCCGGTCCAGTCGTCGAGCGTCCCATTCCCCTTCAGCGTCACCGCCACCGGCGGCAGGCCGGGGATCGACAGCGCACGGGCCATGACGCCGCCGGCCGGCTCGGAGGCATCGACCGACAGGGTCAAGGCGTTCTTGTCGGGATCGAAGGCGGCGACGAGGTCGGCCTTGCCCGGCTTGTCGTCGATCCGCGCCACCGATAGGTTGGCGTCCAGCGCCCCGCCGCCGTGCGACAGCTTGGCGGCGCCGGCGATGCGCAGCACCGCCGGTTCGCCGAGCAGGGCCGGCGCCAGTTCCAGCCGCTCCACCACCAGCCGGCCCAGATCGATGTCGACCGGCAGGCTCGGCAGCAGCGGTGCGTCGGGGTCCGACGGCGTTGCCGGCTGGGTGCTGACCGGGGCGCGGGTGACGGTGATGGAGGCGGCCTCCAACGAATCGATCCTGGCGCTGCGCAGGAACAGGGCCGACGGCGACATCACGACATGGAGCCGGTCGATGGTCAGCCAGACGCCCTGGCTGTCGGCCAGCGTGATGGTGGCGATGGTGAAGTCGGTCGGGATGCTGCCCTCGATGGCGCCGAGCTTCAGATGCATGTCAGGCGATTCGACGGCGCCCTCGATCTTCTCACTCAGCCATTCGCGGGTGGAATCGCCGAACAGCGAAAAGGCCCGCGCAGGCTGGGAACCCGAAAGCAGGCCGGCCAGGACCATCAGGCCGACCATCAGGAAGCGAAACGCCGTCACACCATCCCCTTTCACCGGCCCCTTTCACCGGAGCGCCAATCGTTCAACCGCAATAGACCGCCATCGTCCCGAAGGATTGGGACGAAAATGAGCCTTCCGCCCCCCTTCCAACCGGGGCGGGGCCGCAAACCTCAGAAGGCCTGCCCCAGGCTGAGATAGAGCTGCCAGCGCGCGTCGTCGCCGGCAGGGTTGAGCGGGATGCCGACATCGACCCGCAGCGGGCCGAAGTCGGTGTAGTAACGCAGGCCGACGCCGGCACCGACGCGCAGCGGCTCGCTGAAATCCGGATATGCCTTGTCATACACCGTGCCGGCATCGACGAAGGGGACGACGCCGATGCTCTCGGTGACCTTGATGCGCAGTTCGGCCCCGATCTCCAGCAGCGACCGGCCGCCGACCGGATCGTCGTAGCGGTCGCGCGGACCCGCCTTCTGGAAGCCGTAGCCACGCACCGACCCGCCGCCGCCGGCATAGAAGCGGTGGTCGGGCGGGATGTCCGACAGCGAAGTGCCGAGGATGCTGCCCAGCCCGATGCGCGCCGCGGCGACATAGCGCCCCTCGTTGCCCAGGTCGTGATAGGTGGAGCCGTTGAGCAGCACAGAGGTGAAGGGCGATTTGGTATCGCCGCCCATCGGGAACCAAGGCGTGACCTGCAGCGACGCCCGCTGTCCGGAGGTCGGGTTCAGCAGATTGTCGGTGCCGTTCCACGCCGCCCCCAGCGGGACGCCGATGAAGGCGGTCTGATAGGTGGTGTCCTCCGTCTCCACCCGGCCGCGCTCGCCGCTGACGCCGTAGCTGACGGTGAGCTGGTCGGTCAGCGGCCGTTCCAGCTTGACCGTCAGTTCCGACGCGACGCGACTGTAAGCGGGCGGCTGGTCGTTCACCACGGCGAAATTGACCAGCAGTGACTGCTTGACCGCCAGGAAGTCGGGCTTGCGGAAATTCACGCTGAAGCGCAGGTCCGGCAGGTCGTTGCCGGTGCTGGAGCTGCCGCCGGACGATCCCGCGACGCGCCCGACATCCACGCCGACGCGCAACTGTTCCGCCCCGCCGAACAGGTTGCGGTGGCCCCAATAGGCGTTGGTGCCGAGCCCGTCCTCGGTCGAGAAGGTGACGCCGCCGCCGATGAAGCGGCGCTTGCGTTCGCCCACGGTGACGACGACCGGGGTCACGCCGTCCGGCCCCGGCTCGTCCGCCATCCGCACGCGGACGGTGTCGAACACCTGGAGGGCCGCGATGTCCTGTCGCGCCCTGTCGGTGGCGCCCGGGTCGTAGACCTGCCCCTCCTTCCAGGCCAGCCGGCCGCGCACCAGATCCTCGTCGACCTTCTCCAGCCCCTCGATGCGGGTGGCGCCATAGCGGGTCAGCGGGCCGGGGTCGACCGTGTAGGCCACATCCATCGTCCGGTCGGAATGGTCGACCACCACCTCCCGGTCCGCCGCCTTGGCGAAGGCATAGCCGCGCCTGGCGAGGCGCCCGACCAGTTCGGATTCGGCGTCCAGCACCTTCTGCGCCACGGCCGGCGCCCCGGCGGCGAGACCGAGATCGTCGGTCGCCACCTCGGCCGGCAGGCCGGAGCCGCCGGCCCCCCGGACATTCACCGTCTTGATGTGGTAGAGCGGCCCCGGCGTCACCGCGACCGTCACCTTGACCGGCGGCGCATCGCTCCCTGCGGGCTGACCGCCGGTCGCCGACTGGTCGTCGATCCGGATGTCGAGCCGGGCATCATAGTAACCGGCGGAGCGCAGCGCGGTCTGCAACCGGTCGCGGTCGCTGTCGGCCCGCCGCTCCAACCCGATCAGCGAGGGCGGCGCGTCGTCCTTCAACTCGACCAGCGTGGACGCGTCGTTCAGCGTGCTGCGCAGGCCGTCGTCCTCGATGCCGGTGAACTCCACCGCGTAGCGGAGGCCGGCGGGCCGCGCCTCCTCGTCCTGCGGCACCTCGGGGGCCGCGGCTGGGGGGGCGGCCGGGGGCGCGTCGGCGGGTGACTCCTGTGCGCGCCCGGCAGCGGCCGGCCCCAGCAACAGCAGGGCGGCGACCAGCGGGACGGCGATGGGAGCCTTGAGCGGCGCCGTGGCAAAACCGGTTGCGGAACCGGCAGCAGCGGCCACCTTGCGGCGGGAAGCGGAGGCGAAGCGGATCATCGCCCCCAATGTAAGATCCAATGACGCATGGCTCCATCCCGGAAATTCGCGCTAGGCCAAAGGGCACGGCGCTTGCGTTTTCGGCGGGGATCCATATATTGCGCCGCAACAGTTTCCCCGACAGCGCCCACCGAATCCTTCGGCGGGCATTTTTTGTTGCTTGCGGCGAGGTGCTGCGTGTCGGGGGTGCCATTGCGAGACCAAGGCTCCATGAATCTCCGTAACGTCGCCATCATCGCCCACGTCGACCACGGCAAGACCACGCTGGTCGATCAACTCCTCAAGCAGGCCGGCTCGTTCCGCGAGAACCAGCAGGTGGCCGAACGCGCCATGGACTCCAACGACCTGGAGCGCGAGCGCGGCATCACCATCCTGGCCAAGTGCACGTCGGTCCTGTGGAACGACCTGCGCATCAACATCGTCGACACCCCGGGCCACGCCGATTTCGGCGGCGAGGTCGAGCGCATCCTCTCCATGGTCGACGGCGTCGTCCTGCTCTGCGACGCGGCCGAAGGCCCGCTGCCGCAGACCAAGTTCGTGCTCGGCAAGGCGCTGAAGCTCGGCCTGCGCCCGATCGTCGTCATCAACAAGGTGGACCGTCCCGACGGCCGTCCGCACGAGGTGCATGACGAGGTGTTCGACCTGTTCGCCTCGCTCGACGCCTCGAACGAGCAGCTGGACTTCCCGACCCTGTTCGCCTCGGGCCGCAACGGCTGGGCGACCACGGACCTGGAGAACGGCGCCCGCGAGACGCTGACCCCGCTGTTCGAGCTGATCCGCGACCATGTCCCGGCCCCGAAGGTCGTGGAAGACCTGCCCTTCACCATGCTGGCGACCACGCTGGAAGCGAACCCCTATCTGGGCCGCATCCTGACCGGCCGCATCCAGACGGGTTCGGTCAAGGTCAACATGGCCGTCAAGTCGCTGAGCCGCGACGGCAAGCTGGTCGAGAACGCCCGCATCAGCAAGGTGCTGGCCTTCCGCGGCCTGGAGCGCGTTCCGGTGGACGAGGCGCATGCCGGCGACATCGTCGCGCTGGCCGGCCTGACCAACACCACCGTCGCCGACACCATCTGCGCGCCGGAAGTCGCCGAGGCGATCCACGCCCAGCCGATCGACCCGCCGACACTGGCGATGACCTTCTCGGTCAACGACAGCCCGCTGGCCGGCCGCGAGGGCGACAAGGTCACCAGCCGCATGATCCGCGACCGCCTGTTCCGTGAAGCGGAAGGCAACGTGGCGCTGCGCATCTCCGACACCGAGGGCGGCGACGCCTTCGAGGTGGCCGGCCGCGGCGAACTGCAGCTCGGCATCCTGATCGAGACCATGCGCCGCGAGGGCTACGAGCTGGCGATCAGCCGTCCGCGCGTGCTGTTCAAGACCGACCCGCTGAACGGCCAGCGCCTGGAGCCGATCGAGGAGGTCGTCGTCGACGTCGACGAGGAGTTCTCGGGCACCGTCGTCCAGAAGATGTCGGAGCGCAAGGCCGACCTGATCGAGATGCGCCCGTCGGGCGGCAACAAGACCCGCATCGTCTTCCACGCGCCGTCGCGCGGCCTGATCGGCTACCAGGGCGAGTTCCTGACCGACACCCGCGGCACCGGGATCATGAACCGCCTGTTCCACGGCTACGCCCCGTTCAAGGGCGCCATCGCGGCCCGGCGCACCGGCGTGCTGATCTCCAACGCCGACGGCACCGCGGTCGCCTATGCGCTTTGGAATCTGGAAGACCGCGGCCCGATGCTGATCGATCCGGGCGTGCCGGTCTATCAGGGCATGATCATCGGCGAGCACACCCGCGGCAACGACCTCGAGGTCAATGTCATCAAGGGCAAGCAGCTGACGAACATCCGCACCACCAGCAAGGACGAGGCGGTTCGCCTGACCCCGCCGATCCAGATGACGCTGGAAAAGGCGCTGTCCTACATCTCCGACGACGAGCTGGTGGAGGTGACGCCGAAGTCCATCCGCCTGCGCAAGCGCTACCTCGACCCGAACGAGCGCAAGCGCCACTCGCGCGCCGCCGAAGCGAGCTGATCGGTTCGCGGCTTTTTAGAGTAGAGTACCAGTCTGGTCTTGCCCCCACCCCGGCCCTCCCCCGCTGGGCGGGGGAGGGAGTCTGTCGCATGGCGGCAGAGTTCCCTCCCCTGCGAAGCGGGGGAGGGTTAGGGTGGGGGCAAAACCACGACACTCCCACCACCTCCACACACGACAGCGAGGACACCCCCCGCATGGCGACGGCGACCGACGCGAAGTCCCCCGGCTCCCCGTCCTTCTCCCCCCGCCGCCTGTGGTCGCGGATCGGCCCGACCGGCCTGTCCGCCCTGATCCTCGCGATACTGATCGCCCTGCCGATCCTCGCCGTCTTCGTCCAGGCGGCCGGCGTCTCCACCGATTTGTGGGGGCACATGGCGCGGACGGTGCTTCCCGGCTACATCGCCAATACCCTGATCCTGCTGGGCATCGTCGGCGTCGTCACGCTGGTGACCGGCGTCGCCTGCGCATGGACCGTGACAATGCACGAGTTCCGCGGCCGCGGGGTGCTGCAATGGCTGCTGCTGCTGCCGCTGGCCATGCCGGCCTATGTGCTGGCCTACACCTACACCGACTTCCTGCAATTCGCCGGTCCGCTGCAATCCTTCCTGCGCGCCAGCTTCGGCTGGCGGCGCGGCGACTATTGGTTTCCGGAGATCCACACCGCGTGGGGCGCCGGTCTGGTGCTGTCGTCGGTGCTCTACCCCTACGTCTATGTACTGACCCGCGCCGCCTTCCTCGAACAGTCGGTCTGCGTGCTGGAGGCCAGCCGCATGCTCGGCTGCTCCGCCTTCGGCGCCTTCCGCCGCGTGGCCCTGCCGCTTGCCCGCCCGGCGCTGGTCACCGGCGTCGGCTATGCCCTGATGGAGACGCTGGCCGATTTCGGCGCCGTGCGCTATTTCGGCATCGACACCTTCACCGTCGGCATCTACCGCACCTGGTTCGCGCTGGGCGATGCGGCGATGGCGGCCCAGCTGGCCGCGGTGCTGCTGCTGGTGGTGCTGGCGCTCGTCGGGCTGGAGCGGCTGTCGCGCGGCCGGATGCGCTTTCACCAGACCACCGGCCGCTACCGCGCCCTGCCCGCCCCTCGCCTGTCGGCGCGCGGCACCGTGCTGGCCTGGATCGTCTGCCTGACGCCGATCCTGTTCGGCTTCCTGCTGCCGGGCGGCGTGCTGATCCACATGATCCTGCGCGGCGGCACCGAGCTGACGCTCGCCCGCTTCACCGACCTGACGGTCAACACCTTCATCCTCGGGGCGAGCGGCGCGCTGCTGGTGGTCGCGGTGGCGCTGCTGGTGATCCATGGCGTGCGCCATGACCGCAGCGGCTTTGCCACCGGCGCGGCACGGCTGGCCTCGCTCGGCTACGCCACCCCGGGAACGGTGATCGCCGTCGGCATCCTCATCACGGTCGGGCTGATGCGCGACTGGGGCGGCTGGCCGGTCGGCGCCCTGCTCGGCACCACCATCGTCGGCATCCTCTACGGCTACCTGATCCGCTTCTTCGTCGTCGCCTACGGGCCGCTCGAATCCGGCTTCGCCAAGATCGGCCCCAACCTGGAGGGGGCGGCCCGCTCGCTCGGCCATACGCCGCTGCAGGTGCTGCGCCGGGTCCATCTGCCGCTCCTGCGCCCCAGCCTGCTCAGCGCCGCCATGCTGGTGTTCGTCGACATCACCAAGGAGCTTCCGGCGACGATGATCCTCCGGCCATTCAACTTCGACACCCTGGCGATCGAGGCATTCCGGATGGCCTCCACCGAGCGGCTGGACGACGCCGCCCTGCCCGCCCTGGTCATCGTGCTGGTCGGGCTGGCCCCGGTCATCTATCTCAGCCGCACCATCGCCTCCTCGCGGCCCGGACATCGCGGCTGACAGCAGCGGGACCGGACCCGCAGTTCCTAGCTTCCCAGGTTCCTATATCCCGTTCCGGCTCTCCAGCGGCTGTCCCTCCCCCTCGCCCGGCGGAGCCGTGGCCTCGGCCAGCGTCATCTCCCCCCGCCGCTCGCGCTGCTGTTCCCGGCGTTTCCAGCGCCGGAAGGAGCGCCGGTTCCACCAGCCACGCAACCGGCCGCCGATAACGGCGAGCCGCTGGTAGAGCGGCCGCCGCCGGCTTGTCACCCGCACCGGCTCCAGCGCCAGCCCGACCGAGGTGATGCCGTGGTCGTCCATGTCGCGGACGATCAACTCGACCCCGCCCATCCGCACCCGGTCGCCCAGCTCGCAGGAGCCGCCGAACTCGTTGCGCAACAGGTCGCTGAGCGTCAGCCGGGCGTTGGGCAGTGACAGCGGCAGGCCGTACATCTCGGCGATCTGCTCCACAGTCGCATCCGGGCTGAGCACGAGGTCGCCGTAGAACTCGCGGTCGTTCTGGTCGAGCGCGCGGCTGCCGCCATAAAGCCTGTCGATCAGCGGCAGCCGGTGCTGCGGCGTGAACAGATAGACATGGTCGCCGGGCTGCAAGGGCTTTGCCCGGTGCAGCGGCACCACCGCGCCGGAACGGATCACCAACGATGGCCGGGCCCAGCGCGGCATGCGCTGGCCGCGCGCCGCCGGGCTCTTGGCATGGACGGTATAGGCGACGAGTTCCTGGTCGGCGTTGCCGGGAAGCTCAAGCTCCACGCGCTCCACCGGGCCGCGGCGCGGCGGCACGATCAGGTCCAGCGCCCGCGCCATCGCGCCGATGGTCCAGCCCTGCACCAGCAGCGAGACGACCACGACGATGAAGGCGGTGTTGAAGATCAGCTGGCCGTTCTCCAGCCCGCCCAGCACCGGGACCAGCGCCAGCAGAAGCGAAACCGCCCCGCGCAGCCCGACCCAGGCGATGAAGCTGGTCTCGCGCACCGAGAAGCGGAAGGGCAGCAGGCAGATCCACACCGCCAGCGGCCGGGCGACGGCGATCAGCAGGAATGCCACTCCCAGCGCCGGCAGCAGCATGGGCATGAATTCCCTCGGCGTGGCGAGCAGCCCGAGCATGACGAACATGACGATCTGGCTGAGCCAGGTCAGGCCGGCATGGAAACGCCGTAGTTCCAGCGCGCCGCGCAGCTTGACGTTGCCGGCATAGAGACCGGCTGCATAGACCGCGAGATAACCGCTGCCGCCCAGCACGTTGGTGGCGGCGAAGATGAACAGGGCGAAGGTCAGCGTGACCACCGGGTTCAGTCCGGCTTCGAAATTGGCCTTGTTGATGAAGGCGACCAGCAGCCAGCCGCCGGCCAGCCCCATCACCCCGCCCAGCGAGAAGGCCAGCGCCAGCTCGCCGACGATGGCGGCGGGGGATGCCAGCCCATGGGTCGCCGCCTCCACCAGCAGGATGGTCACCATGATGGCGACCGGGTCGTTGCTGCCCGACTCGATCTCCAGGGTGGAGCGGACGCGGTCGCGCAGCGTGATGCCGCCGACCCGCAGCAGGAAGAAGACCGCCGCCGCGTCGGTGGAGCTGCAGGCGGCGCCGACCAGCAGCGCCTCCCCCCAGCCCAGATCCATCAGATAATGGGCGGCGACGCCGACCGTGCCGGTGGTGATGCCGACCCCCAGCGTCGCCAGCGTCATCGCCGGCCAGGCGGCGGCCTTGTAGCTGGCCAGCTTGGTATCGAACCCGCTTTCGAACAGGATGACGGCCAGCGCCATCGACCCGATCAGGAAGGCCGATCCGGCATCGTTGAAGGCGATGTGGCCGATGCCGTCCTCGCCCGCCAGCAACCCGATGCCGAGGAAGATCAGCAGCAGCGGCGCGCCGATCCGCAAGGCCAGATAGCTGGTCAGCACGCTGACGATCAGCAGGCTCGACCCGATGAGAATGATGTAGCTGACCGCCTCCATAAGCCCCGCACGCCGTGTCCATCAAGCCGCCGACCGGCGGAACTCCTTGATTTTGACGGCAAACCGGCACATCCGCAAGGCGTAGGACCAGAAGGCGGTCATTCGGATAGGCTGTAGGCTTACGATATCAGCTTCCAGCTTCCGTCGCCCTGGCGGCAGGCGGTGCCGCGCGCGACCTCGGTCTTGCCGTCGATCACCACGGTATGGTTGTAGTCGCGGCAGGTCTGCCCGGCATCTCCCTGGTAGGTGCGGACCGGCTGGATCGTGCCGCTGTTGCCCGACTGCGGGTTGTTCCAGGTGATGGTCTGGTTGTTGGCGACCGCCCGCTCCTCGGCATCCGACGCGCGGCTCTGGTCGGCGGGGCTGAATTGGCGGGCCAGTTGCTGGCCGGCATAGGCGCCGAGCAGCGTGCCGATGGCGGTGGTCGCCAGCTTGCCGGCCCCGCCGCCGAAGCGTGAACCGAGCAGGCCGCCGGCCACGGCGCCGCCCAGCGTCCCGACGGTCTCGCTGGTGTTCATGCCGCCGATGCCGCCACTGTTGCCGGTCTGGCAGGCAGCCAGGGACAGTGCCGCCGTCGCGGCGATGGCGGTTGCGCGCAGGCGGATGGTGATGCGCCGCATGGTGGTTCTCCCGTTTCAACGTTGCACGGTCAAAGTCAGGTCAACGCTTGAAGGATGAGGAGGTTCCCACCCAAAAGATCAGGGGGGCATGGAAGCAAAACGCGTTTCCGCGTGTTTAGACATCGAACAGTCAACACGAGGAGGGTTGCACAATGTCCCGTTTGCGTCTGATCGGTGCGGTGATCGCGCTTCTTTCCATCAGCGCCTGCTCGACTGGCGGCGTGGTCGGCGGTGCGGCCGGCGCGGCCGGCGGCTATGCGGTGGACGGCACCCGCGGTGCGGTGATCGGCGGCCTGGGCGGCGCGGCGCTCGGCACCGCGATCGACCACTGACCGCATCCACTGGCCGCAATCAGCCACCCTATTGGCGACCGGGCGGCAGCCGTCAGTCGCGCACCGGCTCGCGTGTCGATTCGCGCGGGCCGGTGGCGAACACGGCGAGCGCGTCGTGCAGGTCGGGCAGGACGCGCTCCACCGCCGCCTCGCCCTCGCGGATGCAGTCGTCCGCCCGGTCGAACTCGGTCAGGCCGATATGACCGAGCCGCGGCGCGATCTGGACATCCGGCGGTTCGCCGGCCAGCCGCGAGCGGGTGATGCGGTCGGTGACGATGCCCAGCGACGACACCATCACGCCGAACAGGCTCGGCCCTTCGTAGTCGCGGCGGAAGATGCGGCGGGTCAGCGCCCCGATCCCGCCACCGATCGGGCCACGGTTGCCCGGCACCTCGTCCTCGACCATCCGCAGCAGGTCGAAGCCGGCGGCGGTCGGCACGCTGGCCCCCGGCTTGCGTGCCTTGCCCAGGATGTCGCCGGACAGGTTGACGGCGATCACCATCTGCGCGCCCAGCGCCCGGCAGGCCGAGACCGGCACCGGGTTGACCAGCGCGCCATCGATCATCCAGCGCCCGTCGATCGACATCGGCGGGAACACGCCGGGCAGCGAGAAGGACGCCCGCATGGCGTCGACCAGTTCGCCCCGTTGCAGCCAGACCTCGTGACCGGTCACCAGATCGGTGGTGATGGCGACATAGGGACAGGGCAACTCCTCGATCCGCAGGTCGCCCAAATGCAGGCGCAGCTCCGCCATCAGCCGGTCGCCTCCGATCAGGCCGCCGCCCTGGCGCAGCCGCAAATCCAGGTAGCCGACGATCTTCAGCCGGGTCAGTGCCCGTACCCATTCCTCCAGCGCGTCGAGCTTGCCAGCCAGATGCAGGCCACCGACCAGCGCGCCGACCGATGCGCCGCAGACGATGTCCGCTTCGATGCCATAGCGCTTCAGCGCCCGCAGCACCCCGATATGGGCCCAGCCGCGCGCCACCCCGCCGCCCAGCGCGATGCCGATGCGCGGCCGCCGCGATGCGCCGTTGGTGTGGCCGTTTCCAGTCGCGCCGTTTGCAATCGCCATGAGCATTCTCCTTCCCGCTGCCGGAACGTTCGCCGTCCCCTTGGCCCGCAGCATTCCACGAACGGGTAAAGGAAGCCTGTAGCCTGCCGTACAGGCTCTGCCGCCCCTTGACCCGCCGGGCTGCGGCGGCTCCGACCGGTGGACAAGACCGAAGCCCATGGGCTAAGCCATCGGCAACGGACAAGAGATCGGATGCGACCGTGACGAACAAGAGCGGCAAGCCCCTGCGCCTCGATGCGGCGACCGAGCGGCTGGCGGGCAGGATGTGGCGCGAGTGGGTGCTGCCCTATCGCGGCAAGCTGATGCTGTCCTTCCTGCTGATGGCGGTGGTGGCGGCGACGACCGGCGCCTATCCGCTGCTGATCGACCAGTCCTATGCCATGTTCTCCGCCCAGGACCGCGGCATGCTGCTGGCGATTCCGCTGGCCATCGTCGCGGTGACGGTGATCAAGGGGGCGTCGCTCTATTCGCAGACTGTGGTGACCAGCGACATCGTCCAGCGCATCATCGCCGACATCCGCTTGTCGATGTTCGCGCATCTGCAGAATGCCGACATGGCGCAGCTCCACGCCACCCCGACCGGGTCGCTGACCTCGCGCTTCATCAACGACGTCGACCTGATCCGCAACGCGCTGTCCCGCACGCTGACCGGGCTGGTGCGCGACATCCTGACGGTGATCGCGCTGGTCGGGTCGATGTTCTATCTCGACTGGCTGCTGTCGCTGATCGTCTTCATCATCTACCCGATCGCCGCGGTGCCGATCGTCCGCATCGGCAAGCGGCTGCGCCGCGTGTCGCGCGACACCCAGGCGCAGATGGGCGACATGACCTCGCTGCTGACCGAGAGCCTGTCGGGCGCGCGCATGGTCAAGACCTACAGCCTTGAGGACTATGAGCGCGCCCGCGCCGGCCGCGCCTTCCACGACAATTACCTGCTGACCATGAAGGCGGTGCGCGCCCGATCGCGCATCGATCCGATGATGGAGGTGCTGGGCGGCGTCGCGGTGGCGGGGGTGATCGCCTTCGCCGGCTACCGGATGACGATGGGCGAGGGATCGGTCGGCGCCTTCTCCGGCTTCGTCGGCGCCCTGCTGATGGCGGCCCAGCCGGTGCGCGCCATCGGCACGCTGAACGCGGCATTGCAGGAGGGTCTGGCCGCCGCCCAGCGCATCTTCGAACTGCTCGACCAGCAGCCGACCATCCTCGAACGCCCGGACGCCAGGCCGCTGGCCGTCAGCACGGGCGCGGTCGCACTGCGCGGGGTCCGCTTCGCCTACGAGACCGGGGCGGAGACGCTGAAGAGCATCGACCTCGACGTTCCGGCCGGCAGCACGGTGGCACTGGTCGGGCGCAGCGGCGCCGGCAAATCGACCGTCTTCAACCTGATCCCGCGGCTTTACGACGTGACCGGGGGTGAGGTGCTGATCGACGGCCAGGACGTGCGCGGCGCCACCCTGCGCAGCCTGCGCGGCGCCGTGTCGATCGTCAGCCAGGACACCGTCCTGTTCAACGACACGGTGCGGGCGAACATCTGCTTCGGCCGGCTCGACGCCGGAATGGAGGATGTGATCGCCGCCGCCAGGGCCGCCGCCGCCCACGAGTTCGTATCGAAGCTGCCAGAGGGTTACGACACGGTGATCGGCGACCGCGGCGTCAAGCTGTCGGGCGGAGAACGCCAGCGTCTGGCGCTGGCCCGCGCCTTCCTGAAGGATGCGCCGATCCTGCTGCTGGACGAGGCGACCAGCGCGCTGGACAGTGAATCGGAGCGGCTGGTGCAGGCGGCGCTGGAGCGGCTGACCGCGGGGCGGACGACCCTGGTGATCGCCCACCGGCTGGCAACCGTGCGCAATGCCGACCGCATCGTCGTGATGGAAGGCGGAAGGATCATCGAGCAGGGCACGCACGAGGCGCTGCTGGCCGCCAACGGCGCCTATGCCCGGCTGTGCCGGCTCCAGTTCGGCGAGGACGAGGTGCAGGCGGGGGTGTGAGGCCCGGCCGATCGTGCCCCCTCCCCGACCCTCCCCCGCTTTGCGGGAGAGGGAGTAAGCGTCAGGGGAGCGGCAGTCCCCTCTCCCACCGGAGGTGGGGGAGGGTTAGGGAGGGGGCATTCGACCCGACAACTCCGCCCTCACTCCGCCGGGAACACCATCACCCGTTCCGCCGCCATAGCCGCGGACAGCTCCTGCCCGGCATGGACGTCGACATGTCCCGGCAGGCGGGCGTGGATCTCCGGCGCACCGCCCGGCAAATCCAGGCAGACACGCGTTGCGGAGCCGAGGAAGCTGGAATGGCGCACGCGGACGGGCACCGCGTCCGGACGGGCGCCGAGCGGCACCAGCTCCAGATCCTCGACCCGGCAGGCGACCTCGACCCGGGTGCCGCCGGGCAGGTGCGGCGCCTGGATCAACCCGAGCGGAGTGACGATCCGGCCGTCGCTCACCGTCGATTGGAAGCGGTTGACCTCGCCGAACAGGCGGGCGACGAAGCTGTTGGCGGGGCGCTTGTAGAGATTGACCGGCGAGTCGGCCTGGATCACGCGGCCGGCCTCCATCACCACCACGCGATTGCCCATCTCCATCGCCTCCTCCGGATCGTGGGTGACGACGATGGTGGCGACCCCGGTGGCGCGGATGATCCGCACCACCTCCTCCCGCACCGACCGGCGAAGCTGCTCGTCGAGCGCCGAGAAGGGCTCGTCCAGCAGCAGCACCTTGGGGTCGCGCGCCATGGCGCGGGCCAGCGCCACCCGCTGCTGCTGGCCGCCCGACAGGGTGTGCGGGTAGACGTCGGCATAGCGGGTCAGCGCCATGGTCTCCAGCAGCTCGGCCACCCGGCGCTTGCGCTCGGCACGCGGCCGGTCGGTCTGGCCGAAGGCAATGTTGCCGGCAACCGTCAGGTGCGGGAACAGCGCGAAGTCCTGGAACATCATGCCGACCGGCCGCTTTTCCGGCGGCAGCGAGCGGTCGGCGGTGGCGAGCGGCGCCCCGTCCACCGTGATCGTGCCGGCCTGCACCGTCTCCAGCCCGCTGATCAGACGCAGCAGGGTCGACTTGCCGCAGCCGGACGGGCCGACGATGCACACCACCTCGCGAGGGGCGACCGACAGCGACACGTCGTCGACCGCGGTCAGCCGCCCGTAGCGATGGGTGATGCCCGACAGGATGACGGAGGGGGCCGGAGAGGAGAACGGGGCGTCGGTCATCTTACTTCCAGCCGGCACGGTCCATGATGCGCAGCGCCTGCGGGGTGTAGGCGGCGAAGGCGGCGGCGTTGACGTCGGCATGCTTGAAGTCGCCGAGCTTCACCAGCTCCGGATGCGGCTGGATCGCCGGGTTCACCGGATATTCCATGTTGCCGTCGGCGAACTGGCGCTGTGCCTCCGGGCTCAGCAGATATTCCAGCAGCTTGCGGGCGTTCTCCTGGTTCTTGGAGGTCTTCACCACGCCGGCGCCGCTGAGATTGACGTGGGTGCCGCGGTTGTCCTGGTTGGGGAAGATCACGCCGACCTTGGCCGCGACCTCACGGTCCTCCTGCTTGGCCGAGGTGATCAGCTTGCCGACATAATAGGTGTTGGCGATGGCGACGTCGCCCTCGCCCACCGCGACCGCCCTGATCTGGTCGGTATCGCCGCCCTGCGGCGGACGGGCGAGGTTCGCTACCAGGCCCTTCACCCACGCCTCGGTCTTCTCTTCGCCGAGGGCGTCGATCATCGAGGCGGTCAGCGCCAGGCTGTAGGGATGGGTGCCGCTGCGGGTCAGCACGCGCTGCTTCCATTCCGGCTTGGCCAGGTCCTCGTAATTCCGGATCTGCTCCGGCTTCACCCGGTCGCGGGCATAGACGATGATGCGGGCGCGGGTGGACAGACCCCACCAGGCACCGTTCGGATCGCGCAGGTTGGCGGGAACCTTGATCGCTTCCAGCGCCGGCGAGCTGACCGGCGCCAGCAGCCCTTCCTTGGCCGCGGCGGCCAGACGGCTGGCATCGACGGTGATCAGCAGATCGGCCGGGCTGCTGGCGCCCTCCGACTTCATGCGCTGGATCAGCTCATCGTGGTTGCCCTCGATGATGTTGACCTTGATCCCGGTCGCCTTGGTGAAAGTCTCATAGATCGCGCGATCGGTGTTGTAATGGCGCGAGTTGTAAACGTTGACTTCCTGAGCCTGAACGGAAAAAGCGGTCAAGGCACCAACGGCGAAGGCGAGCCCCGCGAACTTGTCGATGAACATCCATTACTCCCAGACTGCGAATGACTCTCAAATCCATGAGAATGGATATCAGTTGCAGGAGAACCTGTCGAGATGGGATTCTCCCCAAGGACCGGAACGACGGAAATGCCCACAGCGGCGACACATCATTCCAAGGCCGCCACCGCCTGCCGCCGCACCATGTCGGCCAGCGCCTCCGGCATCATCGGGCGGCCGAACAGATAGCCCTGCATCATGTCGCAACCGACCGACACCAGGAAGTCGCGCTGCTCGACCGTCTCCACCCCTTCCGCGACGGTGACCAGCCCCAGCCCGTGCGCCATGCCGACGGCGGCACGGACCAGCGCATTGCTCTTGGGGTTCTCCGGCACGTCGATGACGAAGGCTCGGTCGATCTTCAGCTTCGCCACCGGCAACTGCTGCACGTAGCTGAGCGACGAATAGCCGGAACCGAAATCGTCGATAGCCGCCTGGATGCCGAGATCGGCCAACTCGCCCAGCGTGCGCACCGCCACCTTCAGGTCGCGCACCGCCGCCTGCTCGGTGATCTCCAGCCCGAGATGGCTGCGCAGGGAGGGGTGCCCGGCCAGCAGTTCCTCCAGCCGCAGGGTCAGGTTGCCGCGCAGGAACTGCTGGCCGGAGATGTTGAGGAACACCCGGTCCGGCAGCACGCCCTCGGCTTCCCAGCGTGCCATCTGGGCGACGGCGGTCGTCAGGACCCAGTCGGTGATCGGCACGATCAGGCCGCTTTCCTCCGCGACCGGGATGAACTCGCCGGGCGAGACGGCGCCCAGCACATGATGGTTCCAGCGCAGCAGCGCCTCGGCCGACTGCAGGCGGCCGTGCTGGTCGACGATCGGCTGGTAGACCAGATGCAGCTCGTTCCGCTCGATGGCGTGGGCCAGATGCATGGTCAGCATCATCCGCCGCGTCGCCGCCGCGGCCATCTCCGGCGTGTAGAAGCAGACGGCATTGCCGCCATTGTGCTGCACCGCCTGCAGGGCCAGCTTCGCCTTGGCGTTCAGATCCTCGAGCGTATGGACGGTCTCGTCCTCCACCGCCGCCCCGATCGACAGCCGCAGCCGCACCCAATGCCGGTCGGCGTAGATCGATGCGGTCAGCCGGTCGTGCAGGACGTCGGCCAGCCGGTGCGCATGCTCGCCATCGGCGACCCGCGAGAGCGCAGCGAATTCGTCCGCCGCGATGCGGCAGACGATGGTGTCGGGCGGCAGCACCTCCGTCACCCGGCTGACCATGGCCTTCAACGCCGCGTCGCCGACATGGAAGCCGAACACCTCGTTGATGTCGCTGAACTGGTCGACGTCGAGCGTGAAGAGCGCGAACCGGGTCTCCGGCACCGTTTCCCCGGCATCCTGGACGGCATCCTGGCCGGCCTGCTGTCCGGCGCGCTGGCCGGCGAACAGCGCCTCGCATTCCTCCAGGAAGGCGGTGCGGGTGAGCACTCCGGTCAGCGGGTCGTGACGCGCCAGGTATGAGGCGCGCTGTTCCGCCGCCAGGCGTTCGGAGATGTCGCGGATGATGCCGACGAAGGTCACCTCCGCGCCCAACCGCGCCTCGCCGACGCTGAGATGCATGGGGAAGACGGTGCCGTCCTTGCGCTGGCCCAGCGTGTCGCGGCCGATGCCGATGATCTTGGCCCGGTTGGTCTTCAGATAGCTGTCGATGTAGCGCCCGTGGTCGCGCGAGAAGGGCGGCGGCATCAGCATGGCCATGTTCCGCCCCAGCAATTCGCCCTCCTCATAGCCGAACAGGCGGGAACAGGCACGATTGACGGAACGGATGACGCCGTCGCGGCCGGAGATGATGATCCCGTCCACCGCCGCATCCAGCAGCGTCGCCACGAAGCTGTCGCGGCAGGTCACGAACTCGGCGATGCGGTCGGGATCGCCCGTCTCGTGGAAGGCTCCGAGATAGCCGAGCGCCACCCCCGCCCCGTCGCGGTGGACCAGCACGCTGCCGCTCAGGAAGGAAAGCCGGCCGTCGCAGCCGAGCGTCCGGCAATCGACCGGAGCGGTCGACGGTGCGGACGCATCGCCCACCCCCGCGATGGCCGTCGCGATGGCTGCCGCCACCGGATGGTCCAGAGCCCCCAGCGCATGGCCGACCAGATCCGCCGGGTTGCGGTCGAGGGCGGCAGCGAAACGCCGGTCGGCGTGGCGGCATATCCCGGCGCGGTCGACATACACCAGCGCCATGTCGCCATGGTCGAGAAGGCTGGAAGCGAGCGACGCCAGGAACGCCGGATCCCGTGGCAGGCCGCCGCTACCGGCCCCCCTTGCCCCGCCGGCTTCCGCTCCATCCGGTTCTTTTCCGCCGGATCCCTTTCCGCCGGAACCGCTGCTGTCGGAACCGTTCATCTGATCCGCCGGTTGTAAGTTCACGAGACAATCCGTTTTCTCTGTCCGGCCCGACGGGCCGACTCTTGGCAGCCACTGCCGGTTGCCCGGCAGCAACTATTTCATTCCAGTCGGAAGCATTATGACTTCCTTCCACATCTTTTCCAATGTCCGGCGGTGCTGCGACCCCGGCTGGTTTTTCCTGACGGAACCATGATGTGTTGGGCACTCTAACGGTTCATGCCGGATGTGCGATTGACATGGTTCAATGAGCCGCCCCGGACCTGGGAAAAATCAGCCGCCGCCGCCGGCATCAACACATCTTATGCGTGTGTCCGCCGTGGCAATTCGGTGGCAATTCGGTGGCATGCACGCATCTGAACTGGACCGGAGGCGGTGTCCCCCGCAGGATGTTCGTGAAAACATCGTCCTCCGGGATTCCGACGCCCCGCACTCGTCAGACCCAACGAAAACGAACTCTGCCGCATTCGATGGAGGAATAAACCGGACGCCTCCGACGTTCATCCGTTAACGGCCGCAGCAACAACCGCGGCCGGCGGGCATCGACGCCGTGCATCCGGGTCCGCCTGCAGTCCGCGGTTGAAGAAGAAGAGGGAGCATCGTGACATGACCACCGCATTCAGCCAGATCCGCCATGCCGACGGCGGTGCGTACTACCAGGGGGATCCGCTGTCCCTGGCCGATGCCCAGATCATGCTCAACGACGACATCCTGCGGCGACGGGTGCGCGTCGGTGCCTACCTGCGGCTCGACGGCGGACGGCTGGTGCTGGTGAACGGCCCGGCACTCCGGCAGTGGGTCGGCCGGCCGGTGCCGCCGCCCTTCAACTGCCCCGGGGCCCAGCCAGGATAAGCGCCGCCCCGGCGAGACAGACAAGCGCACCGGCCGTATCCCAGCGGTCCGGCCGCGCGCCTTCGACCAGCCACAGCCACAGCAGCGACGCGGCGATGTAGACCCCGCCATAGGCCGCATAGGCCCGCCCGGCGAAATCGGCGTCGGCGCGGGTCAGCAGCCACGCGAACAGGCAGAGGCTGGCAACGCCCGGCATCGTCCACCATAGGCTCCGTCCCAACCGCGCCCACGCCCAGAAGGCGAAACAGCCGGTGATTTCCGCCAGCGCCGCAGCACCGTACAAGACCAGCGTCGGCCACACCGTCCGCTCCATGCCGTCCCCTTCGCCATCCCTCGACCCGGTTTGGAGGGATGCTGCGGCCCGGGCCGCCTGCAGTCAACGGCCGACCGTCAATGGATCGCCCGCCGAAAGCCGCCACAGCTCGTTTCAATTTGCCGCCGTGCTATTACAGTCCGTTCATGGACTTGGCCTGTGGCGCGGCATAGATTTCGCGTCAACGGGAGGTTCATGGCGATGTTGTTGGACGCGGCCAACCCAATGCAGGACGCCTTTGAGACGATCCGGGCCACTGACGTGATCTCGGACGACAAGAAGCGTGTCCTCTACCGGGAATTGGAGGCGTGGCGGCGGCAGCATTGCCAAGCCGACAGCCAGTGCGAGGATTGCCGGACCCGCCGCCGCTGCCTGACGGCGGTTTTCGACCTGCTCGGCTCCTGACCGCCGCCGGCCCCTCTGCCGGTCCCTCTGCCGGTCCCTCTGCCGGAGCATCCACATGAGCATCCTCCTGGACGACGAGGCGACATTGTGTTCCATCGAAATCCTGGCGGAAGCGGTCGAGATGGCCTTCGTCCCCGGCATCCTCGAACTGCGGACGCTGCGCGACGCCTTGCAGGAAGCCCTGAGGAGCCGGTCCCCGGCGGCGGTGCGGCTGGCCTACAGCGCCTATAGCCGGATCGACCGCGAGTTCCGCGACCGGATCAGCCACCACGCCTTGACACTCGCCACTCAGCGCCGACTCAGCGCCGGACCGATGCGCTCCGATGCCATGCCGATCGCCCCGCGCCGGGTGGAACGTGGCATCGACGGGCCGCGACGGGCATGACGCCTGCCGACCGCCGACGCTCTTCATGGACGATCTTTAATGAAACCTTCGGCCGCCCGCAGCGTTGTCAGAGCATGATCAACGTCACGGAGGTTGCCATCATGGACAAGGATCGGATCGAAGGTGCTGCCCGCTCCATCAAGGGTTCCGTCAAGGAAACCGTCGGCAAGATGACCGGCGATACCAAGACCGAAGCCGAGGGCAGCACCGAGAAGGCCGCCGGCAAGGTCCAGAACACCGTCGGCGGCGCCAAGGATGCCGCGCGCGACGCGCTGAAGTAACGGCACGGATACAAGCGAACGCCCCGGGGACTCCCCGGGGCGTTCGCGTTTTCGTGCCCGGCCGCAAGGCAGGCGCACCATTTGTATCCGCCACTTGCAAGCGTCGCGTGGAAAAGGGCTGTTGCCGCCCCACCATCCCCTATCTATGATGCGCCGCCCTGGCCGGATGGCCGAACGACGCGCTCAGTTTAGGGTCCCATGCTCCAGTTCATCCGCAATTTCGCCGGCTCCTGGGTCGTCAAGATCCTGTTCGTGCTGTTGATCCTCAGCTTCGGCGTATGGGGCATCGGCGACGTGTTCCGCTCCTCCACCCCCACCACCGTCGCCGAAGTCGGCAAGGTGGAGATCGGGCAGCAGGCGCTGGACCAGGAATTCCGCCGCCAGATGGAACGGCTGCGCCCGATGCTGGGCGGCACCCTGACCACCGAACAGGCCAAGCGCTTCGGCCTGCTGGAACAGTCGCTGCAATCGCTGATCCAGCGCACCCTGTTCGACCTCGCGGCCTCCGACATGGGCATCTCCGTCGGGCAGGAGGTGATCAAGCTGCGCATCGCCGACGAACCGTCCTTCCGCAACCAGCAGGGCCAGTTCGATCCGAACATCTTCCGCTCGGTGCTGCGCAACAACCAGCTGACCGAAGACGGCTATGTCGCGATGATCCAGCGCGAGACGGCGCGCCAGCTGGTGGCCGGCGCTGTCGCCGCCGCCGTTACCCCGCCGGCGCCGCTGGTGCAGGATCTCTACCGCTACCGCGGCGAGAAGCGCGTGGCGGAGGTGGTGACCCTGCCCAACGCCTCGATCGGCGATGTCGGCGTGCCCGACGACGCGGCGATCAAGCAGGCCTACGACGACCATCAGGTCCGCTTCACCGCACCGGAATACCGCGCCCTGACGGTGGCCCGGCTGTCGCCTGACGCGCTGGCCAAGGATATCCAGATCGACTACGCCCAACTGCGCAAGGCCTACGAAGAGCGCGCCAGCGAATTCGGCGCGCCCGAGAAGCGCACCGTGCAGATGGTGGTGGTCGACGACGAGGCGAAGGCGAAGCAGATCGCCGAGGCCGCCAAGGTCAAGGGGCTGGGCGAGGCCGCCAAGGAGGCGGGCGTCGAGCCGGTGACACTCGACAACATCGCCCGCACCGACCTGCCGGAGATCGGCGACGCCGCCTTTGCGCTGGACGCCGGCAAGACCTCCGACGCAGTGAAGAGCGCGCTCGGCTGGCATGTCATGGCCGTCACCGGCATGACCCCGGCTACGACCAGGAGCTTCGAGGATGTGCGCGTCCAGCTGGCCGAAGAGCTGAAGAAGGAGCAGGCGCTCGATTCCGTCTTCTCCATCGCCAACCGGGTCGAGGACCAGCTCGCCAGCGGCGCGTCTCTGGACGAGGTGGCGCAGGCGCAGGGCCTGGCCCTGACCAAGGTCGCCGCCATCGACAGCACCGGCAAGGCGCCGGACGGCAAGGATGCCGCCCCCGACCTGCCGGGCCTGAAGGCGCAGCTCGCCAACGCGTTCCAGTTGCGGACGGGCGCGACCTCCAACCTGACCGAAGGCGAGGGCAGCAACTTCCTCGCCGTCCGCGTCGACAGCGTGATCCCCGCCGCCGTCCGTCCGCTGGCCGACGTGCGCGATCAGGTCATCGCCGACTGGCAGCAGGAACAGCGCGCCGACCGCGCCGCCAAGAAGGCGCAGGAGATCGCCGACCGCCTGAAGCAGGGGGCGGAGGCTGCGGCACAGGACGTCGCCACCGCAGCCGGCGCCAGCTTCGCCATGACCACCCCTTTCACCCGCGACGCCCAGTCGGTCGAAGGGCTGCCGGCCGAGATGGTCGTCAAGCTGTTCGCCGCCAAGCCGAACGAGGTGGTCGACGGCTCCACCGCCGACGCCCAGGTCGTCGCCCGCCTGAAGGAGATCGTCCCGGCCGATCCCAAGGCCGCCGACGCCGATCTGGCGCCGGTCCGTGCCTCGGTCGAACAGGGCATGGAGAACGATCTGGTGGCCGAGTTCACCAATGCGCTGCGCGACAAGTACCCGGTGCAGATCCACCGCCAGCGCATCGACCAGTTCTTCGCCAGCAACTGAGGCTCCGGCGCATCGACGCCGAGGCCAGGGGAAACAAGAGGTCCCGTGCCGTGAAGGTCCAGCCCGATACCACCGCCTTCGATGCCGCTTACGCCGCCGGTCGGCCGCAGGTGGTATGGACCACGCTGGTCAGCGACCTGGAGACCCCGGTCTCCGCCTACATGAAGCTGGCCGACGGCCGCCCCTTCGGCTTCCTGCTCGAATCGGCGGAGCGCGGGGCGGGGTCGCGGCGCGACCGCTATTCGGTGATCGGCTTCAAGCCGGACGTGGTCTGGCGTTCCAGCGGCAACGAGGCCGAGATCAACCGCGACGCCCTGCACGACCGCGACGCCTACCGTCCGCTCGACGCGGCGCCGCTCGACGCCCTGCGCACCTTGATCAACGAGAGCCGCATCGAGTTGCCGGCGGAACTGCCGCCGATGGCCGCCGGCCTGTTCGGCTACATGACCTACGACATGGTGCGGCTGATGGAGCGGCTGCCGGACGACAATCCGGACGAGCTGAACATCCCGGACGCCATCCTGACCCGGCCCAGCATCGTCGCCATCTTCGACAGCCACACCGATTCGATCACGCTGGTGACGCCGGTCTGGCCGAAGGCCGGCAAGGATGCCGCCACCGCCTACGCCGATGCCCGCGAACGGCTGACCGATGCGCTGGCCGACCTGGAACGCCCCCTGCCCTACCGGCGCGAGCCGCGCACCGAGGACGGTCTGCCGCTGGCCTGGACCTCCAACACGACGCGCGAGGAGTATCACGCGATCGTGGAGAAGGCGAAGGAGTACATCCGCGCCGGCGACATCTTCCAGGTCGTGCCGTCCCAGCGCATCCGCTTCCCCTTCAAGCCGTCGCCGCTGGCGCTGTACCGCACGCTGCGCCGCCTGAACCCGTCGCCCTTCCTGTTCCACTGCGACTTCGGCGAGCTGACCGTCGTCGGCTCCAGCCCGGAGATCCTGGTGCGGGTGCGCGACGGCAAGGTCACCGTCCGTCCGATCGCCGGCACCCGCAAGCGCGGCGCCACCACCGCGGAGGACGAGGCGTTGGCCGCCGACCTGCTGAGCGATCCGAAGGAACTGGCCGAGCACCTGATGCTGCTCGACCTCGGCCGCAATGACGTCGGCCGGGTGGCTAAGATCGGCACCGTCAAGGTGACGGCCAAGATGATCGTCGAGCTCTACAGCCACGTCATGCACATCGTCTCCAACGTCGAGGGCGAGTTGGATCCGAAGTTCGATGCGCTCGACGCCCTGGTCGCCGGCTTCCCGGCCGGCACGGTGTCCGGCGCGCCGAAGGTGCGGGCCATGGAGATCATCGACGAACTGGAAAAGGCCCGCCGCGGCGTCTATGCCGGCTGCATCGGCTATTTCGGCGCGTCGGGCGCCATGGACACCTGCATCGCGCTGCGCACCGCGGTGCTGAAGGACGGCATGATGTATGTCCAGGCCGGCGGCGGCGTCGTCGCCGACAGCGACCCGGAGGCCGAGTATCAGGAGACCGTCAACAAGTCGATGGCCTTGATCCGCGCCGCGGAAGAGACGCTGCGGACCACCGCAAGGGGGTAAGCTGCCCTCAGCTTCCCTTATAAAAAAGGCCGCCCCATGGGGCGGCCTTTTTTCTTGTCCACGGCTCCACTTGCTTCGCGGTTTCCCCACAGGAAACCACACACCGGCATCCCGCAAGAGGCTTCCGCACGCCCCTCGCGAGCGGTGGTTCAGAGATACCGCTGCTCCAGATGGCGCCTGAATACGGTTGCGTCGAGCGGCCGGCCGGTCGCCGCGGTCAGCAGATCGTCGCCCGACGCATGGAAACAGCCGGTCTCATGCACATTCACCCGCAGCCATGCCACCAGCGGCGCGAACTCGCCGCGCGACAGGGCGGGAACGATCTCCGGATCGGCGGTGCGCGCCGCCTCGAACAGCTGCGCAGCGGTCATCGCGCCCAGGGTATAGCTGGGGAAATAGCCCCAGCCGCCGCCGGGCCAGTGGATGTCCTGCAGGCAGCCCAACCGGTCGTCGGGCGGGACCACCCCCACCAGTTCGGCCATGCCGTCGTTCCAGGCCCCCGGCAGGTCGGCCAGCGCCAGATCACCGGCGATCAGCGCCTTTTCCAGCCGGTAGCGCAGGATGATATGGGCCGGATAGGTCACTTCGTCGGCGTTGACGCGGATGAAGCCACGCTCCACCCGGCTGTAGAGCCGGCGCAGGTTGCCGGCCTCCCAGGCCGGCCCCTCGCCGCCGAAAGCCTCACGCGCCACCGGCGCGAGCCAGGTGATGAACTCGGGCGAGCGGCAGGCCTGCATTTCCATCAGCAGCGACTGGCTCTCATGCACCGCCATGCCGCGCGACTGCCCGACCGGCTGGCTCAGCCACGCGCGCGGACGGTTCTGCTCGTACAGCGCATGACCGGTTTCGTGCAGCACACCCATCAGCGCGTCGGTGAAGTTGGCCTCGTCATAGCGGGTGGTGATGCGGACGTCGCCGGTCGCCCCGCCGCAGAAGGGATGCAGCGACACGTCCAGCCGTCCGCGGCGGAAATCGAAGCCGAGCCGCTCCATCATCCGCACGCCCAACTCGCGCTGCTTCTCGACGGAAAACGGTCCCTCCGGCAGCAGCGGGACCGGTGACGCCGCCTGCCTGTCGAGCACCCGGCCAATCAGGTCGGGCAGGAAATCCGACAGATCGGCGAACAGCACGTCGATCCGCTCGGCCCGCGCACCGGGATCATGGCTGTCGAGCAGCGCGTCGTAGGGGCTGATCCCCATCACCGCGCCCATCGCCTCCGCCCCCTCGCGGACGCGGGCCAACACCTCGCTCAGCGAGGGCAGCAGCATGGCGAAGTCGCCCTCGGCACGCGCGGCGCGCCAGGTCATCTCGCAGACGGACACCGCCTTGCTGGTCGCCTCCACCAGTTCGCCGGGGATGGCGGTGGCATGGACATGGTGGCGGCGCATCTCGCGCAGGTTGGCGCGCTGCCAGGAGTCGAGACCGTCATCGCTTTCCGCCTCGGCCAACAGGTCGGCCATGCGCGGGTCGGTCGCCAGTTCATGCGCGATCACCGACAGGGTCGCGGTCTGCTCGGCCCGGCCGTCGTTTGCGCCCTCCGGCATGATCGTCTGGGTGTCCCAGCCGAGAATGCCCAGCGCATCGCCGATGGCGGCGATGCGGGCATGGCGGCGCTCAAGATCCTGATATGCGGTCATCGGGGTGTCCGTCGGTTCCGGTGTCGGCGCGTTTGCGCTGGGACAGCACGTAGATCCCGGCGAGCGTCGCCGCAAGCCCGTACCAGGTCAAGGCATACTGGAAATGGTTGTTCGGCAGCTCCACGCGCGGCCGGATGCCGGCCGGAGCATCCGGGCGGCCGGCAGTCTGGCCCGGCAAAATCTCCACCACCACCGGCGCCACGTCCGCCAGCGACAAGGCCGTCGCCATCGCCGGCGGATCGGGCCGCATCCAGACGGATCCGCCGGCCGATCCGGCAGCCGCTCCCGGCGCAGGGGTGCCATTGCCGGGCTGGAACAGGCCGGCCGGCTGCGGCAGCCGGACGACTCCGCGCAGGCTGGTTTCCCCCTCCACCCGGCCGGAGGTGCGGGTCGCCGGATCGCGGCGGTCCATCGGCACGAAGCCGCGGTTGACCAGAACAACCCCGCCGCCGTCGGCCCGCTGGAAGGGGGTCAGGACCTCATAGCCGACCTGCCCCTGCTGCGGCCGCGCGATCAGCAGCATTTCCTTGTCGTTCAGGAATCGGCCGGACAGGGTCACCGGCCGGAATTCCCACGCATCGGGGTCGTCGATGCGCGCCGGCAACGGCTGCGGCGGCTCGGCCATCTGCCGGTCGATCCGCGCGATCAGGTCGGTCTTCCAGCGCAGCCGCTCGAGCTGCCAAGTCCCCAGTCCGATGGTCAGCGCCAGCCCCAGCAGCGTCACCAGCGTCGCCCCCAGCGACGGGCGGAAGCGGCGGCGCTCCCCCGCGGCCACCGGCGCGGCACTCATCCCTTTTCGACCTCGCTGCGGCGGTAACGATACTGCAAGGCGACGACATAGGCCTTGGCCGGCCGCAACATGCCCAGCGTCAGGCCGAGCACGACGATGCTCCAGACGATGGCATGCAGCCACAGCGGCCAGTCGACGTTCATCGACACCCACAGCGCGACCGGCACCACCAGGAACCCCAGGATGAAGATCAGGAACACCGCCGGCCCGTCGCCGCTGTCGACCTGGGAGAAGTCCAGGCCGCAGGACTCGCAACGCTCCGCCACCGTCAGATAGCCGGTATACAGCTTCCCCCGGCCGCAGCGCGGGCAAAGGCAGCGCAGTCCCGCGGACAACGGCGAAACAGTGGGATGATACTCGGTCACGCGCTCTGCACCTTCGGTTCGGGCCGTTCCGGGATCAATATGGGCCGCCGGAACGGCTCGACCACCGGTGGCGTCAATGGGCGGCGATCACGCCGCCATGGCCGCCCCACCAGTAGACCGACACGAACAGGAACAGCCACACCACGTCGACGAAGTGCCAGTACCACGCCGCCGCCTCGAAGCCGAAATGGCTGCCGGGGGTGAAGTGCCCCTTAACCGTGCGGACCCAACAGACCGCCAGGAAGATGGTGCCGACCAGCACATGGAAGCCGTGGAAGCCGGTCGCCATGTAGAAGGTCGACGGGAAGATGCCGTCGGTGAACTTGAAGGCGGCGTGGACATACTCGTAGACCTGGAAGAAGGAGAACAGCACACCCAGCAGGACGGTCAGCCCCAGCGCCTTGGCGGCCTCGCGGTTGCGCCCCTCGATGATCGCATGATGCGCCCAGGTGACGGTGACGCCGGACAGCAGCAGGGTCAGCGTCATCATCAGCGGCATGTCGAACGGGTCGATGACATGGACGTTCGGCGGCGGCCAGATGGCATCCGGGTTGATCGGCGAAACCTTGGGCTCCAGCGCCGCATGGAAGAAGGCCCAGAAGAAGGCGGCGAAGAACATCACCTCCGAGGCGATGAACAGCGCCATGCCATAGCGCAGGCCGATCTTCACCACCGGCGTGTGGGCATGCTCCACCACCGATTCCCGGATCACCGACCGCCACCAGCCGAACATCGTGACCAGGATGGCCAGCACGCCCAGGATCAGCAGCAGCTTGCCGCCGCCATGCATGAAGACGACCAGGCCGGTCGCCAGGAGCCCGCCGGAAAAGGCACCGATCAGCGGCCACGGGCTGGGCTTCAGCAGATGGTAGGGATGCGGGATGCCGGCGCCCGGTCCGTGGGCTGACGGTTCGGCGTGCGGCATTTGCCCGTGGGTGATGTCGGCCATCGTCTCACTACCCCATATGGTTAGTTTGTGGCGGTCGCCCCCGGCTCCGCCTTTTGTTTGTTGGCCCCCGGCGCCACGGACGGGACGGCGGCCTGCTGGGCAAGCCGGGCCTCGCCGTCCTTGGCGCGGAAGAAGGTGTAGGACAGCGTGATGGTGGTCACGTCGTCCATGTTGGGATCGTCGGCCATCGACGGGTCGACGAAGAAGACCACAGGCATGTCCGCGACCTGGCCGGGCTCCAGGATCTGCTCGGTGAAGCAGAAACACTGCATCTTGTTGAAATAGGCACCGGCCTTGTCAGGCGTGACGTTGTAGACGGCGGTGCCGACGGAGGGCTTGGCGCCGCGGTTCTCCGCCCGGTAAGCGGCGAATCCGGTCTCCCCCAGCTTCAGCACCAGTTCCCTCTGCTCAGGCTTGAACGACCAGGGCAGCGCCGAATTGGTGTCGGCATTGAAGCGGACGGCGATCTTGCGGTCGACGACCCGCGCCGCCGCCGCCTCGGCACGCTGGGTGGTGCCGCCGAATCCGGTGACGGCGCAGAACAGGCTGTAGAGCGGGACCGACGCATAGGTCAGCCCGATCATGCCCAGCACCAGCCCGAACAGGGAGCCGAGAACCCGGCGGTTGCGGCGGCGCAGCCTGTCGTCGCCCCCCGCCATCAGTGCCCCCCGCCCATCCGGACCAGGGTGATGGCGTAGAACAGCACGACCAGCGCCAGCAGGGCGGCCAGGACGGCAAGGTTGCGGTTGCGCAGCTTCTTCGCCCGCAACGCCGCCTCCTGCCGCTTCGCCGGATCCCGTTTCGCCGAATCCGGCCGGACGCCGGTGAGGTCGTCGCGTTCCATCACGGTCATGCCCATCCTCCGAGGATCAGCCGCTCGGCCATCATCACGGCGAACAGCAGGAACAGATACAGGATCGAGAAACCGAACATCTTCTTGGCCGGCCCGTCGTCGGCCGCGCGCAGCACGCGCACCGCGCAGGCGACGAACATCAGGCCCAGCACCAGAGACACCGCCAGATAGACCGGCCCGGCGATGCCGACGAAGGACGGCGCCGCGGCCACCGGCAGCAGGACCAGCGTGTAGGCCAGCATCTGGCGCTTGGTCGCCGCCGCCCCCGCCACCACCGGCATCATCGGCACGCCGGCGCGGGTGTAGTCGCCGTTGCGGAACAGCGCCAGCGCCCAGAAATGCGGCGGCGTCCACAGGAAGATCAGCAGGAACAACAGGATCGAGGGCAGATCGACGCCGCCGGTCACCGCGGCCCAGCCGATCATCGGCGGGAAGGCGCCGGCGGCGCCGCCGATGACGATGTTCTGCGGGGTCCGGCGCTTCAGCCACATGGTGTAGACCAGGACGTAGAAGCCGATGGTCAGCGCCAGCAGCGCCGCCGCCGTCCAGTTCACCGCCAGCCCCATCACCACGACCGACAGGACCGACAGGGTGATGCCGAAGCCGAGCGCCTCGGCCGGCTCGACCCGGCCGGACGGGATCGGCCGCTTCGCCGTGCGGGTCATCACCGCATCGATGTCGCGGTCGTACCACATGTTGATGGCGCCCGACGCCCCGGCGCCGACGGCGATGCACAGCACCGCGACCGCGGCCAGGAACGGATGGATGTGGCCCGGCGCCAGCACGATGCCGGCCAGACCGGTGAAGACCACCAGCGACATGACCCGCGGTTTCAGCAATTCGATGAAGTCGCCGGCCGACGCGCCTCCCCTGTGGTCGAGCGTCAGGTCACTGGTCATATCGGTCATGGCTTGGTCCTTGTCGTCTAACCCGGGTTCCGTCGCCCGGACCGCCCTGTAGCGGCGTCCCTTGTGGCGGGCATTGTCTCCGTGCGATGCCCGCCCGTTAGCATGCCTACTTCACCTGGGGCAACGTCTCGAAAGCGTGGAAGGGCGGCGGCGAGCTGACCGTCCATTCCAGCGTGCCGGCCTCCGGCCCCCAATAGGCGCCCGGCACCCGCTCGCCGCTGCGCAGGGTCTTCCAGGCGATCCAGACGAACAGCAGCGTCGAGGCGAAGGAGAGATAGGCGCCCAGCGACGAGACCATGTTCCAGCCCCAGAAGGCGTCCGGATAGTCCGGGATGCGGCGCGGCATGCCCGACAGGCCGAGGAAATGCTGCGGGAAGAACACCAGGTTGACGCCGATGAAGGTGGTGTAGAAATGGACCTTGCCCCAGAACTCCGGATACTGGCGCCCCGACATCTTGCCGATCCAGTAGTACCAGCCGGCGAAGATCGAGAACACCGCACCCAGCGACAGCACATAGTGGAAGTGCGCGACCACGTAGTAGGTGTCGTGCATGTAGTTGTCGAGACCACCGTTCGCCAGCACCACGCCGGTGACGCCGCCGACCGTGAACAGGAAGATGAAGCCCAACGCCCACAGCATCGGCACCCGGAATTCGATCGACCCGCCCCACATGGTGGCGATCCAGGAGAAGATCTTCACGCCGGTCGGCACCGCGATGATCATGGTGGCCGCGGTGAAATAGGCCTTGGTGTTCACGTCCAGCCCGACCGTGTACATGTGGTGCGCCCACACGACGAAGCCGACCACGCCGATGGCGACCATGGCATAGGCCATGCCGAGATAGCCGAACACCGGCTTCTTGGAGAAGGTCGACACGATGTGGCTGATGATCCCGAAGGCCGGCAGGATCATGATGTAGACTTCGGGGTGGCCGAAGAACCAGAACAGGTGCTGGAACAGGATCGGGTCGCCGCCGCCTTCGGGGTTGAAGAAGGTGGTGCCGAAATTGCGGTCGGTCAGCAGCATGGTGATGGCGCCGCCCAGCACCGGCACCGCCAGCAGCAGCAGGAAGGCCGTCACCAGCATCGCCCAGACGAACAGCGGCATCTTGTGCAGCGTCATGCCGGGGGCGCGCATGTTGAAGATGGTGGTGATGAAGTTCACCGCGCCCAGGATCGAGCTGGCGCCGGCCAGATGCAGCGCGAAGATCGCCATGTCCACCGACGGCCCGCTGTGCCCCAGCGTCGAGGACAGCGGCGGATAGATCGTCCAGCCGGTGCCCGCGCCGTTGCCGACGAAGGCCGAACCCAGCAGCAGAAGGAAGGCCGGCACGATCAGCCAGAAGCTGATGTTGTTCATGCGCGGGAACGCCATGTCGGGCGCGCCGATCATGAGCGGGACGAACCAGTTGCCGAAACCGCCGATCAGCGCCGGCATGACCACGAAGAACACCATGATCAGGCCGTGGGCGGTGATCAGCATGTTCCAGACCTGCCCGTCGGCGACGAACTGCAGGCCCGGCGACTGCAGCTCCGCCCGCATGATCACCGAGAACAGCCCGCCGATCAGCCCGGCGATGACCGAGAAGATCAGGTAGAGCGTGCCGATGTCCTTGTGGTTGGTCGAATAGAACCAGCGCTGCACGAAGCCGGGGACGTGGTGGTCGTCATGCCCGTGCTCATGCCCATGCTCACCAAGCCCATGTTCCGGTGTGGCGTTTGCCATGTCTCAACCCTTTGTCGCTGTCCCTGGCCGCCTGCGCCGGTCCCTGGGATGGGCGGCGGCTGGGTAGGTTCTTCTTGTCGCGTCGTGCCCCCGCCCGGCCCGCTACCGGGGGGCGATTTGCCGTCACTCGACCAGCGTTTCCGTCGGACGCTGCGCCACGTCGCGGCTTGCGGGCGCGACATCGGGCGCGTAGGCGGTCTTGGCCTTGGCGACCCAGGCGTCGAACGCCTCTTTCGACACCGCCTCCACCACGATCGGCATGTAGCCGTGGTTGGTGCCGCAGATTTCCGAGCACTGGCCGTAATAGACGCCTTCACGTTCGGCCTTGAACCAGGTCTCGTTGATGCGGCCGGGCACGCCGTCCTTCTTCACGCCAAAGGACGGGATCGCCCAGGAATGGATGACGTCGCCGGCGGTGACCAGCACCCGGACGGTGGCGTTGACCGGAACGACGACGCGGTTGTCGACCTCGAGCAGGCGGCGCTGGCCCGGCTTCAGGTCGGCTTCCGGAATCATGTAGCTGGAGAAGGTGAAGCCGCCATGGTCGGGATACTCATAATCCCAGTACCATTGATGCCCCGTCACCTTGACGGTCATGTCGGCCTGCGGAATGCGCTCCGCGGCGTAGAGCAGCTTGAAGGACGGTACGGCGATCACGATCAGGATGATCACCGGCACCACGGTCCAGGCGACCTCGAGCACCGTGTGGTGCGAGGTTCTGGACGGGACCGGGTTCGCCTTCGCGTTGAATCGGACGGCGCAATAGGCGATCAGCCCGGCGACGAAGATGACTATCAGCGTGATGACGACGGTCAGCAGGTCGTTGAAAGACCCCATCAGGTGCTTCACCGGCGAGGCGGAGGGCTGCATGCCCATCTCCCACGGCCGCGGCTCGTTCGCCAGCGCGCCGTTCCAGGCGCCAACCATCGACAGGACCGCCGCCAGGCCGGCGGCGCACAGGCTTTGCCTTTTCATCCCCAACCCCTTCTTAGCCGCGACGCTCGTCATGGCCCGCGGTCGTCTCTTCCCGCCGGCGCTCCATCCACCCTGTTCATTCGTACCGCGATCTGTTTGCGCGGTCCATGGTTGGGTTTGTCAGCGAACGCCGGTTTATGCAGGGATCACGCCATTTTAGCGCGACATATACCCGCAGCCGGAGCTTATCCCCCCGTCACGCTGGGTTACAAGCCTTTCCTCTCTCCCACTCTCCGCATAGACTTTTCCTCAGGCTTGGCACGGATCACGGCAATAGAGGTTGAGCCCGGATCGGGGTTAAACCATGCGGCATTCCGCCGCAGTCCGTTGGAACAGCGGATGTTTCTTCGAATGGTGGAAGGAAACAAAGCGCCGCCAATGGAGGAAATGGCGCAATATCATGTTGGCGTCGGCCGCGACTCCGGAACCGGCCCCCCGCCTGAGCATGGAGGCTCGCGCGCTTTGCGACCAGACATGCGAAGGTGGTAGGCACAGGCCCCTCCCCGCTTCCCTTGAAGCCCGGCACCCGAGCATGGATTGCATCGGACGCACCGTATTCCACAGGTGCGCGAAGCTTCCCGCCGGCATACGATTGAGTGTTGAAAGCTACGCCGAATCGGTTGTAGAACCATGGCGCATGACACAACCGCGCCGCCCATTGACCGAAGCCGAAAGGCTCGACTGGCTCCGCCTGATCCGGACGGAGAATGTCGGGCCGATCACCTTTCATCGCCTGCTGGAGCAGTATGGCAGCGCCGGCAAGGCGCTGGACGCCCTGCCGGATCTCGCTCGGCGCGGCGGGCGGGCCAAGCCGTTGCGCGTCGCGTCCAAGGCGGAAGCGGACCGCGAGATGGAGGCGAACCGGCGCCTCGGCACGCGGCTGCTGTGCGCCTGCGAGCCGGACTACCCGGAACCGCTGGCCGCGGTGGACGATGCACCCCCGGTGATCTCGGTCGCCGGCCATGCCCATCTGCTGAAGCGGCGCGCGATCGCCATCGTCGGCGCCCGCAACGCCTCGCTGAACGCCAAGAAGTTCGCCGAATCGCTGGCGCGCGACCTGGGGGCGGCCGGGCTGCTCGTGGTGTCCGGGCTGGCCCGAGGCATCGACACGGCGGCCCACGCCGGCTCGCTGGCCAGTGGAACCGCCGCCGTGCTGGCCGGCGGCATCGACATCGTCTATCCGCCGGAGAACGAGCCGCTATACCGCGACATCTTGGCGCAGGGGGTGGCGGTGGCGGAATGCGCTGTCGGCACCCAGCCGCAGGCCCGTCATTTCCCGCGCCGCAACCGCCTGATCTCCGGCCTGTCGCTCGGCGTGCTGGTGGTCGAGGCGGCGTTGCGCTCCGGCTCCCTCATCACCGCGCGGATGGCGCTGGAACAGGGGCGCGAGGTGATGGCCGTGCCGGGCTCACCGCTCGATCCGCGCTGCCACGGCACCAACGACCTGCTGCGCCAGGGGGCGACGCTGGTCGAGCGGGCGGACGATGTGCTGCGCTCCATCGAAGGCCTGCGCCCGCCCGCGGTTTCGGAACGCGAGCGCGACCTGTTCCGGCCGGCCGGCCCGGTCGAACCCGACGAATCGGAGCTGTCCAGGGCCCGCGCCATCGTGCTGGAAAACCTGGGGCCCTCGCCCGTCACCATTGACGAACTCGTCCGCGGGTGCCAATTGTCCGCTCCGGTGGTGCTGACCGTGGTTCTGGAACTTGAGCTTGCCGGCCGAGTCCAGCGTCTTCCCGGTCATCAGGTCTCTCTTACCTGATCGGCACCGCCGTGGTTTGAGTGGGCACACGCGAAGGGCTGGGTTCTTGCCGGGCAGCAACGTCGTCATCGTCGAATCGCCGGCCAAGGCGAAGACCATCAACAAATATCTGGGCGACGACTACACCGTCATCGCCAGCTTCGGCCATGTCCGCGACCTTCCGGCGCGGGACGGGTCGGTGCGTCCGGATGAAGACTTCGCGATGGAATGGGAGTTGGGCGACCGCTCCAAGCGCCACATCGACGAGATCGCCAAGGCGGTGAAGTCGGCCAGCCGCATCTATCTCGCAACCGACCCGGATCGCGAGGGAGAGGCCATTGCCTGGCACCTGTCCGAGCTGCTGCGCGAAAAGAAGCTGACCGAGAACCGCGAGGTCCAGCGCATCACCTTCAACGAGATCACCAAGAGCGCGGTGCAGGCCGCCATCGCCAACCCGCGCGACGTCTCCCGCGAACTAGTCGACGCCTATCTGGCGCGCCGGGCGCTGGATTACCTGGTGGGCTTCACCCTGTCGCCGGTGCTGTGGCGCAAGCTGCCCGGCTCCAAGTCGGCCGGCCGCGTCCAGTCGGTGGCTCTGCGCCTGGTCTGCGAACGCGAGTCGGAGATCGAGGTCTTCAAGCCGCAGGAATACTGGTCGATCGCGGTGGGCTTCACCACGCCGGCCGGTGCCTCCTTCACCGCGTCGCTGACCCAACTGGACGGCAAGCGGCTGGACAAGTTCGGCCTGCCCAACCGCGAGGCCGCCGAGGCCGCGGTGGCGAAGATCCGCCCGCAGGACTTCGCCGTCTCGTCGGTGGAGCGCAAGCAGAGCCGCCGCAACCCGTCGCCACCCTTCACCACCTCCACCCTGCAGCAGGAGGCCTCGCGCAAGCTGGGCTTCGGCGCCACCCGCACCATGCGCACGGCGCAAAAGCTGTATGAGGGCGTCGACATCGGCGGCGAGACGGTCGGCCTGATCACCTATATGCGAACCGACGGCGTCAGCCTGTCGCAGGAGGCGATCGACAGCGCCCGCGGCCTGATCGGCACGCAGTATGGCGAGCGCTATGTCCCGGCCCAGCCGCGCGTCTACAAGACCGCCGCCAAGAACGCCCAGGAGGCTCACGAGGCCATCCGCCCGACCGACCTGCACCGCCGTCCCGAATCGGTGGCCTCCTACCTGGAACAGGACGAGCTGCGGCTGTACGAACTGGTCTGGAAGCGCACGCTGGCCAGCCAGATGGAAAGCGCCATCCTCGATCAGGTGGCGGTTGACATCGCCGGCCCGGCCAAGGACGTGGTGCTGCGCGCCACCGGCTCCATCGTCATGTTCGACGGCTTCCTGAAGGTCTATCAGGAGGATCGCGACGACGCGGCCGAGGACGACCAGCAGGAACGCCGCCTGCCGGCGATGGACCAGGGCGACGCCCTGAACCGCGGCGACATCGACCCGCAGCAGCATTTCACCCAGCCGCCGCCGCGCTATTCCGAAGCCAGCCTCGTCAAGAAGCTGGAGGAACTGGGAATCGGCCGGCCGTCGACCTACGCCTCGATCCTGCAGGTGCTGCAGGACCGCAACTATGTCCGGCTCGACAAGCGGCGCTTCATTCCGGAAGACCGCGGCCGGCTGGTGACCGCCTTCCTGGAGAATTTCTTCCACCGCTATGTGGAGTACAATTTCACGGCGGAGCTGGAAAACCAGCTCGACGAGGTCTCCGACGGGAAGGTCGACTGGAAGACCGTGCTGCGCGACTTCTGGACCGCCTTCGACGTCGCGGTGAACGGCACCAAGGAACTGACGATCACCCAGGTTCTGACAACGCTGGACAACGAGCTGGGGGCGCATTTCTTCCCCGCGGTGACGGCGGACGGCCACGACCCGCGCGTCTGTCCGGTCTGTCGGGAAGGCCGCCTGGGGCTGAAGCTGGGCAAGATGGGCGCCTTCATCGGCTGCTCGCGCTATCCGGAATGCCGCTACACCCGGCCGCTGGCCGTCGCCAACGACGAGAACGGCGAGGTGCAGGAAGGTCCGCGCGAACTGGGTAACGATCCGGAGACCGGGTTGCCGGTCACGGTCCGCCGCGGCCCGTTCGGCGCCTACATCCAGCTCGGCCCGGCGCCGGCTGCCGCCGCCGCTCCGCCGGAGGCACCGCCTGTCGAGGAGCCGGCGGCCGACGGCAAGAAGCCGAAGGCCAAGAAGAAGAAGAAGGACGAGGCGCCGAAGCCCAAGCGGGTGTCCCTGCCCAAGGGCATGGGCGCGGCCGACGTCGACCTCGACACCGCGCTGAAGCTGCTGGCCCTTCCCCGCGTCATCGGCAACCATCCGGAAACGGCCGAAGAGATCAGCGCCGGCATCGGCCGCTTCGGCCCCTACCTGAAGCATGGCAGCGTCTACAAGTCGCTGACGCCCGACGACGACGTGCTGACCATCGGCATCAACCGCGCCGTCGATCTGCTGGCCGGCGCCGCCAAGAAGGCATCGGCTCCGGCCAAGGCGTTGGGCGATCATCCGAAGACCGGCAAGCCGATCACCATGGGGTCCGGCCGCTTCGGTCCCTATGTGAAGCATGCCAGCGTCTATGCCTCGATCCCCAAGGGAACCGAGCCGGACAGCGTGACGCTGGAACAGGCGTTGGAACTGATCGACGCCAAGGTCGCCAAGGACGCTGCCAAGAAGGGCAAGGCCCCGAAGGAGGCCGACGCCGAAAAGGCCGAGGGCGCCGAGACGGAGAAGCCCGTCAAGGCGAAGGCCCCGGCGAAGAAGCCGGCCGCCAAGAAGGCGACCAAGGCCAAGCCTGCCAAGGATGCCCCCGCCGAAGCGGCCGCACCGAAGAAGAAGATCGCGAAGGCGTCGTAACCGCCTGACCCTTTTTGCAGCCCCCTCTCCCCCCTTGGGAGAGGGGGGAACGGGCTTTGAAAATCATATTTTCCTATTAAAATAATAGATAAATGGCATCATCTCACAGATTTTTCCATTGAATTCATCCGCCTCCTGTCGTCTCATACCTCCCATCCCGCAGGTTGCCGTATTCGCCCGCAGGTCCGGCGCGTTAAGCTGCCGTCGGTGAACAACCGAAAGAAAAACGGGAGGATGACGACCATGAGCGCCGCGGCTTCGATACACGATCCCCATGCCCCGCTGGTCCTGCGCGAGGACCGCGACGGGATCGCCACGCTGACGCTGAACCGGCCGAAGGCGCGCAACGCGCTGTCGGTCGGGCTGATGGCGGCATTGCAGGACGCGCTGGACACCATCCACGATGACCGGACGGTGCGCGCCGTGGTGCTGGCCGGGGCCGGCGGCGTCTTCTGCGCCGGGCACGACCTGAAGGAGATGCGCGCCGCACCGTCGCGCGAGATGTACGAGGCGCTGTTCGTCCAATGCTCGCGCCTGATGCTGACGATCAACCGCATCCGCCAGCCGGTGATCGCCAAGGTGCGCGGCGTCGCGACCGCGGCCGGCTGCCAGCTGGTGGCGACCTGCGACCTCGCCTATTGCGAGGAGGAGGCGCGGTTCGCGACTCCGGGCGTGAACATCGGGCTGTTCTGCTCGACGCCGATGGTGGCGCTGACCCGCGCGGTCGGGCGCAAGGCGGCGATGGAGATGCTGCTGCTCGGCGACCTGATCGATGCGGATGAAGCGGAACGCATCGGCCTGGTCAACCGCGCGGTGCCGGCCGACCAGCTGGACGAGGTGGTGGACTCCGTCGCCGCCAAGATCGCGTCGAAATCGCCGCTGACGCTGGCGACCGGCAAGGAGGCGTTCTATCGCCAGATCGAGCTGGATGCCGAGGGCGCCTATGCCTACGCCGCGCAGGTGATGACCGAGAACATGATGGCGCAGGACGCCGCCGAGGGCATCGACGCCTTCCTCGGCAAGCGCACGCCGGTATGGTGCGGGCGATGAGCGATCCGGCAATGCCCCCCGATGGGACGATCACCGATGAGACGATCACCGATCCGGCCCGCTACACCGACGCCTTCCTGCGCGGCGTGCTGGACGGCGTCCACAGCATCGCCGTGGTGGGTGCCAGCGCCGACCCGGTGAAGGCCAGCTTCTTCGTGATGAAGTATCTGCGCGACAAGGGCTATCGCATCGTCCCGATCAACCCGAAGCTGGCCGGACAGACCATCCTCGGCCTACCGGTTTATGCCAGCTTAAAAGATCTGCCGGAGCCGCCGGACATGGTCGACGTCTTCCGCAACTCCGCCGCCGCCGGCGGGGTGACGGACGAGGCGATCGCCGCCGGGGCCAGGGTGGTGTGGATGCAGCTCGGCGTCCGCAACGACGAGGCGGCGGCGCGGGCCCAGGCCGCCGGCCTGACCGTGGTGATGGACCGCTGCCCGAAGATGGAAATCCAGCGGCTGTACGGCGAGATCGGCCGGATCGGCGTCAATTCCAACGTCCTGGTCACGCACCGCCGGGCACCGACGAAAACCTTCAAGAAACTGATCTGAGAAAACGGGGGAACCACGCAGATGACTGAACCGAAGAGCTTCGGCTTTGAGACCCGCGCCATCCATGCCGGCGCCGCACCCGACCCGGCAACGGGCGCCCGGCAGACGCCGATCTACCAGACCACCAGCTTCGTCTTCGAGAATGTCGACGACGCCGCCTCGCTGTTCAACCTGCAGAAGGTCGGCTTCATCTATTCCCGCCTGACCAATCCCACGGTCGCGGTGCTGGAGGAGCGGCTGGCCAACCTGGAAGGCGGCGCCGGCGCCACCGCGACCTCGTCGGGCCATGCGGCGCAGCTGCTGGCGCTGTTCCCGCTGATGGCGCCCGGCGACCACATCGTCGCGTCGACCAAGCTCTATGGCGGCTCGCTGAACCAGCTCGGCATCAGCTTCCCGCGCGCCTTCGGCTGGCAGCCCAGCTTCGTCGACACCGACACGCCCGACGCCGTCAAGGCGGCGCTGACCGAGAAGACCAAGGCGATCTTCGTCGAGAGCCTCGCCAACCCCGGCGGCGTGGTGACGGACATCGAGGCCATCGCGAAGATCGCCGACGAGGCCGGCATCCCGCTGATCGTCGACAACACGCTGGCCACCCCCTACCTGATCAACCCGATCCAGTGGGGCGCCACGCTGGTCGTCCACTCCACCACCAAGTTCCTGTCCGGCAACGGCACCTCGGTCGGCGGCGTGGTGGTGGACAGCGGCAAGTTCGACTGGAGCAAGTCGGGCAAGTTCCCGGCGCTGAGCGAGCCGGACGCGGGCTATCATGGCCTGCGCTTCCACGAGACCTTCGGCCATCTGGCATTCACCATCCATGGCCATGCCGTCGGCTTGCGCGACCTGGGGCCGAGCCAGGCGCCGATGAACGCCTTCCTGACGCTGAACGGGATCGAGACGCTGCCGCTGCGCATGCAGCGCCACGCCGAAAGCGCGCTGAAGGTGGCCAAGTTCCTGGAAAGCCATCCGGCGGTAAGCTGGGTCAGCTATGCCGGGCTCGAATCGTCCAAGTACCATGCCCTGGCGCAGAAGTACCTGCCGCGCGGCGCCGGTGCGGTGCTGACCTTCGGCGTCAAGGGCGGCTTCGAGGCCGGGGTGAAGGTGGTGGAGAGCGTCGAGCTGTTCAGCCACCTCGCCAACATCGGCGACGCGCGCTCGCTGATCATCCACCCGTCCTCGACCACCCATCGCCAGCTGTCGGCGGAGGCCCAGGCCTCGGCCGGCGCCGGCCCCGACGTGATCCGCCTGTCGATCGGACTGGAGACGGCCGAGGACATCATCGCCGACCTCGACCGGGCACTGAACGGGACGTTGGAGTAAGCTCGTGAAACCGGCGGCGGATCACTCCGCCGCCGGCAGCGGCTCGGCCACCGGTTCGGCCTTCTTCCTGCGGTCGTCGGGCAGCAGCAGGGCGGCAGCAAAGGCCATGGCAGCCAGTGCCGACAGGGTCAGGTAGAGCATGGTGAACTCGCCGGTGTGCTCATAGACCCAGGCGACCAGCAGCACCGCCAGCGGACCGGCGCCGAAGGACAGGATGTATTTGGCGCCGAAGGCCAGCCCCCGATGCTTGTCCGGCGTGTAGCGGGCCAGCAGCATGTTCTCCGCCGGGATCTGCGTCTGCGAGGCGATGACCACGAAGGCGGCGGCGGCCACCAGCGGCAAGTCGGACAGCACGGCGACAGCGGCCATCATCGGGATCTGCACCAGCAGGCAGAGGATATAGACGCGCTTCAGCGAATGGCGGTCGGCCAGCACGCCGCCGATCATCTGCGGCAGCGCCGCGACCAGATAGACCGCCGTCACCAGCCCGCCGACCCCCAGCGTGCCGCTGCCGAGCAGGCCGCCCAGCCGCGCCTCGAACAGCTTGGGCAGCACGACCTGCATGGCATTGAAGATCAGCCCGGCGCAGACCATGGTCAGCGACAGCACGAAGAAGGCGCGCACCACGTCGCCGCGCGACGGCTTGGGCTGCGGCTTCACGTCGGCATGCCGGTCCTGGACGATGCCGGTGGCGATCAGCAGGGCAAGCGCCACGCCCAGCACGACGCAGAGGACGCCGGGGATGATGAAGGCCATGCGCCAGTCCAGCCACTGCGTCAGGCTGCCGGCGACCACCGCGGCGGTGGCGACGCCGAAGGTGCCGAACAGGCCGAGCCAGCCCATCGCCTTGCCGCGATTCTCGGCGTTCGCCATCATCCAGGCCATGCCGACCGGGTGGTAGATCGACGCCCCCAGCCCGAGCAGGGCCAGCGACCACATCAGCATGTCCGGCCCGTCCGACAGGCCGGCCAGCACCGCGCCGCCGCCGGTCATCAGGTAGAACACCGCAATCATCCCGGCCGAGCTCCAGCGGTCGCCCAGCCAGCCGGCCAGCGGCGCCCCCAGCCCGATCATCAGCGAGCCAAAGGTCCACAGCCGGATCAGTTCGTCATAGGAGAGCTTCCATTCCGTCTCCAGCGCCAGCACGATGGTCAGGAACAGCGCCGAGACGATGTGCATCAGCGAATGCCCGACCCAGGCGAAACCGACCGACAGCCGGGCCGAGGTCGGCGACGGCAAGACCGTACCGGCGGATGGGTGGCTCATGGAACGTCTCCGGCCCCGGAATTGTCCTCACGGGGAAATGTTCTGCAGGCAAGCGAAGGAGGAAGGCTCGCACGGGACGGTTGAACCGTCCAATGCGCCGGCCTCATGGCGGGCATGCCGGGCGGATTGGCAGGGCATCGGGCGGCGGACAGCTCCGGCCGCCTCCGAGGCCGTCAGTCTCCAGCCGGGCCGCGCCGGCCCTGCTTGACCTCCGACCGCTTGGCCTTTCCTTCCAGCCGGCGCTGCTGGGAGCCGTAGGTCGGCTTGGTCTTCCGGCGGATCTTGGGCGGAACCGAGGCGTCGCGGATCAGGTCGATCAGCCGCTCCCGCACATCCTCGCGGTTCCGCATCTGGCTGCGGTAGCTGTCGCCGGACAGGATCAGGACACCGGCGGCCGTCATCCTTGAACCGGCCAGACGGGCGAGCCGCGCCTTCACGTCATCCGGGATGTTCGGCGATGCCGCCACGTCGAAGCGCAGCTGGACCGCCGTTTCGGTCTTGTTGACGTGCTGGCCGCCCGGCCCGCTGGCGCGCACGAACTCCTCCTGGAGTTCGCTTTCGTCCAGGCTGATGCGGGGCGTGACCCGGATCATCATGGCCTCTCCGGGGGCGGCCCCAGCGGAGTCCGGGCGCGGAAGGCGCGGGCCAGCGCCGCAAAGCCGGCGACGTCGATCTCCTCCGCCCGCGCGGTCGGGGTGATGCCGGTCTCCTCCAGCAGCGCTTCGGCGCTGCCCAGCGACTTCAGGCTCTGGCGCAGCATCTTGCGGCGCTGGCCGAAGGCGGCGGCGGTGACCTGTTCCAGCGCGCGCCAGTCCGCCGGTTCCGGATTCGCCCGCGGGGTCAGGTGGACCACCGTCGATTCGACCTTGGGCGGCGGGGTGAAGGCACGCGGCGGCAGGTTGAACAGCACGCGGGCGTCGGACCGCCATTGGGTGATGACCGACAGCCGGCCATAGGCCTTGCTGCCCGGCTTCGCCACCAGCCGGTCGGCAACCTCCTTCTGGAACATCAGCGTCAGGCTGACATAGGATTCGATCCGCGCCAGCCAGCCCAGCAGCAGCGGGGTTGCCACATTGTAGGGCAGGTTCGCCACGATGGCGCGAGGGGCCGGGGCCAGTTCCTCCGGGTCGACGGTCAGCGCATCGGCCTCGACGATGGTCAGGCGACCATGGGCGGCCTCGACGACGTCCTGCAGCGCCTCGATGAAGCGGCGGTCGCGTTCGATGGCGACGACCTTGACCGCATCGGTCGCCAGCAGCGCGCGGGTCAGCCCGCCGGGGCCGGGGCCGACCTCGATGGCGGTGGTGCCGGCCGGCAGGCCGGCCGAGCGCGCGATCCGTCCGGTCAGGTTGAGGTCGAGCAGGAAGTTCTGCCCCAGCGACTTGCGCGCCTCCAGGCCGAAACGCGCGATCACGTCGCGCAGCGGCGGCAAGGCTTGCGGGTCGAAGGCAGCCGGGGCGGATGCGGGCGCGGGCGGGACGGGGGACAGGTCGGTCATACCCGACTTATAGGCATCCTCCGCCCTCTTCACCAGACGGCAGTTTGCCCGGAATCGCTACAGCAGGCTCCGCAGCAGCACGACCGCCACCACGCCCGCCGCCACCGCGACCACCATCGGCACGCGCCGGGCGATCAGGCAGACGAAGGCGGCGGCCAGCGCATCCGACGGGCGCGACAGGGCGGCCGGCGCCACCAGCGCCACCAGCACCGCGCCGGGCGTCGCCTCCAGCGCCGCGCTCGCCGACGGGCCGAGCCGGACCCGCGCGATCAGCCATGGCCCGCCGACCCGCGTCAGCCAGGTGACCAGCGCCCCGCCGAGAACGATCGCGAAGATGCTCCAATCCAGATGCAGCGCCTCAAGCATCGCCCGCGCTCCCCTTCCCCTGGCCCTTCCCCTGTCCACGTCCCCGCCATGCTGCCACCGCCCCGCCGGCCAGCGCACCGGCCAGGATGTGCCACGGCCCGCCGGGCGACAGCGCATGGGCGCCGAGCGCCGCGGCGGCACTCGCCAGCCAGGGCGGCAGCGATCCCACCCCGCGCCAGAAGCCGGCCAGCAAGCAGAGGAAGACGGCGATGAAGGTGAAGTCCAACCCCCAGGCGGCGGGATCGGCGATCAGCGCGCCGGCCAACGTCCCCGCCACGGTGCTGGCGAGCCACGCCAGATAGAGCGTCACCCCGACGCCGTACCAATAGGCCAGCGTCAGTCCCTCGCCGCGGCGCAGCGCCAGCGCCCATTGCTCGTCGGTCATGAAGAACAGCGCCAGCCCGGCCCGCGCCGGAGCGACGCCACGGAAGCGCGGCTCCAGCGTCGCCCCCAACAGCAGATGACGAAGATTGACCAGCAGGATGGCGCCGACCACCGCCAGCCCGGCGGTGCCCTTGTCCAACAGCTCGACCGCGACGAACTGCGAGCTGCCGGCGAAAACCAGCGCGCTCATCAGCCCCATGTCGAGCGGCGACAGCCCGGCCTTGGCGGCGAGACTGCCCAGCAGGAAGCCGAAGGGGACCGCGCCCGCCATCACCGGCAGGCAATGAATGGCGCCCAACGCGAACTCCTGCCGCGGGGACGCCGGTATGGTGAGGGTATCGGTGCTCATGGCGGGGACACTAGGCGGCGGCGGACCCGGTGTCTTGGACCGGATTGCTGCCCCGGCGGTATTGGCCGGGGGCGACGCCGACCCGCCCTTTGAACACCCGGTTGAAATGGGCCTGATCGCAGAAGCCGCAGGACAGCGCCACCTCGGCCAGGGTCAGCGGCCCGGCGAGCAACCGCTTGGCATGGGCAACCCGGCGGTCGGTCAGGTAGCCGTGCGGCGTCGTCCCCACCGCGGCGCGGAACACCCGCAGCAGGTGGAAGCGGCTGAGCCCGATCGCCCCGGCCAGATCGGCCAGTTCGACCGGGCTGTCGAGATGGGCGTCCAGATACTCCCGCGCACGGCGCACCGCTGCCGGCTCCCGCCCGGCCGCCGGCAGCCGCCCGGTCAGGTCGCCGTGGCGCAGCGCCAACAGGGTGAAGGCGCGCAGCGCATCGGTGTCGGCGCGCAGCGGGTCGGACACCCGTCCCTCCAGCCCGCGATGCAAGGAACCGATCGCCGCGAAAAGAGCCGGATCGTCGAAGACCGTCACACCGAAGTGCGGCGCCACCCGCCGGCCGGTTGCCTCCTCCAGCGCCCCTTCGAACAGGCTGGCCGACGGATAGAACATGCGATAGGCGAAGCCGTCGTCCGCCGGCCGGCCATCATGCAGGATCCCGGGATTGAGGGCGACGACCTGCCCGGCATGGGCCGCCAGATCGACCCCGGCGCACCGGAACAGCTCCGTCCCGGCAGTGATGACGCCGACGACGTAGGTGTCGTGCATGTGCGGGGCATAGCTGTGGCGTTGGAAGCGTGCGTTCAGGCACTCCATGCCGTCGAACCGCGCTTCGCGCCACAGCCGCGCGAAATCGCCGCCGCCGGCCGGTCTCTCGAGAAGTGCTGATTGCTGGTCCATGCCACAGTCTAACAGGCGGGTGGAGCATCCGTCTTGGACAGGATTGCGGGGTAACATCCTGATCGGCATTGCGTTTGCATACCAACGGTTACAAACGGATACAAACAGCCCTACTGCCGGTTATCAGGCAGTTACAATCGGGTGCGATCCTTCCGGAAAAAACGAGACATCAAACCGGAAAGACACCCGCCATGACCGTCATCGACACCCCTCCCCCCGCCGCCGGCAAGGCCGCATTCTCCTTTTCCAGACTGATGACCCGCGACGTGGTCACGCCCGTCACCATCGTGACCTTCGTCGTGTCCACCGTCACCGGCATCATGCTGCTGCTGCACTGGAATGCCGGGCTGGTGCGCTTCTCGCACGAATGGCTGAGCGTCGTGTTCTCCGCCATCGCGATCTGGCACCTGGTGAAGAACTGGCGCGCCTTCACGGGCTATCTGAAGCGCCACGCCGCGCAGGCCGCCTTCGCCACCAGCCTGATCGTTTCCATCGTCTTCACCGGCATGACCGGCACCACCGGCGGCAGTGGCGCCAATCCGGGTGCCGTGTTCGGTGCGCTGTCCGCCGCCAGCCTGGAGGCCGCCGCCCCGGCGCTGGGACTGACGCCCGACAAGGCGGTCGATGTGCTGAAGGCTGCCGGCATCGAGGCGGCGCCGGGCGAGACCCTGACCGCGATCGGCAGCCGCGCCGGCAGGAACGGCGCCGCGGTCGCCAGCCTGCTGGCGAGCAAGCGGCCCCGCTGACAGGCCGATCCGAACCACCCGGCCCCGTCCCGGCCTATTCCTCCTCGTCGTCGCCCAGCAGATAGTCGATGTCGCCGCCGTCGAGCGCGCTGACCAGCCCCTTGCCCTCGATGGTGGCGTCCGACAGGCTGCCCTTGCGGCGTTGCAGGTCGAGGATGCGTTCCTCCACCGTATTCGCCGCGATCAGCTTGTAGACGAAGACCGGCTTGTCCTGGCCGATGCGATAGGCGCGGTCGGTCGCCTGGTCCTCCGCCGCCGGGTTCCACCACGGGTCGTAATGGATCACCGTGTCGGCGGCGGTCAGGTTCAGGCCGCGCCCGCCGGCCTTCAGGCTGATCAGGAAGACCGGAACCTCGCGGTTCTGGAAGCGGTTCACCGGTTCGGCGCGGTCCAGCGTGCGGCCGGTCAGCTCGACATAGGGAACCGCGGCCTTCTCCAGCTCCAGCTTGATCAGGTCGAGCATGGTGGTGAACTGCGAGAAGATCAGGATGCGCCGGCCTTCCGGCACCATCTCCTTCACCATCTCGGTCAGGGCGTCCAGCTTGGCGCTCGACCGCGCCTTGCCGCCCAGCGCAGCGATGGATTTCAGCAGGCGCGGGTCGCAGCAGACCTGACGCAGCTTCAGCAGCGCGTCGATCACCGCGATGGCGTTCTGGCCCAGCCCCTTGCCGCTGGCGGCCAGCGCCGCCCGCACCGTCTCGTTCACCGACAGGCGGATCGTCTCGTAGAGATCGCGCTGGTCGCGGTCGAGGTCGATGCGCACCACCACCTCGGTCTTGGGCGGCAGTTCCTTGGCCACCGCCTCCTTGGTGCGGCGGAGCAGGAAGGGTCGGATGCGGCGCATCAGCAGGTTGGCGCGGGTGTTGTCGCCACGCTTCTCGATCGGCACGCGGTAGCGCTTGCCGAAATCCTTGCGGTCGCCCAGCAGGCCCGGCATCAGGAAGGCGAACTGGCTCCACAGCTCGCCCAGATTGTTCTCGACCGGCGTGCCTGACAGGCAGAGCCGGTGCCGCGCCGGCAGCGCCGCGACGGCGCGGGTCGCCTTGCCATCGGGATTCTTGATCGCCTGCGCCTCGTCCAGCACGATCATGTGCCAGTTCAGCCGCTTCAGCAGGTCGATGTCGCGCGCCACCACGCCGTAGGTCGTCACCACGATATGGGCGCGGTCGATCTCGGACAGCCTGCCGTGGCGGTCGATGCCGTGCAGCACCACCACCCGCAGATGGGGGGTGAAGCGCCCCGCCTCGGCGACCCAGTTGGGCACAAGGCTGGTCGGCACCACCACCATGCAGGGGTCGGTCAGCCGGCCCTCATGTTCTTCCATCGCGATGTGGGCCAGCGTCTGGGCGGTCTTGCCCAGCCCCATGTCGTCGGCGAGGATGCCGGCGACGCTGTTGGCGCGCAGGCTCTGCATCCAGGCCAGCCCGGCGCGCTGGTAGTCGCGCAACTCGCCCCGGAAGCCCGGCGGCGGGGTCATGTCGCCCGGCATCTCGTCGGCACGCAGGCGCTGGAGATAGCCGTCGATCTGTGCCGTCTCGTCGCCGCGCCGGGCGATCAGATCGTCGATGTCCAGCAGCGAATCGGCCTCGGCCAGCGGCACCTTCAACCGGTCGCCGCTGCTGCGGCCACTGTCCAGCATTGCTTCCAGCACGCTGAGCAGCCGCTCGATCCGCGCGGCCGGCAGGGCCAGGACATTGCCGTCGTCCAGCACGATATGGGCACGACCGTCGATGACGCGGGTGGACGACAGCCCGCCCTTCTCGACCAGCCGAGCCAGGATCGGCAGCAGCGGCCGGCGCTCGCCATCGATCTCGACGCCGACATCCAGGTCGAACCAGCCGTCGCCGGCATCGCGGACGGCGACCTCCACCTCGGCCCCCGGCTCGATCACCCGGGTGCCGAAATCGGCGCCGACCTCGACCGTCCAGCCGGCCTTGGTCAGGGACGGCACCTCGTTGGCGAGGAAATGCTGCCAACGCTCCTCCACATCGCGGCCGGTCAGCCAATGGACACGCGTGCCACGGGCGTTCAGTACGCCCCTCGGCGGCTCGATCCTCGCCTGGGCGAAGCCGAGACCGGAGAGACGGTCGAGCGCCGCCTGCTCGTCGGCCTTGTCGCGGCGGACGAAGGTGACGTCGCCGAACTCGTCCTCGGCGCGGGCGAACTGGCGCTGGTCGTCCGGTTCGATCTCCATCGGGCGGCCGGGCTCGCCATAGTCGAAGGACAGGCGCAGCACGTCGACCAGCCCGTCGGCCGGCGTCACCACCCGGCCGAGCCGGGCGACGATGCGCGGCGACCGCTCGACGATGGCCGCCGCATCGCCCGCCCCGCCGCGCACGCCGGGAATGGCGTTGTCGCGGAAGCTGGAGGGCGGCGGCGGAGCGGTGCGCGCAATCGCTGCAGCGCCAGCGCCGCGCGACGGGCCGAACAGGCGCGACGGCGTCACCTTCGACGGCACCGGCGGCACCGGGGCGGGAGAGGGAACCGGCTTCGCCTTCGGCACCTCGACCACCTGGAGATCGACCGGGAAGACGGTGCCGGACGCACTGTCGACGCACCAATAGGACTGGCCCTTCATCAGCACGCTGCGCTCGGGCAGGCCGGTGGGGCGCAGCTTGCGGGTCGCCGGGTCGCGGAAGGTGCGCACGGTGCGGCCCGGCCCTTCGGCCAGCGGGGTGCCGTCGCGCCAGCGCAGCCGCCCGGTGCCGAGCAGGCGGCGCAGCAGCCGGTCCACCGCTTCCCCCCGGCTCTTGGCGACGGGCGTCCGTTCGGTCCCGCCGCCGCCCAGCAGCCGGGCGATGGCGCGGTCGGCGTCGCCGTCCACGCTGCGCGGCGCCTTGGCCAGCACGTCGCGCGGGCTGGCCGGGCTGGCGTCGGCCGACCCCTCGGTCACGAAATCGACCAGGATGTAGCAGGCGATGTCGCCCTGTCCCGGCTCCAGCGTCCAGCGCAGGCTGCGCACCGGATCGGCTTTAGGCGGCGGAGGAGGAGCAGCAGGCGGGCGGACCAGCGACAGCGGCGGCGATTTGGCCACCGGGCCAGCAGGCGGGACGACAATAGGCGGTACGGCAGCGGGCGGAGCGGCCGGCGGCGGGGCGATGGGAGCCTTGACGTCCGCGACGTCGAACAGCGAGGCGCGGCGCCATTCCGGACGGCTTTCCAGCGCCAGCATCGCCGCGGCGGCCATGTGGGCGCAGGCGTTGCGGCCACAGCCGCAGCTGCGCTCCAACACGACGCTGCGCTTGCCCTGCACGGGGATCACCGTCACCGCCAGGCGGCGGCCCAGATCGCTGACCTCGGCCTCGATGCGGTCGCCGCCGGGCGGACCAAGCGTCACCGCGCCGGTCATCATCAGCGTGCGGCCGCGCTGCAGCGTCTTGGCATCGAAGACGCGCGTCAGGTCCTCCTGACCGAAGGGGACGGCGGCGCCCCCCGAAGGGCCACGCGGCAGGGCATCGAAAAGCGACATGCGGTGTGGACGGACCAGGACAGAACGAAACGAAAACGGGGCGTCGGTATAGGCTCTTGCGCCATGCGATGCAAGCATCGGCTCAAACGCGGCCATGCCCGACGGACGATGAACGGCCGTCCGTCATAGCACAGGATGCCGCCGGCTTCACCCCGGATGCGCCTTTATCCGGACCGGCCCGTAAAAGCCTGTCCGGCGAGGTCGCACAGCCCGGCTCCGCTGCCGAGATGATGGGCCACCCGGCGGATCGTCGCCTCGATGAAGGACGGATCCCCGGCATGGACCAGCAGGGCCAACCCCAGCGCCATCGCCGCCAACACCCACGGCGAGGTGCGCAGCCGCGGCGCCCCGTCCTTCCTGCTGCTCCACAGGAACAGCAGGACCGACAGCCCGCCGACCAGCAGCCCGGCCGCCACCTCGGCTCCCGAATGGGCCGACACGGCGACGCGCGAGGCGCCGATGGCGAGCACCAGCGCCGCCGCCGCCACCGGCAGCCCGACCCGCAGCCAGCGGGAGGAGGCGTTGCGCGCGGCCAGCGCCGCCACCGAGCCGTAGAAGACGGCCGAGAAGGCGGCATGGCCGCTCGGGCTCAGGAAACGGTCGCCGGCGAACAGCGACGGGAACAGGGGGAACTCCGGCAGTCCGCAGCCATGGCCGACCAGCTTCAGCACCACCATGACGCCCAGGCAAAGCACCAGCGCCAGAAGCCAGCGCAAGGCCAGCGGTGCGGAATGATGCCGCCACAGGGCGGTGGCGTAGAGGGCGGAGAGCGGGACGAGAAGGCTGCTGCTGCCGAGATGGGTGATGGCGCCGCTGGCGGTGGCGAACATCTGGCCCCCATGGATGCCGGTGGAATGGAAGGAACGGCTTTGGCAGATGGTGCGGCGCAACAAGAAGACAAGGGCCGGACGCTTCCGCCCCGCGCCTCCACCCGCCTGCCCGTCAGCCCTCCAGATGGTCGGCGCGGGCGTCAGCCATGACGCAGTTGCGTCCCGACCGCTTGGCCTCGTACAGCGCCTCGTCGGCGCGGCGGATCAGCCCTTCGGCGGTATCACCCAGCCGACCGCCGACCGATATGCCGATGGAGACGGTGACGTTGATCTCGCCGCCGCCGGACGACACCGCGAAGGGGGTGTCGGCGATGCGCGACCGCAGCCGCTCGGCGACGATAAGCGCCGCCTCGCCGTCGGTATCGGGCAGGATGACGATGAACTCCTCGCCGCCCAGCCGGGCGACGAGGTCGAAGGTGCGCAGGTTGCGGCTGGAACGGGCCGACACCTCGCGCAGCACCTCGTCGCCGATGGCGTGGCCGTAGGTGTCGTTGACCACCTTGAAATGGTCGATGTCGAACATCAGCACCGACACCGGCTTGTGGCTGTCGAAGGCACGCTCCAGCAGGCGGGGCAGATGGGCGTTGACATAGCGGCGGTTGAAGACGCCGGTCAGGCTGTCGGTCAGCGCCATCGACAGGCTCTGCTCGTAGTTCGAGCGCAGCCGTTCCTGATAGCGCTTGCGCCGGATCTGGGTGCGGGCACGGGCCAGCAGCTCGTTGCGGTCGACCGGCTTGACGACATAGTCGTTGGCGCCGAGCTCCAGCCCCTTGGCGACCTGCCCGAGGTCGCCCTCGTCCACCATCAGCAGGATCGGCACCTGCCGCGTGCGCTCGTGCGAGCGCAACTGCGAACACAGCCGCAGCCCGTCCTCGTTCAGCAGGGTCAGGCTGACCACCACCAGATCCAGTTCGCTGCCCAGCGCGCGTTCCAGCGCCTTGGCGCAGGTCCCGGCGGCCACGACCGCGTTGTGGTCGCGCTGCAGCGTCTCCGTCACCTTCTCCAGGTCGAGCGCGGAATCCTCCAGCACCAGCACATTGGCGCGCTCGAAGGATTCGCTCAGCATGGTGCCGCTGCGCTCGATGACGCCGAACTGGCCCGAGGTGCTTTCGCGCAGGCGCCATTCGTCCATCATCATCTTCAGCCGTACCAGCGAGCGCACGCGCGCGAACAGCGCAATGTCGTTCACCGGCTTGGTCAGGAAATCGTCGGCCCCGGCCTCCAGCCCGCGGACACGGTCGGCCACGTCGGACAGGGCGGTGACCATCACGATCGGGATGTGCATGGTCGCGGGATCGGAGCGGATCTTCTCGCACACCTCGAACCCGTCCATGCCCGGCATCATGACATCCAGCAGGACGATGTCGGGCGATTCCTTGCGCACCATCTCCAAGGCATCGGGTCCGTTGAACGCCGTCAGCACATTGAAGTACTCGCGCGTCAGCTTTGCCGCGAGCAGCTTCACATTGGGCAGGACATCATCGACGACAAGGACACGCGCAGACATAGGAGGGCAGAATCCTGCAGAATTTCTACAAAGCGAACCGGCTCAGTTGAGAAACTTCTTTACCGTCTCAAGGAACTTCACGACTGATATGGGCTTCGCAACATAGTCCTCACAGCCACCCCGGCGAATTTTTTCCTCGTCGCCCTTCATGGCGAACGCTGTCACCGCGACGACCGGGATGCTCCGCAACTCCGGATCGTCCTTGATCCAGCGTGTGACCTCCAGCCCCGACACTTCGGGAAGCTGGATGTCCATCAGGATCAGGTCGGGGCGGTGCTGGCGGGCCAACTTGATCGCCTCCATGCCGTCGCGGGTCTGCAACGTGTCGTAGCCATGCGCTTCGAGCAGGTCATGGAAGAGCTTCATGTTCAGCTCGTTGTCCTCGACGATGAGGACGGTCTTCATCGGCTTCGCACCGGTCACCATCGGACCGCCCGGCTCCGCTGACATGCATCCCCCTCTGGGCCTGGTCCCCACGTTCACAGCGCCCATTCCGTCCGATGCGACCGCCTCGGCAGCCCAATCGCGGCAACGCGCGCGCAACCGAGACTCCGGTATACCCCCTTTCTGAATAGGTCGCGACGGTTAAATAGTCGTTACCCCTGGCTCCGAACCGCCTTTATCCGCTTCCTGCGCACACGCGAAAACCGCCCACGACCAGCGCGGGCGGCTCTGACACTTGCACAATTATCCACTCGGGCAATCGCCGGAACAGCGCAGCCTGAACGATGTCCGGAAGGCTGTTCAGGCCACCCGCTTCGTCCTGCGCTTGGCATCGCGCCGGCGGGCGCCCTTGGCGCCATACATCATGGCGTCGGCGCGGCGCATCACCTCATCCTCGCCGTCGTCGGCGCCATAGGACTGCGTCCCGACCGAGAAGCGGACCGGCAGGGCATGCCCGGCCCATTCCACGTGGGAGGCATCGGCGATGGCGGCCAACTGGCGGGCGCGGACGAGACCGTTCGCGGTGTCGGTGTTGGTCAGCAGCACCGCGAACTCGTCGCCGCCGAGGCGGGCAACCACATCCTCCTGCCGGACATTGGCCACGATCATGCGGGCCACCTGCCGCAGATAGGCGTCGCCGGCGATGTGGCCATGGGTGTCGTTGATGGCCTTGAAGCCGTCCAGGTCGATCATGACCAGCAGGCCGCCCGCCGTGCCGTGACGGCGGGCCGAGGCCAGTTCGCGCCGGAAATGGCTGTAGAAACCGCGCCGGTTCAGCAGGCCGGTCAGCTCATCCGTCATCGTCAGGCTTTCGAGGTAGGCGATGCGCTCCTGCAACTCGGCGATCGTATCCTTGGCCTCGGCGAGCAGCGAGATCGTCTCGTCCAGCGCCTGGCGTTCGGTTCCCCGCAAAAGCCCGACACGCGAAGCCAGCGCGACCGGCGACCAGTTGCCCGGCGCGTCGAAACGGTCGGAAGCATGGTGCTTCAGGTCCAGGGCGGCGACGATGGCATTCATGGGGTCGGCTCCTCTGATGAAGGTCGGAACACTTCGCCGTTACCTAAGCAACCCGTGTGCCAAACACCGCGACCCGCAGATATAAAGCATTTTATCGATTGCGTTGCCGGATCACCGGACGGGACGGGCTCCTCTTGCCCATTCCGTCCGGCATCTTCTGCCCACCCTATCGAACGGGGCAGGAAAAGCCTGCCGATAGGCCGGGTTGGGAGACCTGCGGTCTACACCACCCGGTCGGGTGCGGGCCGCCCGGCCATCACCGCATCGATGTTGTCCAGGGCCTTGAACCCCATTGCGTTGCGCGTCTCCACCGTGGCGCTGCCCAGATGCGGCAACAGAAAGGCGTTGGGAAGGTCGCGGTAGCCGGGGTGCAGATCCGGCTCGTTCTCGAACACGTCGAGCCCGGCGGCGGCCAGCCGGCCGCGCGTCAGCGCGTCGATCACCGCCGCGTCGTCGACCACGCTGCCGCGCGCGGTGTTGATCAGGATGGCGGCCAGCGGCAAGCGATCGATCCGTTCGGCGTTCAGCCAATGCCGGGTTTCCGCCGTGGCCGGAAAATGAAGCGACAGGACATCGCACACCGGCAGCATCGCCTCCGGGTCGGGATGGTAGGTGGCGCCCTGCTCCAGTTCCGGCGCCAAGCGACGGCGGTTGCTGTAATGGATCGCCATGCCGAAGGCCCGCGCGCGGGAGGCGACCGCCTGGCCGATGCGCCCCATGCCGACGATGCCCAGCCGCTTGCCCCCGACATGGGTTCCCATCAGCTGGGTCGGCGACCAGCCGGTCCAGGCGCCGGCGCGGATCATCCGCTCCCCTTCCGAGGCGCGGCGCGCCGCCCCCAGCAGAAGCAGCAGTGCGATGTCGGCGGTAGCGTCGGTCAGCACGTCCGGCGTGTTGGTGACGATCAGGCCGCGGGCACGCGCCGCCTCCAGGTCGATGTGGTCGGTTCCGACCGAGAAGGTCGCCAGCACCCGCACCCGGTCGGGCAATGCCGCGATGGCCGCGGCGTCCAGCCGGTCGCCGGCACAGCACAGAACGGCGTCGGCACCCGTTTCCGCGGCGCGGGCGGCGATCTCCAGCCCGCTGAGCGCCCGGTCCTCCAGGTTGGGCACCATCCGGTGGTCGCGTGCCGCCCGCGCCTCCACCGCATCGGGCAGACGGCGGGTCAGCAGCACGACCTTACGGCCGGCGGGAGGAAGCTCGGCAGGGCTTGTCATTCCGGCAGTTCCCTTCCATTGATAGGACTTTCTGGCGGCGGCTCTTTCGAACCGCGGCAAAAACACCCATACTTCACCCAGTGCCGTCAATCACCTGTGGATCCCGTCTTGCTCGACCGTCCCTCTGCCCTGCCGGCGACCGTCGGCGCGGCCCTCGTCGCAGCCATCTCCGCCGGTGCGCTCCTCGTGGCCTCCCCCGCCCTGGCCCAGCCGGCCGCCACGTCGATGGCGGCGGTCGGTGCCAAGATCCAGCCGCACCGGGCGATCTACACCATGTCGCTGGGATCGGCGCGCAACGGCTCGAAGGTCAGCGACGTCCGCGGACGCATGATGTTCGAATGGGCCGACGCCTGCGACGGCTGGACGACGGAGCAGCGCTTCCAGCTGCGCTTCGTCTACAGCGAAGGCGACGACATGGCGATGAACACCAACTACACGACCTGGGAGGCGAAGGACGGGCTGCGCTACCGCTTCAACGTCCGCAAGCTGGTGAACGGCGAGCTGGACGAGGAGGTGCGCGGCGAGGCGAACCTGAAGCCGGACGGCGCCGGCACCGCCCAGTTCACCAAGCCGGAACCGCAGGAGATGGATCTGCCGGCCGGCACCATGTTCCCGACCGCCCACACGCTGGCGATCATCGACCATGCCCAGCGCAACGATCCCTTCTTCACCCGCACCATCTTCGACGGATCGGATGCGGAAGGCCCGACCGAGGTGTCGACCGTCGTCGGCAAGCCGGGCGCACCCAGGGAATCGGCCAAGGATCCGCTGTTGAAGGTGGCCAAGTCCTGGCCCGTCCGCATGGCCTTCTTCCCGCTCCAGAGCGAAGCCGCCCAGCCGGAATACGAGATGAGCCTGCGCCTGCTGGAAAACGGCATCGCCGAGTCCATGCAGATCGACTATGGCGACTTCACCGTCAAGGCCGTGCTGGACAAGATCGAAGCGCTGCCCAAGTCAGGCTGCTGAGGCCGCCATCGGGGCCGCCGCTTCCCGTGACGGAGCCATCATGGCTCCCAAGCGGATGAGCAGCGGTTTCCCTGTTGATCGCGAGTCGTTGCTGCGCTTAACTGCGGGTTGAGGTTTTGTGCAACAGGCTAGGCTTCCCCCTGGGGATGCCCGCCGGTCCGAGGGTGTCCGTCATGAGCAAGAAGCATGTCCAGATCGGGCAGGTTTTCCAACCGGTCGGCGGCGGAGCCGCCCGTGGTTGGCGGGTGACGGCGACGGTCAACCTGCTGGGCATTCCGCATGCCCGCGTCGTCAGCACCGAGGATGAGGGGGTTTCCAAGACGCTGAGCTGTTCGGTCCTGGCCGACACCAGCCATTACCGCCTGATCGCCTCCGATCCGGCGGGCGGGATCGCGGCCTGACGCTTACGGCTTCGCCATTCCCCCGCGCGCGCGGAGCGGGCCAGTAAAGGCCCTTCCGCCTACTCCTCCCCGCGCCGTTCGCGCAGCTTCGCCCAGTAATCCAGGCGCTTGCGCAGATCCCGCTCGAATCCCCGCTCCACCGGCTTGTAGAACTCGCGCCGCGCCATCCCGTCCGGAAAATAATTCTGGCCGGAAAAGCCGTCCTCAGTGTCGTGGTCGTACTCGTAGCCCTTGCCGTAGCCGATGTTCTTCATCAGCTTGGTCGGCGCGTTCAGGATATGCTTGGGCGGCATCAGCGAGCCGGTCTCCTTCGCCGCGCGCACGGCCGACTTGTAGGCGGTGTAGCCGGCATTCGACTTGGGCGCGGTCCCCAGATAGATGACCAACTGCGCCAGGGCCAGTTCGCCCTCCGGGCTGCCGAGCCGCTCATAGGCCTCCCACGCGGCGATGGCCTGGGTCAGGGCGTTGGGGTCGGCAAGCCCGATGTCCTCCACCGCGAAGCGGGTCAGGCGGCGCGCGATGTAGCGCGGATCCTCGCCGCCATCCAGCATCCGGCTGTACCAGTAGAGCGCTGCATCGGTGTCCGACCCGCGCAGCGACTTGTGCAGCGCGCTGATCAGGTTGTAGTGCCCCTCCTGCGCCTTGTCGTACAGCGGGGCGCGGCGCTGGATGGTCGCGGCGAGCGCATTGGTGTCCAGCAGCGTGTCGGCGGGCAGCGCGAACAGTTCCTCGCACAAATTCAGGCAGAAGCGGCCATCGCCGTCCGCCATCGCCTTCACCGCCGCCCGTGCGTCGGCATCGAGCGGCAGCGGCCGCCCCATCTCCGCCTCGGCCCGCGCCAGCAGCCTTTCGAGCGCCGCGTCGTCCAGACGGTTCAGCACGAACACCTGCGCCCGCGACAGCAAGGCGGCGTTCAGTTCGAAGGACGGATTCTCGGTGGTGGCGCCCACCAGCGTGACGGTGCCGTCCTCGACGTAAGGCAGGAAACCGTCCTGCTGGGAGCGGTTGAAGCGATGGATCTCGTCGATGAACAGCAGGGTGCCCTGCCCTGCCACCCGGCGGGCGCGGGCGGCATCGAAGATTTTCCGCAGGTCGGCGACCCCGGAGAACACCGCCGACAACGGCTCGAAATGCAGGTCGGTGCTGTGGGCCAGCAGGCGGGCGATGGTGGTCTTGCCGCAGCCCGGCGGCCCCCACAGCACCATGGAGGCCAGCCGCCGCGCCGCCACCATGCGGCCCAGCGGCCCGTCGGGCTTCAGCAGATGGTCCTGCCCGACCACCTCGTCCAGCGTACGCGGGCGCAGCCGGTCGGCGAGCGGACGGGGGGCCGCCGCCGAGAACAGCCCGGCATCCCCGCTCGACTCGCCGCGTTTCGCCATGACGTTTCCTCAGCGCACCGAGGTGCAGCGCTGGTAGCACTGCCGCAGCTGATAGCTGCAATTGTCGGTCGGGCTGAAGGGCGTCGAGTCGGTGCGGTCGATGCCGCCCTGGTTGCGCGCCGCGACCGAATCCATGCAGGAATTGTGGCTGCGCTCGCACTGGGCCTGGCAGGACCCGCCGGGACCGACGTCGCCATCGAGCCGCAGCGACTGGTCATCGGCGCCGGCACGCGGGGTCGACGGCCCTGGAACCACGGTGACAGTGGGCGCCGGGCCCGATGCGGCGGGACGCCCGGCAGGATGGTCGGCGCAGGCCGACAGGCCGAGCAGAGCCACGGCCAGAAGCGGGGCGATGAGACGGACCGGACGGAACTTAGCCACGACGGCTCCTATTCTTCTTGTTGTGGAGACGGGCATGGGCATGGCGGAATGCCACACCCCTCTGGACCATCCCCCGTTCGGCCCCCACTATGCCGATATCAGCAGTAAGAAGGGAATGACTGAAATGACACCGAAATCGGGCGGCGGCCACCCGCGCCGCAGGTCCTGGCCGCTGTTGCTCGGGCTGCTCGTCCTGGGATTGGTGATGCTGGCCTCGCGTGCGCTGGCGCTGCCCAACATCGGCATGGCCGAGATGATCCTGCCGCTGATCGGCGGGCTGCTGGTGGCGGTCGCCATCGTCGTCATCGTGCGCCGCGACCGTGCCGACCGCAGCGCCCTGCCCCCGTCAAAGCGCGACGGCCAGGACCAGGGCATGCCGGACTGAAGCCGGACTGAACCCCAGGCCTGGACCCCGGCGGGCTTGAACGCTGGGCCTGGACACCGGTCCTAGACGAACTTGAAGCTGAGCAGGCCGCCGACCACCACCACCAGCAGGACGGTGGCCACCAGCATCAGGCGCTTCTCGATGATGTGCTGCACCTGCGGCCCATAGAAGTGCAGCAGGATGGCGATCATGTAGAATCGCGAGAAGCGTGCGACGATCGAACAGAGGATGAAGACCGTCAGGTCGAGATGGGCGAATCCGGCGGTGATGGTCAACAGCTTGTAGGGGATCGGCGTGATCCCCTTCAGGATCAGGAACCAGGGGCCGAATTCCGAGAACATCTCCTGGAAATGCTGGAACGACTCCTGGGCATTGTAGAAGTCGATGATCATCCGCCCGACGCTCTCGAACAGATAGAATCCCAGCGCATATCCCAGCAGCCCACCCACCAGCGACGCGAAGGCGCAGATGTTGGTGTAGAACCACAGCCGCTTGGGCTTCGCCAGGCACATCGGCACCAGCATCACGTCTGGCGGCAATGGAAAGAAGGAGCTTTCGGCAAAGGAGATCGCCGACATCCACCAGACGGCATCGTCGCGGGCGGACAGGCGCTGGAGGCGCGTGTAAAGAGAACGCAACATTCGATCGGCCACATAAGAGAAAACCCCTCCTCCGGGGGATGGCCCCGAAGGAAGGGTCTAACATATCACCGATATCGGCGGTTCCGTCCTGCCCGGCAAGGGATCCTGAGACCCGATGCCGCACAGTCGGGAAGACCGGCGCGACTGCCGGTCATGTCACTCGGCGGTCTCGGCATCGGCGACGTCCTGCGACGGGCCCGAATCCTGACCCTTGGCGGCGACGTCGCGGTCGACCAGCTCGAACACCGCCATGTCGGCGGCGTCGCCATAGCGGAAGCCGGCCTTCAGGACGCGGCTGTAGCCACCCTGGCGGTCCTTGTAGCGGTCGGCCAGCACGGTGAACAGCTTGGTCACCGTGTCGTTGTCGCGCAGCTGGGCGAACGCCAGACGACGGTTGGCCAGGCCACCCTTCTTGCCGAGCGTGATCAGCTTCTCGACGATCGGACGCAGGTCCTTCGCCTTCGGCAGGGTGGTGGTGATCTGCTCGTGCTTGATCACCGCGTTCGCCATGTTCGAGAACATGGCCTTGCGGTGGCTGCTGGTCTTGCTGAACTTACGTCCCGAAACGCCGTGACGCATGGCGGTCCTCCTTCATGGCTTGGCCCCCCTCGGGGAGCCGATCGTGAACCCCGCCGCCCAGTCAAAACGCTGGTACGGCTGCGGGTCGGGCCGGTTCGGCCCTGGAAACAGCGCCCTTTCCGCAAGTCGGCGGAAAGGGCGCAAAAGGCGAGATGCTTAGTACGGCTCTTCCAGACGCTTGGCCAGTTCCTCGATGTTCTCGGGCGGCCAGTTCGGGATTTCCATACCGAGGTGCAGCCCCATCTGGGACAGCACTTCCTTGATCTCGTTCAGCGACTTGCGGCCGAAGTTCGGGGTGCGGAGCATTTCCGCCTCCGTCTTCTGCACCAGATCGCCGATATAGACGATGTTGTCGTTCTTGAGGCAGTTGGCCGACCGGACCGACAGTTCCAGCTCGTCCACCTTGCGGAGCAGGTTCTTGTTGAACGGAACCTCCTCGTGCTTCTCCTCGGAGACGGCGTGCGTCGGCTCCTCGAAGTTGATGAACAGCTGCAGCTGGTCCTGCAGGATGCGGGCGGCGAGCGCCACCGCGTCGTCCGGCTTGACCGAGCCGTTGGTCTCCACCGTCATCGACAGGCGGTCATAGTCGGTGACCTGCCCGACGCGGGCATTGTCGACCTTGTAGGACACCTTGCGCACCGGCGAGAACAGGGCGTCGATCGGAATCAGGCCGATCGGCGCGTCTTCCGGGCGGTTCTGGCTGGCCGGGACATAGCCCTTGCCGGTCTCGACCGTCAGTTCCATGTTCAGCCGCGCGCCGTTGTCCAGCGTGCAGATGACCAGTTCCGGATCCATGACCTGGATGTCGGGACCGGTCTCGATCATGCCGGCCTTGACCTCGCCCGGGCCTTCGGCGCGCAGGCGCATGCGCTTCGGGCCGTCGCCGCCCATGCGCAGACCCATCGTCTTGATGTTCAGGACGATGTCGGTCACGTCCTCGCGGACGCCGGGGATGGACGAGAACTCGTGCAGCACGCCGTCGACGTGGATCGCCGTGACCGCGGCGCCCTGCAGCGAGGAGAGCAGGATGCGGCGCAGGGCGTTGCCGAGGGTCAGACCGAAGCCGCGTTCCAGCGGCTCGGCGACCACGGTCGCGAAGCGGTCGGCATCGTCGCCGGGCTGGATGTCCAGCTTGCTCGGCTTAATCAGTTCCTGCCAGTTCTTCTGAAGCACGGATCGACCTCAAGATGCCATCGGGTGAACACGAACCCGCGGGGCCCGAATCGTTCCCATACTGAGGGGGCCGCGATGGCTGCGGCCCCCTGCCCCGGAACGGTCGGTCCCCGCGGGTGCGGAAACAATGCTGGATCAGACGCGACGCTTCTTCGGCGGGCGAACGCCGTTGTGCGGGATCGGCGTGACGTCGCGGATCGAGGTGATCTGGAAGCCGATCGACTGCAGGGCGCGCAGGGCGGACTCACGCCCCGAACCCGGACCCTTCACTTCGACTTCCAGCGTCTTCATGCCGTGTTCCTGGGCCTTGCGGCCGGCGTCCTCGGCAGCCACCTGGGCGGCGTAGGGGGTCGACTTGCGCGAACCCTTGAAGCCCATGGTGCCCGACGACGACCAGGCAATGGTGTTGCCCTGCGCGTCGGTGATGGTGATCATCGTGTTGTTGAACGAGGCGTTCACATGAGCGACGCCGGCGGTGATGTTCTTGCGCTCGCGACGACGCAGGCGCTGAGAAGCGGCGGAGGGCTTTGCCATGATGCGTTCGTCCTCTTACTTCTTCTTGCCGGCGATCGGCTTGGCCGGGCCCTTGCGGGTGCGGGCGTTCGTGTGGGTGCGCTGGCCGCGGACCGGCAGGCCCTTGCGGTGACGCAGGCCACGGTAGCAGCCCAGATCCATCAGACGCTTGATGTTCATCGCGACTTCGCGGCGAAGATCGCCCTCGACGCGGTAATCGGCGTCGATGGTTTCGCGGATCTTCAGGACTTCGTCGTCCGTCAGCTCGTTCACGCGACGCTCGGCCGGGATAGCCAGCTTCGTGCAGATTTCCTTGGCCTTGAAGGGGCCGATGCCATGGATGTAGGTCAACCCGATCTCCACACGCTTCTGCGCGGGGATGTTGACGCCAGCGATACGCGCCACGCTGCTCTCCTCGATCTCGATATCTCAACGGCAGCCCGTCGGGCCGCCTACACACCGAGCAAATCCCGTCCGGCACCACGCCGGAATGAGGGACGCACAATGCTTCCCGCCACCTGTGTGGGGCGGCGAGAGGGTGCGACTATAGGAAAACCCCGGAACTTGTCAAGGCCGAATACCGGCCCGGCCGGGTTCCCCGTCACGGACAAGAGCGGTAAGCCACCCTGTCGCGGAACGCAAGCACGACCCACCACCGGATGCGGCAACGCAAGGGCTTGATCGACGCAGCGGGATGGGCAACAACCGCCGCACCACGACTGCCCGGCTGAACGGGCGACGCCGGCGCACCAGTCTTCGTTCAACCGCCACCCCTCCGATGGGAAAGGTTCGCGTCCATGACCATGACTGGCACTTCCGGCCCATCCGGCGGCATCCGAATCCGGCGGTCCCGCCTGACCAAGATCGTCGCCACGCTCGGCCCGTCCTCCGCCTCGCCCGAGGTGATCGCCCGGCTGTTCGAGACCGGAGTCGACGTCTTCCGCCTGAACTTCAGCCACGGCAGCCATGCCGACCACGGCGCCCGGCTGGCGGTGCTGCGCGATCTGGAGGCCCGCACCGGCCGTCCCATCGCGGTGATGGCCGACCTCCAGGGGCCGAAGCTGCGGATCGCCACCTTCGCCGCCGGGCCGGTCGCCCTGGCGCCCGGACAGCGGTTCCGCCTCGACCTGTCGATGGAGCCGGGGGACACGACCCGCGTCGGCCTGCCCCATCCGGAGATCTTCGCAGCATTGACGCCGGAGACCGACCTGCTGCTCGACGATGGCCGGGTGCGGCTGCGGGTGGCCGCCTGCGGTGCCGATTTCGCCGAGACGGTCGTCGTCTCCGGAACGCGGCTGTCCGACCGCAAGGGTGTCAACGTTCCCGGAGTCGTGCTGCCGCTCTCCCCCCTCACGCCGAAGGACCGCGAGGATCTGGCCTTCGCGCTCGACCAGGGCGTCGACTGGGTGGCGCTCAGCTTCGTCCAGCGGCCGGAGGACGTGGCCGAGGCGCGCCGGCTGATCGGCGGCCGTGCCGCCCTGCTGTCGAAGCTGGAGAAGCCGCAGGCCATCGCCCATCTGGCCGATATCATCGAGATGTCGGATGCCATCATGGTGGCGCGCGGCGACCTGGGCGTCGAATTGCCGGCGGAGGATGTGCCGACCCTGCAGAAGCGCATCATCCGCGAATCGCGGCGGGCCGGAAAGCCGGTAATCGTCGCCACCCAGATGCTGGAATCGATGGTCTCCGCCCCTGCCCCGACCCGTGCCGAGGCGTCGGATGTCGCCACCGCGGTCTATGACGGCGCCGATGCGGTGATGCTGTCGGCGGAGACGGCTGCCGGCGCCTATCCGGTGGAGGCCGTGTCGATCATGGACCGCATTGCCCGGCGGGTGGAGCATGACCCGCTCTACCGCACCATCATGGACGCCCAGCATCCCGACCCGCAGAAGACCTCGGCCGACGCCATCACCGCCGCGGCCCGCCAGGTCGCCCACACCATCCAGGCGGCGGCCATCGTCACCTACACCACCAGCGGCTCGACCACGCTGAGGGCCGCACGCGAACGACCGGAGGTGCCGATCCTCTGCCTGACCTCGGCGCTGGACACGGCGCGGAGGCTTCAACTCGTGTTCGGCGTCCATGCCGTCCACACCGAAGATGTCGCCAATTTTTCCGAGATGGTGCAGACGGCTGCACGCGCCGCGCATGCGGACGGCATCGCCGCCGAAGGCCAGCGGCTGGTCATCACCGCCGGCGTGCCCTTCGGCACCCCCGGCAACACCAACATCCTGCGGATCGCCTGGGTCGGGGCGGAGTGACGGCGGCCGGGAGGACGACCGCTGCCTAAAGCGCGATGCCGGCCGGCCGGCGCCGGATCGACTCAGCCTGGGCGCGGACATGGTCGAGATGCGGATTGATCGCCAGCGCCGCGTCGAAGGCCCGTAGCGCGGGTTTCTCGTCGCCCAGTGCCAGATAGACCAACCCCAGCTCGACCAGCGCCCCGAAATGCCGGGGCTCCAGCAACAGGGCGTGGCGCAGGTCGATCATCGCCGCGGTATAGTCGCCGATCATGTAGTGGGTGGCGGCACGCTTGTTCCACCCTTCGGCATAGGACGGATCGCGGGCGACCGCCGAATCGAAGGCACGCAACGCCGACTGATAATCGTCGCCGTTCAGGCTGAGCACACCCGCTCGCATGTCGCGAACCATCGCCGGATCGGGATGTTCGAGCCAGAAGTCCCAGATATGCTCCTCCACCGATTCGGCATAGGCCGCATCGGTTGCGCTGCGCAGGGCATGGAAAAGACCGTCCAGACGCAGATTCCCCTGACCTGCCCCGGCCGGTACGCCGACGGTCATCAGCAAAAGCACAGTCAAGGAAAAGAAGCGGCGAATCAGCATGCACCAAATTTGGGCACGCAATCGACCCGCTGCCAACTGTTTTTTGGTTGCAAATCGTTACAAAGTTCGACAGCGGCCCGTGTCGGGAGGCCTTAACGCCGCCGGCCTATGACCGTTATGCCGTCGGTTCAGACTCCATCCTTTCGACGGGGCGGACTTGAAGCCGCCTCAAGCCGGTCCCAAAAAGACCGAAGGCCGGCGGATCGCTCCGCCGGCCTTCGACTTTACCGGATTGGTCCTGACTGCAAGCCCCGATCGATCAACCGAGTCGAGCGGGGCAAGCGATCAGGCGGCCTTGTTGCGGCCGGCCACGATTTCGTCGGTGACGTTGCGCGGCACCGGCTCGTAGTGGCTGAACTCCATCGTGTAGGACGCACGGCCCGAGGTCATGCCCCGCAGCTGGCCGATGTAGCCGAACATTTCGTTCAGCGGGACATTGGCCTCGACGGCGATGTTCGACCCACGCTCCAGCTGGCCCAGCACCGTGCCGCGGCGGCGGTTCACGTCGCCGATCACGTCGCCGAGATAATCGTCGGGGGTGACGACCTCGACCTTCATCACCGGCTCCAGCAGGATCGGGCCGGCCTTGGGCAGAGCCTCGCGGAAGCAGGCCTTGGCGGCGATTTCGAAGGTCAGGGCGTTCGAGTCGACGTCGTGGTACTTGCCGTCCACCAGGCGGGCGCTGAAGTCGACGGTCGGATAGCCGGCGAGCACGCCGTCTTCCTTCTGCATCTCCAAGCCCTTCTTGACCGACGGGACATATTCGCGCGGAACCGTGCCGCCGACCGTCTCGTCGAGGAACTCGAAGCCCTCGCCACGCTCGCGCGGCGCGAAGACGATCTTCACCTCGGCGAACTGACCCGAACCGCCGGTCTGCTTCTTGTGGGTGTAGGTGTATTCGACCGGCTTGGTGATCGTCTCGCGGTAGGCGACCTGGGGCTTGCCCATGTTGCCTTCCACGCCGAACTCCGTGCGCATGCGGTCGAGCGTCACTTCCAGGTGCAGCTCGCCCATGCCGCGCAGGATGGTCTGGCCGGTTTCACGGTCGGTCTCCAGACGGAGCGACGGATCGGCGCGGACCATCTTGCCGAGCGCGATCGAGAACTTCTCCTGCTCGCCCTTGGTCTTCGGCTCGACCGAGACGCTGATGACGGGGTCCGGGAAACGCATGCGCTCCAGGATCACCGGGGCGGAGGCGTCGCACAGCGTGTCGCCGGTCTCGGTCTCCTGCAGGGAGACGAGCGCGATGATGTCGCCGGCGCGGGCTTCCTCGATCGGGTTGGCGTCCTTCGCGTACATCTCGACCATGCGGCCGATCTTCTCGCGCTTGCCGCGGGTCGAGTTCAGGATCGACATGCCCTTGGTCAGCACGCCCGAATAGACGCGGACGAAGGTCATCGAGCCGTAGGTGTCGTTCAGCACCTTGAAGGCCAGCGCCGAGAAGGGCGCGTCGTCGGAGCTGAGACGCTCGCCGTTCGGGTTGCCGTCCTCGTCCACCGTCTTGATCGCCTCGACATCGGTCGGGGCCGGCAGCAGGTCGACGACCGCGTCCAGAACCTGGCAGACGCCCTTGTTCTTGTAGGACGATCCGCAGAGCACGGGCGTGAAGGCGCTGGTGATGGTGCCCTTGCGCAGGCAGGCGCGCAGCACGTCGGCCGACGGATCCTCACCCGACTCCAGATAGGCTTCCATCGCCGCGTCGTCCTGCTCGAGCGCGGTGTCGACCAGCTCGGCGCGCAGCGCCGGGATGCTGGCGATGTTGTCCAGGTCTTCCTTGACGGTCAGGTTGAGCTTGGCCGCGAGATCGTCGGTGATCTCCCAGATTTCCCACTTGGCGTCCTTGTCGTCGGAGAACCAGACATACGCCTTCATCTCGACGAGGTCGACCATGCCGCGGAAGTTGTCTTCCGAGCCGAGCGGAACCTGGATGCAGACCGGACGCGCGTTCAGGCGGGCCTTGATCATGCTGACGCAACGCTGGAAGTTCGCGCCCGAACGGTCCATCTTGTTGACGTAGCAGATGCGCGGCACGTTGTAGTTGTCGGCCAGACGCCAGTTTGTCTCCGACTGCGGCTCCACGCCGGCGACGCCGTCGAACACCACGACCGCGCCGTCGAGCACGCGGAGCGAACGGTTCACTTCGATGGTGAAGTCCACGTGGCCCGGGGTGTCGATGACGTTGATCTTCTTCTCGCGCCAGAAGGTCGAAACGGCGGCCGACTGAATGGTGATGCCGCGCTTCTGCTCCTGCTCCATGTAGTCGGTCGTCGTCGACGTCTTGAGATCCTTCGTCTCGTGCACGTCGATGATCGTGTGCTTGCGACCGGTGTAATACAGGATGCGCTCGGTGGTCGTCGTCTTGCCCGCGTCGACGTGGGCGATGATGCCGATGTTCCGAATATCAGACAGTGGCGTTTGGCGCGGCATGTTGCGGTTCCATTGCAGTAACGCGGCAACCGAAGCGCGACCGTCATGGTCGTCCGCTTCGGCGGCAGAGGTTGGTCGGGGTTTTACGGGCGATCTGTTAAGGCGTCATTAACATTCCGTAAACCGACAAGCGAATTTGTCGGGTTATTGAAGCGCGCGGCCCTCACAGCGTTCGGGCCACGCCGGCACACCCCAACCGAGGCTGCCGGGTCGCCCCGTTTCCACCGCCTTATTTGGCGGCGGTGACCTGAATTTCAACGAGATACTGGGGAGCGGCCAGCTTGGCTTCGACGGTGGCGCGGGCCGGCGGATTGGCCGGGTCGACCCAGGCCTCCCACGCCTTGTTCATCGCGCCGAAGCCGGCCATGTCCACCAGATAGATGGTGGCCGACAGGAGCTTGCTCTTGTCGCTGCCCGCTTCCGCCAGCAAGGCGTCGATCTGGGCCAGGATTTGGGCGGTCTGACGTTCGACGTCGGGCGTCGGCTCGTCGGCGACCTGACCGGCGAGATAGACCGTGTCCTTATGGACGACCATCTGGCTCATGCGCGGTCCGGTGTGGAAGCGCTGGATCGACATGACGGAAAGACTCCGGGTTCCGGGGCTGAAAAAAGACGCGCGTACCTCTATGCCATTCGGGGCCGCGCGCGAAGCGAAAAATGCGCATCCCCCGTTCAAGGCTGCCCTACGGCACTTTCCCTCGCCAAAATTGCGGCAAAGCGCGCGGCCGGCACCGCGAAATTGCGCACGGCAGGCGTGGTCCCGGCGGCGACCCCGACTCCGGCGACCGCCCAGCCAACCCCGCTCCGCACCAGCAACGGTCCGCCGCTGGTTCCGCGCGTCGCGTCGCAGTCATGCACCAGCAGGCCGGATGCCGTTCCCAGCACATGGCAGTCGCGGTCGGCCATCAGGATCTGCGCCCGGTCCTGGCTGTAGCCGCCCAGCATCACCGCCGTCCCGGCCGGCAGGGGTGCCGCCGCCACCGGCAGGGCCGGAGCCGAGTCCGGAGCCGGCCCGTCCAGGGTCAGCACCGCCCAGTCGGTCGAGGCGTCCGGGCGCGCGGCGGCCGGATCGTAGGCGGGATCGGTCGCCACGCGCGCCACCGTCACATGGCGGCTGAACGCGCCGCGGTCATAGCCGAACAGCACATGCAGCGACGAGGCCGCCAGGAAGCGCCGGGTGCGCGGATTGAACAGGCAATGGCCGGCGGTCACGACGGTGCGCGGCCCCACCAGCGCACCGGTGCAGCGTCCCGCCAGATTGGTCTGCACCCGCACCACGCCGTTCCAGGGCTCCGTCGCGGCGTCCACCGGAGCGCGCCGGTCGCCCGGCCCGACGCCCGGCAGCAGCGGCCGCTCCGCCCCGGCGGCAGTGGTTGTCGCCGCCGGGAACGCCGACAGCAGCACAAGCGCGAGCGACGCCCCAAGGCCACGCCGAAGCCGATATCCGGGTCGCGCATGTTCTTGCTCCGTTTCCCTCAATCCCATATCCTCCAGAGCATGACGACGCTGATCATCACCGAGAAATCCAGTCAGGCAAAAGACCTGCGTTCCGCGCTGGGCGACCGTTACGGCCGCATCCTGCCGGCCGAGGGCCATCTGCTGCGGCTTGCCGAACCGGACGAGGTCGATCCGGCCTGGAAGCGCTGGTCGCCGACCCTGCTGAAACCGGACGGGCTCTATCCGACCCGGCCGGACCAGTGCGGCAACAAGGCGGCGAAGCTGCAGGCGATCACCGCGGCGCTGCGCGCCTGCGACGAGGTGATCCTCGCCACCGACTGCGACCGTGAAGGGCAGTTGATCGGCCAGGAGATCCTGGAGCATACCGGCTTTCGCGGCAAGGTGCGCCGCGCGCTTTTCACGGCCCAGGACCCCAAGACCCTGCGCGACGCCTTCGCCGCGCTGAGGCCCAACGACCAGATGCGGCCGTTGTACGAGGCGGCGGTGGCGCGCCAGCAGGCCGACCAGATCTACAACCTCTCGCTGACCCGCACCGCGACCAAGACGCTGCTGGCGCCCGGCACGCGCGGCGTGATCGGCATCGGCCGGGTGAAGACCCCGACGCTCGCCATCGTCTGCCTGCGCGAGCTGGAGATCCGCAACTTCAAGCCGGAGGATTATTTCGAGGTGGTGGCGACCGCCACCGCCGCCGGCGGCAGCTTCCGGATGCGCCACGCCCCGGCGCCCAAGGACCGCATCAAGGACCGCGCCGCGGCCGAGGCCATCGCCCGCGCCGCCGACCACCACCGCGGCCCGCTGACCGTGACGGTGGAGGAGAAGCGGCAGGCACCGCCCAAGCTCTACGACCTGCCGTCGCTGCAGAAGACCTGCGGCCAGCGCTGGGGCTGGACCGCCGACCGCACCCTGTCGGTGGCGCAGGAGCTGTATGACGGCGACGGGAAGAAGCTGATCACCTATCCGCGCGCCGAGGCCCGTTATCTGTCGGAGAACCAGATCGCCGACGCGCCGGCCATCGTCGGGGCGCTGACCCGGCTGCGCGGCTTCGCCCATCTCCACGACCACATGGATGTCCGGCGGCCGGTGATCCGCAAGGGCAAGTCCGGCCATTTCTGCGACAAGGCGCTGGAGGGGGTGTCGCACCACGCGGTGATTCCCAACGTCAACGTGCTGGACGACCTCGAACCCCGCCTGGCCCGGCTGACCGACGACGAGAAGCGGCTGTTCGCGCTGGTCTGCCGCTCCTACCTCGCCGCGGTGATGCCGGATTACGAATATCGGCAGACGGGCGTCACCATGGCGGTGCCGGTGCCATCGCCGGTGCCATCGCCCGGGCCATCACCAAGTGGGGCAAAGCCGGTCGCCTTCCGCGCCGTCGGCCGCATCCCGCTGAAGTTGGGCTGGAAGGCCGCCTTCGGTTCGGCGGAGAGCGACGACCGGGCCGGCGGCAAGCCGGAGGAGGAGGCCGAACAAACCCTGCCGCCCTTGACCGACGGCGAACCGGCGACCTTGACCGACCCGAAGGTGGAGGCCAAGCGCACCCAGGCCCCGCCGCGCTACAATGAGGGCACGCTGGTCGACGCCATGCAGAACGCCTGGCGGTTCGTCGAGGATCCGGTTCTGCGCGACCGGCTGAAGGAGGCGAAGGGAATCGGCACCCCCGCCACCCGCGCCGAGGTCATCAAGGGCCTGCGCAAACAGAGCCTGCTGGATGCCGACGGCAAATGGCTGATGCCGACCCCCGCCGGGCTGCATCTGTTCGAAACCCTGCGCGCCGCCGCCCCGACCCTGGTCGATCCCGGCACCACGGCGCTGTGGGAGATGAAGCTGGACGAGGTGGTGACCGGCCGTGCCGATTTCCGCGCGGTGATCGATGCCATCGCAACCGAGGCCGGCCGGCTGATCGGCGCACTGGTCGGTCAGCGCGGCGCCGCCCTCGATTTGGGCCTGCCCGCCCCGAAGGCGCGCTTTGCCCGGCGTGGCGCGCCCGCCCGCTCCGCTACCGCGGCAAGCCCGGGGGAAAAGCCGGCCCCACGCCGGCGCACACGCAAGGCGGCCGCTCCTGCGGACGCGATGGCGGCGGAAACGGCACCAAAGCCCCGTCGTGCCCGCAAGACGAAGGCACCGCCCGTCGCCGAGCCGCCTGTCATGCCCATGCATGACACGCCGTCGGCGCAAGACGCGCGCCGGCGCCGCGAGCCGACCGAGCGGATGGTGTCCTTCGCCCGCAGTCTGGCGGAACGCAAGGGCGTTGCCCTGCCCGCCGCTTGCCTGAGCGATTTCGACGAGTGCCGCGGCTTCCTTGACCGGCATGCCCGCTGATACGGTCTGCCGGTCCCTTCCCTGCCGGGACTCCGCTCGCAGGACGCGGAAGCGCCGACGAAATTTCCAGGCCGAATTCGGACCATGGTGGGCTTGCAGTTCGGTGACCGACCGCTATCGCATCGCCTTCTTCTCTCGGCTGCTCCAGACGGCGGCCTCCCACGCGCGGCCGAGTTCGAAGAGGCCGGAACATCCCAGCTTCTGCATGATGTGGGCACGATGGCATTCCACGGTCTTGAAGCTGATGCCAAGATCGAGGCCGATGGTCTTGGAACTCTTGCCGGCGACCAGGCGCACCAGCACGTCGACCTCGCGCGCCGTCAACTGCGTGAGGCGCGCCACCATGTCCCGTCCGCGGCAATGGGACGAACCGACCTCCGCCTTCAGCGCCATACCGACCGGGCTGGCCGGCGGCAAGGTCGGCTCGATGCAGGACATCAGCATCGCCTCACCGCCATGGACGTCAGGGACCGGACGGCGGCGACATAGGCGGCCTCCAGCGTCGGCTGGGGTGCGGACTGCAGGCGGCACCGCGTGGAGTCGGCGCAGTGGGCCACGAAGGCAAAGGCGGCGCCGTGGTCGGCATCGTGCAGGATGTCGGCCTGAATGCCTGTGATGGGCGACGCCGGACGGCCGGGCTGCTCGCCGACCACCCGCCCGCGCGCCGCCCGCACCAGCTGCTCGATGGCGTTTTCGATGGTCAGGCCGTCGTGGCCGGCGGCGATGGAGTCGCCGCAGCGTTGTTCAAGCAGGGTCGCTCGCGTCTCGCACCGCTCGGCGTCCTCCAACAGCATGGAGATGCGGCCGGCCGAGGCGCGGTCGATCATTTCCAGCGCGTCGGTACGATCATCAGCCGCCCGCTGCCGAAGCTGATCGACGGACAAATGATCGATATACGGTAATTGTGCGTCGGGCATACGCTTGCCCTTGCTCCCGCCGACTACAGCGGTATGCTGGTGGTTGATCATCATGGCTCCAAGGCGATGCGTGATCGGTTCGATTCGGTCAGAGGTTGCCCGATCGGACGGCGGCGCCCGCCTGGGCCAACAGGCGGGCGCATGCCGTGCGCAGGCTTACGCGGCTTTGGCCGTTAGCGGATCCTCCGGGTCCCAAGGTTGGCTGGGAGCGCGGTAGCACTCGGCCCCCGCCATCTCGTCGTTGGCGGCATAGGCGTCGACAGGCATCTGATGCCCGTATGGCACAAGCGCGCGCGTCAGGTCGTAGGCATCCTGAAACGGTCCCGTACGGTAGACTCCGGGGTCATGGTCCATGATGTGCCCGGCGACGGCGATGCAGTCGCGCGCATATTTGGCCGGACGCAGCATGTGCGCGTGCCATGCCAGATCGCACAGATGCGTGGGCACCAGGGGCTTCTCCGGATAGGCCGCGCAGGCTGCGAAGAACTCCCGATACTGGGCGACCGAGCGTCGGGCGCGCTCTTCGTCCACGCCTCGCTCAATCAGATCGGACACCAGCACTTCGAGGTCCAGCACGGTCGTCGCTGCCATCTTTTCCGCAATGCTCAAAACTCACCTCCTATCGTTTGCCGCAATTCCGGGCGGCCCCGGCAATGGACGAAAGCAACGCGGCAAAACGTGAAAGCCGCGTCTGGGTGCTCCCGCCAATGATACTGTCGAGGCGACCCATGCCGCCCTTGAGTTGGGTTCGAATCGTCTCTTTCGATTTATCGAGCTTTTTTGCGGCATCTTCCGGCGAAAGGCCGGACGCCACCAGGGCGGCGGCCTCGGACTGGGCCTCGGTCAGCCCGAAGTCCCTATACAGCACATCGGCCAGGGCTTCGGGCTCCAACGCGACGGGAGCCACCACGAGGACGGCGGCACCAGCCAGCGCGCCCACTCCTTGGGATATCGACAGAATGTGCGGGTCGCCGCGCCCGCGACGGACGCACATTGTGACGCTTCGGCGGCCTGGCCAACCGAGTGCGGCCGAGGCAACGGCCTTGCTCAAGTGCTGTGCATCGACACAATCGTCTGCTCGCAGACGCCCGCCGTCGTCGATCACGAAACCGTCGCCATGAGACAACAGCACTGAGAATGCTGCGTTCTTATATCGGACGCGCCCCTCAGGTCCTAGGACCGCAATCGCCAAGTCGATGCTGTCGAGTACCGCAGCACGCTGGGCCATTTCCTCCCGTCGACGAAGAGCTTCGAGCAGGCCGAATGCAGGGATCTCATCATCGAAGAAGCTGCTAAGTCCAATGTGCTTTGGCTCTGCCCTGATCTGAATGCTCCACCCACTGTGGTGCATCCAATGCAAGCACATCTGCGGAATTGGAAAAGTCCGGATGAATTCCATTCGTTCAACCCGACGCCGCATCTTTGTCCGTGCGAGCTTATCAGACGGAGACTCTTGCAGAATGGCGCCAGCCGCCACCTCGTGCTTCAACGAGGTGAGAAGCAGGTCGTCGAATGTCTGTTGCCGGCTGAAATCGACGAAGCTATACACGCGCCGCATATGGTCGCTTGCAAAGCTCAATCTATCGCTGTCATCGAACACGGCCGCGCTAGAGCCTATGCGGACTGCCAGTGCAGCCATTTCTGCCAAAGAGGGTGGCGTGTCAGATGACAAATCCATTGCGAGCATGATGGCGCCCATATGAGAGCTATTTCGCCATCATATCCATCTATTTTCGCCCTATCATCACCCAAATGGGTCAGGACCTACAATCGATACACGTTCCATGCGGAAGTCATACTCGGGTATATCAGTGCGGTCGCAGCCGATAACAATCTTGCTCAATACACTAAGCCGCGCGCAGTCGCTTAGAAGCGTAACTTTTTTAAGCGGCGACTCGGACGCGACTCGGGCGCCTGTCCGTCGTCGAAGTGACATAGACTGCTGCCGCGATGATGATGGCCGCACCAACCGCCGCGTTGAGGCCCGGCACCTCGCCGAACAACAGATAGCCGGCCGCCAGCGCCACCGGCACATCGATCAGGGTGACGGGCATGAGCACGGCCGGGCTGGCGTGCTTGTAGCCGCGGACAGTCGACCATTGCGCACAGGCCGACAGCAGGCCGATCCCAACCAGCCAGGGCAGATCGCCAACCGGCGGCTCCACGATCACGGTGGAGGCCGGCACCGCGACGATGGCGCTGACCAGGATCGCGGAAACCGCTACCACGACGGAGGCGGGGTTCGTCCTGGCGAGGCGGCGCATGGCGATCTGACTGCCGGCCCCGGCGAAGGCCGCGATCACCAGAGAGGCGACAGACCAATCCCAATGCGGGGTGCCGATCGACATCAGGCGGGGCCAGAGCGCCACCAGGGCGCCGGCGATGCCGATGCCGGCGGCCACCCACACCCGGCTGTCCGCACCCTCGCCCAGGAACACGCGCTGCATCGGGATGACCAGCAGGACGCGCGTGTACATGAAGGCCGTCACCAGGGCGACCGGGAGGGCTGGCGAACTGTAGGCATGGACCAGGGCCATCAGCGACACCGCACCCACCGCGGCCCGGACCAGATGTCCCCTGGGATCCTGGAGTTGGCGCAGATGCAGGAAGGCCCGCCATGCCACCACAGCCAGGATGATCCCGCCGGCCGACCGGAACAGGGCCATCTCCAGGGCGGGCAATTTCGTGGAGAGATGCTTGATGAGGAGGTTGGCCGCCATGAAGTTGAAGGCGGATGCCAACGTCCATAAGGCGCCCTTGGTCGCGGTTCCCACGGTCGTATTCCTTACGATCTTGTTGTCCGGTCGATCAGCGGGCCGCATCGGTCGACGAAGGCCGCCATTCATCCAGGATCTGGGGCAGAGTTGGGAACGCCCCGCGATTGCGGAGTCCCGGCCTGCCCGGCAGCAATGGCCACTCTCGTGGCCGCTTTAAGGGGAAGACACGAAGTTTGCGAGGAACCGACGGCAGTTGGATCGGATCGCGTAAAATCGGCACCGATTTGAAGCGTGAATCCGATCGCCAGACGAAGCTGCAAATTCGGCTTCTGACCGGCTACTGCAAGGTCGCATGTTCCGGCATGACACGCGGAGCTTGATCGCTGCTCCGTCGCTTCGAGCCGCGGAATTTCAGACGCGGCTTGCTCTCCTCGACCACTGCGCGTAGCAGGCCGTACTGGTCAAGCTGGTTGACCAGACCGCGAAAATAGCTCAGCGCAGTCAAGCGCAACCCATCGGTCAGGGAGCCGCCCCCGCGCGCCAGGTCGACCTCCGCCACCAACGCAACGACCGAAACCCCGCGCCTCCGCGCGACATCCTCCAGCGCATCCCAATAGCTCTGTTCCATCCGCACGCTGGTGCGACGTCCATTGACCTTCAGGTTCCGGCAGATCATCGACATTTCTCCTGCACTTGACACATATGGTCGTATGCAGGCCATCGGGATGGGTCTGTGAAGTTGTTCACTCCCTTGAACGGGGGAGGGCGCGACAGGCTGTCGCATCCGCCACAAATGGCGGATTGACCGATAGCGTCCGTCAATATGGTGGAAACTTTGGTGCGCGCCGAGGTTGTCACTTGTCAGGTCAGCCTGACGCATTGGCGCGCTCTGACGAATCGTCCCATATGAGGGCCGCAATGAAACGCATGTGTATATGGCCATGCCACATACAACATCAGATCGCGTAAACTCGGAAACGACTGGAAGCGTGAATCCGATCGCCAAGCAAAAGCCTAATGCTTCATGCGTTCCATACTAAGCGCACGAAGCTGAAACTCGGTTCAACGCACTCTCGCGGGCTGTGACGCTACCGCTAAGTCATTGAAAAGATTGGTGGGCGATGAGGGGATCGAACCCCCGACATCCTCGGTGTAAACGAGGCGCTCTACCGCTGAGCTAATCGCCCGGAAGATTGCGTCGCCGTCAAACGACAGCCGGCCGGGTTGGTCCCCGGCCGGCGGCACTATGCCCCGAAGGGGCGATAGACTTCAAGCTCAGTTCAGGGCGTCCTTGAGAGTCTTGCCCGCCTTGAACTTCGGCTGCTTGGAAGCCGGAATGTCGATCTTCTCGCCGGTACGCGGGTTGCGACCCTCGGTCGCAGGACGCTCGGCCACCGCAAAGGTGCCGAAGCCCACCAGACGGACCTCATCGCCATTCTTCAGCGATTCGGCGATGCTGTCGAACACCGCATCGACGGCCTTCGTGGCGTCGGTCTTGGACAAACCGGACGCTTCGGCAACATGCGCCACGAGATCGTTCTTGTTCACGCAATCCCCCTTCCGAATTCAGCAAATACTGAAAGACAAAAGTCGCCCCAGGACTTTTTGTCCACGACTTTTTGAAAGCAAAGGATAAGCACGGCGTATGCCGCCCGTCAATTCCCGACGGGCGGCAAAGCTCGTTTCATCCAGAGAGCCGCATGTCCGGCAGCGGCCCCGGCCCGGCCGGGACCGACCGCCCCCGGATCAGTGACGCAGGCCCTCACCGTCGGCCGCCTTCTCCTGGACCTTGGCAGCGGCCGGATCGACCTCCTGCTCCGTCCATTCGATTGGCTCCAGCGGACGGACAAGCGCGTTGCGCAGCACCTCGTCCACCGTCGCGACGGGCATGATGTCCAGCCCGCGCTTCACGTTGTCCGGGATGTCGGCAAGGTCCTTCTCGTTGTCCTTCGGGATCAGCACCCGCTTGATGCCGCCGCGCAGTGCGGCCAGCAGCTTCTCCTTCAGGCCGCCGATCGGCAGCACCCGGCCGCGCAGCGTGATCTCGCCGGTCATCGCCACGTCCTTGCGAACCGGAATGCCGGTCAGCACCGAGACGATGGAAGTGGCCATGGCGACACCGGCCGACGGGCCGTCCTTCGGCGTGGCGCCTTCGGGAACATGGACGTGGATGTCCTTCTTTTCGAACAGCGTCGGCTTGATGCCGAAGGCGACGGCGCGCGACTTGACGTAGCTCTCGGCCGCCTGGACCGATTCCTTCATCACATCGCCCAGCTTGCCGGTGGTGGTGACGCGGCCCTTGCCGGGCAGGCCCACCGCCTCGATCGACAGCAGTTCGCCGCCGACTTCCGTCCAGGCCAAACCGGTGGTCACGCCGACCAGATCCTCCAGTTCCGCCTCGCCATAATGGAAGCGGCGGACGCCGGCATATTTGTCGAGGTTCCGGCGGGTGACCGCAACCTTGGCACCGCTGGTGCTCTTCAGCAGGATTTCCTTGACGGCCTTGCGGCACAGGTTCGCGATCTCGCGTTCCAGCGAGCGGACGCCGGCTTCCCGCGTGTAGTAGCGGACGAGATCGCGCAGCGCGTCGTCGGAAATGGTGAACTCGCCCTTCTTCAGGCCATTCGCCTCGATCTGCTTCTCGATCAGGTGGCGCTTGGAGATCTCGACCTTCTCGTCCTCGGTGTAACCGGCGACGCGGATGATCTCCATGCGGTCCAGCAACGGCTGCGGCATGCGCATCGTGTTGGCGGTGCAGACGAACATCACGTCGGACAGGTCATAGTCGACCTCGAGGTAATGATCATTGAAGGTGCCGTTCTGCTCCGGATCCAGAACCTCCAGCAGGGCGGACGACGGATCGCCGCGCCAATCGGCGCCGAGCTTGTCGATTTCGTCCAGCAGGAAGAGCGGGTTGGAGGATTTGGCCTTCTTCATGCCCTGGATGACCTTGCCGGGCATCGAGCCGATGTAGGTGCGGCGGTGGCCGCGCACCTCCGCCTCGTCACGGACGCCGCCCAGCGACATGCGGACGAAGTTGCGTCCCGTCGACTTGGCGATCGACTTGCCGAGCGAGGTCTTGCCGACGCCGGGCGGGCCGACGAGACAGAGGATCGGGCCCTTGACCTTGTTCATCCGGTTCTGGACGGCAAGATACTCGAGGATACGCTCCTTGACCTTCTCCAGACCGTAATGGTCGGCGTCCAAGACCTTCTGGGCCAGCTTCAGGTCACGCTTCACCTTGGTGCGCTTCTTCCACGGAATGGACAGCATCCAATCCAGGTAGTTACGCACCACGGTCGCTTCAGCCGACATCGGGCTCATCGACCGGAGCTTCTTCAGCTCGGCCAGCGCCTTCTCGCGGGCTTCCTTGGAAAAGCGGGTCTTGTTGATCTTTTCTTCCAGCTCAGCCGATTCGTCGCGGCCGTCCTCGGTCTCGCCGAGCTCCTTCTGGATCGCCTTCAGTTGCTCGTTCAGATAGTATTCGCGCTGAGTCTTCTCCATCTGCCGCTTGACGCGGTTGCGGATGCGCTTTTCCACCTGCAGCACGCCGATCTCGCCTTCCATGAAGGCATAGACGCGTTCCAGCCGCTCCGAAACGGTGGCGCATTCCAGCAGCTGCTGCTTTTCCGGAATCTTCAGCGCCAGATGCGAGGCGACGGTGTCGGCCAGCTTGCCCGATTCCTCGATCTGGTTGATCGAGACCAGAACCTCGGGCGGAATCTTCTTGTTCAGCTTGATGTACTGTTCGAACTGCGAGACCACGGCGCGGCTCAGCGCCTCCAGCTCCTGGTTCTCGCCGGTCTTCTCCTCGACCAGTTCGGCCTGGGCCTGGAAGAACTCCTCATTGTCGGCGAACTTGGTGATGGCAGCACGCTGGCCGCCTTCCACCAGCACCTTGACGGTCCCGTCCGGCAGCTTCAGCAACTGCAACACGGTGCCGACGGTGCCGACGCTGTAGATGTCGGCCGGAGTCGGATCGTCCTGCGCGGCGTTCTTCTGGGTGACCAGCAGGATCTGCTTGTCATCCTTCATCACGTCTTCCAGCGCGCGCACGGACTTCTCGCGCCCGACGAACAGCGGCACGATCATGTGGGGGAAGACCACGATGTCGCGCAGCGGCAGGACCGGGTAGAGGGCACCACGGGAGAGTTCGATCATCGGCAGGGCCTCAATGAATGGATCGCCGCCAGCCCGGAATGGGCCTGACACGGCCACCCGCCTCGGGATAAGCGCGGGAATTGCCTACGGCACCCGACTAACGTGGCACACGCTCCAGCCCCCTTCAAGGGGGGTGAGGCGCCCCAGGAGCGGTTTCCAAGCCGCAACGCGACGGCAAACCACCGCTTCCCTCCCCGTTTTCGTCGGATCAGGCGCTTTTGAGGCGGCTTACATAGCCATCGACGGTCGTACGCAGGGTTCCGGCCTCCTGCGTCAAGCCGCGGGATGCCGTCAGCAGTTCACCCGACGCGGCGCGCGTGCTTTCCGCGGTGGATGCGACCTGCCCGATGCTGCCGGACACCTCGACCGTGCCCTGGGCGGCCGCCTGGATGTTGCGGGCGATCTCACGGGTGGCGGCGTTCTGTTCCTCCACCGCCGCGGCGACGGCGGACGCAGCCTCGCTGATCGCGGTGACGGTGCGGCTGATCGCGCCGATGGCGGTGACCGCGCTGCCACTGACGTCGCGGATTTCGCCGACGCGGAGCTGGATGTCGTCGGTCGCCTTCGCCGTCTGGCCGGCGAGATTCTTCACCTCGTTGGCGACCACGGCAAAGCCCTTGCCGGCTTCGCCGGCCCGTGCCGCCTCGATGGTGGCGTTGAGGGCCAGCAGGTTGGTCTGCGACGCGATCGAGCTGATCATATCGACCACCGAACCGATCCCGGCCGCCCGGTCGGCCAGCGTCGCGACGATTCCAGCGGTGCTGCCGGCTTCGCGCACCGCGTCCTGGGCGATGCGCGAAGCATCGTCGATTCGCCGGCTGATCTCGCCGATGGAGGATTGCAGCTGTTCGGCTGCCGCCGCCACCGTCTGGATGTTGCCGTTGGCCAGTTCCGACGCCGAGGCCACCGACGACGACAGCGATGAGGCGCTTTCCGCAGCCGCCGACAGCCGTTCGGAGTTGCCGCGCACCGATTCCGCGGTGGTGGACAGGTGACCGACCACCGATTCCAGCTGTGCCACGAAGTCCTGCGTCGCCTGCTCCATCTCGCGGCGGTGGCTGTCCCGCTCCTCCTGGTCGGACCGGCGCCGGGACTCGGCGGCGTCGGCCTCGCGGGCCCGGGACTGCAGCACGTCGATCGCCGTGGCCATCTCGCCGATCTCGTCGGCCCGTTGCCGGTGCGGCACGGCGACATCGCGCCGCCCGCCGGCAATCGCCCCGACGACCCCGGCCAGTTCGACCACGGGCCGGGATGCCCGCCGGGTGATGGCGACCGCGACAACGAGCAGGGCGGCGAATCCGACGGCGATCACCCCGATCGCCAGCATCAGGTGCCGCAGGGCCGCGGCGTGATGGGCGTCCGCCAGGTCCCGCGCGACCGCGATACCGGCGTCACGGACGAGTAGCAGATCCTGCAGCAATGGAGAGGCCGACCGCCGCCATTCCGTGCCGTCCAGGTCATAGGGCTTGCCCGCACGCGAGGCGGCCAGAACACGGGCCTTGTAGGCGCCGAAGCCTTGGATATAGCCCTTGCGCGCGCCTTCCAGGGCGGTGCGGAGCGCCGGCTCCATCCCGCCGCCGACGATATCGTCCTCGACGGATGTCCAAGTCGCCATGATACGCCCCTCCAGCGTCATGGCCTCGGCCTCCGCCTCCGGGGTCATCGGCTTTCCGGTACCCAGGGCGCGAAGATACAGGACGGACTGCTGGCCGCCCTGCTCGCGCAGGCCGGCCGCACGAATCGCGATGTCGGCCCGGTCGCCGACCGCCGCGTCGAGCTCGTTTAGCCGGTGACCGAGACGGTTCACCGTCACGCCGACCTGCCCGGTCACCTTGACCATGCCGGCGAAGAACTGCGCCGATGCATCCGCCGGCCGGCCGGCCCGATCCTTGGCCAACCAGCCGTCGGCCTGGCTGCGGACATCGGACAGGCTGCCCGCCAGCCCGCCGACCTCACCGTCGGCCTTCGGGTCGCCGAGCGCCCGCGCCGCAGCGACATAACTGCCAAGCGCCCGGTCCGACTGCGCCCGCGCCTTCGCCAGGGATTCGCGGCCCGCGGTCTCGATGACCGTGCCGGCCGTCAGCGGCAGGTTGACGACTCCGCGTTCCAGCGCCAGGGCTTCGTTCAGTGCGGTGGCCGCACCCAGCGCATCCACGATGCTCCGTGCGCTGGAAGCCCGGCCGGCCGATGCGGTTTCCTGGACCGCCAGCCATGTGGCGGGGACCGCGGCGACCACGCCGACGCAAGCCAGACAGACATAAAGGAAATTTCGTATTTTCATTGCCCGCCCACCGAAACATTTTTACGCGAATAGTCGGAAGCGACAGAAGACGAGCCAAAGAAACAAGGCGGCTGGTCCAGCGAGTCCAATCACTCACTGATCATATCAGCATCAATCTTTAGATTTCTTAAATTTGCCGCTTAGTGAAACACCTTCGGCGCAGTTGAGCGCCGCAAAGGCCTTCGGATTCTTGAATTATTTCTCCAAGCACTTCTATTTTCCTGAACAAAAAAAGGGGCGCTTAAGCGCCCCTTTCCGTTGTATCCGGACCGTTGTAAGCCGGTTTATGCCCCGGGCGCCTCGCTGCGCCGCTCGGCATGGACGTAGAGCGGCTTGGCCCGCCCTTCCACCACTTCCTTGTTGACCAGGATGGTTTCGATGCCGGTCAGGCCCGGCAGGTCGAACATCGGGTCGAGCAGGATGGCTTCCATGATCGAACGCAGGCCGCGCGCACCGGTCTTGCGGGCGATCGCCTTATGGGCGATGGCCCTCATCGCGTCCTCGGAGAACTCCAGATGGACGTCCTCCATTTCGAACAGGCGTTGGTACTGCTTGACCAGGGCGTTCTTCGGCTTGCTCAGGATCTCGACCAGCGCGCCTTCGTCCAGGTCGGACAGGGTGGCCAGCACCGGCAGACGGCCGATGAATTCTGGGATCAGGCCGAACTTCAGCAGATCCTCTGGCTCGACCTCATGCAGGATCTCGCCGGTGGCGCGCTCGTCGGCCGACCGCACATCGGCGCCGAAGCCGATGCTGGTGCCCTTGCCGCGCTGGGCGATTATCTTGTCCAGCCCGGCGAAGGCGCCGCCGCAGATGAACAGGATGTTGCTGGTGTCGACCTGGAGGAATTCTTGCTGCGGATGCTTACGCCCGCCCTGCGGCGGCACGGAGGCGACGGTGCCTTCCATGATCTTCAGCAGCGCCTGCTGCACGCCCTCTCCCGACACGTCGCGGGTGATCGACGGGTTGTCGGACTTGCGGCTGATCTTGTCGACCTCGTCGATGTAGACGATGCCGCGCTGAGCCCGCTCGACATTGTAGTCGGCGGCCTGCAGCAGCTTGAGGATGATGTTCTCGACATCCTCACCGACATAACCGGCCTCGGTCAGCGTCGTCGCGTCGGCCATGGTGAAGGGAACGTCGATGATGCGGGCCAGCGTCTGGGCCAGCAGCGTCTTGCCGCAGCCGGTCGGGCCGATCAGCAGGATGTTCGACTTCGCCAGCTCGACGTCGTTGTGCTTCGTCCCATGGGCGAGGCGCTTGTAATGATTGTGGACCGCCACCGACAGCACGCGCTTGGCGTAGGACTGTCCGATCACGTAATCGTCGAGTACCGCATGAATGTCGCGCGGAGTCGGGACCCCGTCGCGGGACTTCACGAGGGTCGTCTTGTTCTCCTCGCGAATGATATCCATGCACAGCTCGACGCATTCATCGCAGATGAACACCGTCGGACCGGCAATCAGCTTGCGGACCTCGTGCTGGCTCTTGCCGCAAAAGGAGCAGTAGAGCGTATTCTTCGAATCGCCGCTGCTGGACTTGCTCATCGGTACTCCGTCATCTCGCGGGAGGCGTGATCCTTGAGGACCATGCCCGTTCGCGGCGCCCCCCGACGCCGGTCCTACTCAGGTTATCGCGGACGACGCCCGCGACAAGGTCATGCGCCGGTTTTGCGACGCATCACGATCCGCACACCAGCTTTCGCCCTGATGACCGGATCGTGTCACTGCCATTCAACAACAGCGTCACGACCCGATCAACCCTTTGTTGGAAGGGCTCAGGAATGGTGGTCCACGCCCGGGCGCTTCTCGACCACTTCGTCGATCAGACCGAAGGCCTTCGCCTCTTCCGGCGACATGAACTTGTCGCGTTCCATGGCGGTCTCGATGGTGTCGAGATCCTGCCCGGTATGCTTGACGTAGATGTCGTTCAGGCGCGAGCGCAGCTTCAGGATCTCCTGCGCCTGGATCTCGATGTCCGAGGCCTGGCCCTGGGCGCCGCCCGACGGCTGGTGGATCATGATGCGGCTGTTCGGCAGCGAGAAGCGCTTGCCCGGCGCGCCGGCGGTCAGCAGCAGCGATCCCATCGACGCCGCCTGCCCCATGCACACCGTCGACACCTGCGGACGGATGTATTGCATGGTGTCGTAGATGGCGAGGCCGGCGGACACGTAGCCGCCCGGCGAATTGATGTAGAGAGCGATGTCCTTGTTCGGGTTCTCCGACTCAAGGAACAGCAGCTGCGAGCAGATCAGGCTGGCGACGGCGTCGTTCACTCCGCCGATCAGGAAGATGATCCGTTCCTTCAGCAGGCGCGAATAGATGTCGTACGCGCGCTCGCCCCGGTTGGTCTGTTCGATGACCATCGGGACCAGAGCATTCATCTTCGGCTCGAAGTCGTACATGTGTTCTTCCCTGCCCCCGCAGTTGGCTGAACCGGTGATCGTTGCCGGTACGGAACCACATATAGGAACCTATGGGGGCGGATGGTAGCCCGCCCCCACTCCTTTTGGGAGTTTAGGCCGCGGCGGCCTCGCCGCCGGTCTCGTCCTCGTCCTTGCTCAGCTCTTCGACGCTGACGGTCTTCTCGGTGACCTTGGCCTGATCCAGGATATGATCGACCACCTTGTCCTCGAAGATCGGGGCGCGCAGGTTTTCCAGCGCCTGCTGGTTCTGCTTGAAGAACTCGAACACCTGACGCTCCTGGCCGGGGAAGCGGCGGGCCTCGTTGATCAGGGCGCGGTTCACCTCGTCCTGGGTGACCTGGATGTTGTTGCGACGGCCGACTTCCGACAGCAGCAGCCCCAGGCGGACACGGCGCTCGGCGATCGAGCGGTACTCGGCCTTCAGCTCGCCCTCGGACTTGTCGGCATCCTCGCCGGCGGTGCCGTTCTTCAGCTCTTCCTGCAGGCGGGCCCAGATGCCCTCGAACTCGATGTCGACCATGCCGGCCGGCACCTCGAACGAGTGGGCCTCGGCCAGCTTGTCGAGCAGCTGGCGCTTCACGCGCAGGCGCGACAGGCCGGCATACTCGCCCTTGATGCGGTCGCGGATGGCTTCGCGCATCTTCTCCAGGCTCTCCATGCCGAACTCCTTGGCGAGTTCGTCATTGACCTCGGCCGGGACGTTCTTGCGCAGCTCCTTCACGTCGACCTCGAAGACGGTCGCCGCACCCTTCAGGCGCTCGTGCGGGTAGTCTTCCGGGAAGGTGACGGTGACGGTGCGGTGCTCACCGGCCTTGGCGCCGACCACCTGCTCCTCGAAGCCCGGCACGAAGCGGCCGGCGCCCAGCTCCAGCGGGTAGTCCTTGCCGTCCATGCCCGGCAGGGCCTCGCCGTCGACGGTGCCCGCGAAGTCGATGACCGCGATGTCGCCCATCTCGGCGGCGCGGTCGTCGGTGACCGGAGCCTGGGTCGACTGGGCCGACGCCAGACGGGCCAGCGCCTCCTCGACCGACTCGTCGGTGACCTCGGCGACCGGCTTCTCCAGCTCGATGCCCGAGAAGTCGCCCGGCTCGACGTCCGGCAGCAGCTCGACGGCCATCTTGTAGGAGAGGTCGCCGTTCTCCTCGTACTTCTCGACCTCGATCTTCGGCTGGAGCGCGACGCGCAGGCCGCGCTCGCTCAGCACCTGGCGCGAGCTGTCGGAGATGGCGTCCTCCAGCACCTCGGACAGCACGCCGCCGAAATAGCGCTGCTTGATCACGGTGACCGGCACCTTGCCCGGACGGAAGCCCGGCAGCTGCACCGTACGGCGCAGCTCTTCCAGCTTGCCGTTCACCTTCTCTTCGATGTCCTTGGCGGAAATGACGACCTGAAATTCGCGCTTGAGGCCGTCGGTGCTGGTCTCGGTGATGTTCATCGGAACGAAAGCCTATCTCGTTGGTCCGGCCCGGCGGCGCCCGTCCGGGCGGCCCGAATCCGTGTTGTTCATGCGGTCCAAGGTGTTGCCATGGTGCGGGCGAAGGGACTTGAACCCATACGACCGAAGTCACTGGAACCTAAATCCAGCGCGTCTACCAATTCCGCCACGCCCGCGTTCATGGCAAAAGGCAGCCGCGACGGGTGCCGTGACACCCGCCGGACCGCCGGCGAAGTCCGGTCTATAGCACAGCCCGCGGGAAGCAAACAGGCAAAATGGCCTGTCCTGCCTCATCGCCCCGCGCCGCCGATTCCCTCAGCCGCCGGCCTTGCCCAGCGACCGCACGGAGGAGGAGGCGATGATGCGCCCCTCGCCGGTGTAGGCCTCGTGGTTGGCGTCGATCTCGCCCAGCCGGTACCGGTAGTTGATCATCAGGCCAAGCGACTGGGCCAGCCCCTTGGGCGACCGGTCGGCCAGCCAGTTGAGCCGCTCCATCCGGGCGCCGTTGGTCAGGTGGAAATGCGCCACCGGATCCAGCGCCCGGGCGCGGCCGCCGCCCCTCGCCTCCTGGACCGCCGTCAGGTAATGGACGCACATCCGCATCAGCGGGCCGCGCAGGTGCCTCTGCAACTCCTCGTCCCCGGCCCATCCCGGACGGGCCAGCACGCGCGCAAGCAGCGGCGTCCCGTCGATCCCGACCTCATCCCCATCTTCCACCGGCGCCTCCGTACCGTCGTCGACCTGCTCCAACTCGGTCAGCCGTTCGGCGATGCGCTCGGCCTCCGCGTTGGTCAGCACCGCGTCGCCGTCACGGTCGAGCGCGGCATCGAACCACCGGCGGAACCCCGGGATCGGCGACAGGGTGGCATGGCACTTGATGTTGGGAAACTCGGCAGCCAGCCCATCGACCACGCGCTTGATCAGGAAATTGCCGAAGCTGATGCCGGCCAGCCCGACCTGGGCGTTGGAGATCGAATAGAAGATGGCGCTGTCCGCGCTCTTCGGGTCGCAGACCGGGGCGGACGGATCGAGCAGCGCCTGGACGTTGTCCGACATGCCCTGGACCAGCGCCACCTCGACGAAGATCAGCGGCTCGTGCGGCATGCGCGGATGGAAGAAGGCGAAGCAGCGACGATCCGAATCGAGCCGGTCCTTCAAATCCTGCCAGCCGCTGATCTCGTGCACCGCCTCGTACTTGATCAGCTTCTCCAGCAGCGACGCCGGGCTGTCCCAGGTGATGCGGTGCATCTCCAGGAAACCGACGTCGAACCAGGCGCGCAGCAGGTTCTTCAGATCGTCTTCCAGCGCCTGCAGCAGCGGTTCGCCGCGCGCCATCCTCATCAGCTCGGCCCGCAGGTCGACCAGGAACTTCACCCCTTCCGGCAAAGCGTTGAACTGGGTCAGCAGCCGGAGGCGCGGCGGCTCCAGCGCGCGGCGCAGCGCCCGTTCGGCATGGCCGCGGGCCACCGGGTCGGCCGCCGCCTGGAAGGTCGCCATCGCCTCCGTCACCGCGTCGCGATCGACGTCGAAGTCGCGCGCCAGCATCAGCAGGAAATTGCGCCGGCCCTGGGGATCGAGCGCCAGATAGGTACGACCCAGCTGCGCGGCGCGGGCGCGGGCAGAGACCTCGCCGCCGCGCGATTCGAGGCAGGCCTCGATCTGCTCCTTCAGCCGCTCGGCATCCTCCTTTGGCAGGTGGGTGCGCGGCGGGGCGCCGACGGCGCCGCGGGCCGAGGCGGCGACCTCGCGCCAGCGGGTGCGCAGATTGTCCAGCGCACGGTCGAGGAATCCGGGCTGGGCCGGCGGCACGGCATCCGGCGGCGCGGGGTTCGGGCCGGCAGAAGGATGAGTGGCGGTGGTGTCGGGTGCGTCGCTCATACCCCTGAGTCTGGCCCCGCCGCGGCTGCGCTGCAAGTGGGCGCGCGAACGCAGCCGTCGGAAGTACCCCGCCCCGACCTACCCCTGCGCCTTCAACGCCCTCAGCACGCCCGGCAGAGCGCCGGCCAGATCGTCGGAGATCATGCCGGGGCCGAGCATGCACCCCGCCTCGCCATGCAGCCAGACCGCGGTGCAGGCAGCCTCGAACCCGTCCATCCCCTGCGCCAGCAGCCCCAGCACGATGCCGGCCAGCACATCGCCGGTGCCGGCGGTCGCCAGGTCGGGCGGCGCGTTGACGTTGACCACGGCGCGGCCGTCGGGTGCCGCGACCACGCTGTCGGCCCCCTTCAGCACGACGACGGCGCCCGACCGCGCCGCGGCGGCACGCACCCGAGACAGCTTGTCGCCGTCCATCCCGACCGAATCGCCGAACAGCCGGGCGAACTCCCCTTCATGGGGGGTGAGGACGCAGCGCTTGTCGAGCCGGTCGAGCAATTCCTCCGTCGAATCGGAGAAACTGGTCAGCGCGTCGGCGTCGAGCACGCAGGCCCGGTGGGCCTCCAGCGCCTCCAGAACCGCGGCACGGGTGTGGGCGCCGCGGCCGGCTCCCGGCCCGAGCAGCACGGCATTCTTCCGCGTATCCTGCAGCAGCCGGCCGAAGGCACCGGCATCCTCCAGCGGCTCGACGATCACGCTTGGGCAGCCGGCCGCATAGATGGGAAAGGCATCGGCCGGACAGGCGACGGTGACCAGCCCGGCCCCGGCCCGCAGCGCCGCGACCGACGCCAGCCGCGCCGCACCGGTCATCCGCGCTCCGCCCAGCACCACCGCATGGCCGCGCGCATATTTGTGGCCGTCAAGCGCCGGCCAGGGAAAGCGGTGGCGCCACAGCGACGGGTCGTTCACCGCGGTCTGCGGCGCGATGCCGTCCAGCACCCGGTCCGGAATGCCGATGTCGGCGACCACCACCTCGCCGCACAGGGTGCGGCCGGGCAGCAGAACATGGCCGGGCTTGCGGCGGAAGAAGGTGACGGTCAGCGCCGCCTGGGGCGCGGCGCCGAGCACGCGGCCGCTGTCGCCGTGCAGGCCGCTCGGCACGTCGACCGCGACCACCGTGCGCCCCTCCATCGCCTCGACGACGGCGCGGGCGAGGCCGTCGAGCGGACGCGACAGCCCTGCGCCGAACAGGGCGTCGATGACCAGCGGGTTGCCCTTGAGGATGTAGGGGTCGGCGGCCTCGATCGGGCCGGGCCAGCGCTCGGCCGCGACCGCGGCGTCGCCGCTCAGCGCCGACCGGGTGCCGAGCAGCGCCAGCCGCACCGGCCAGCCGGCCTCCAGCAGCAGGCGGGCGATGACGAAACCGTCGCCGCCATTGTTGCCGGGACCGCAGAGCACGGCGGTCGGGTGCGGCGCCCAGCGCTCGCACACCGCGCGGACCACCGCGGCGCCGGCGGCCTCCATCAGGGCCGGGCCGGGCACTCCGGCGGCGATGGCCAGCTGGTCGGCCCGATACATCTCCGCGACGGACAGAAGCTCATCCATCCCCCACTCCCCCGGCCCTGGCCTTCACGAGGGCGAGCATATGCACGCCCACTCTACCCGTTGGCAACCTCTTCACCCGGATCGGACGATGCGGACAAGCATAAACGCCCGCAAAACGGCGGACCAGCCGTGCGGACGTCGAAAAACCAGGTTTTGCGCATGATTTGAAGAGGGAATGGGGCGATGGATGGGACTCGAACCCACGACCACTCGGACCACAACCGAGGGCTCTACCAACTGAGCTACCACCGCCGCCGTCAGCGTCGCCGCCGTCGGGAGCCGCGTTATGCTCCAAGAGCGGACGCCCGGTCAAGCGGCTTTTTTCACGGCATCAAAAAAAGTTCCAGGATGCCGTTCCGCCCCCAATTCCGTGCCCGTTGGGCTCTCGTCGGCGGTGCGAACGCGCGGATCGCTTGCGCCATTTGCACAAATATTGTTCACTCCGCCGCATCCTTCGGCAGTACCCTGCCCCATCGGACGGCATCCAACCGTCTTATGACCAGCGTCGGCGCCGCCGGACCGGATCGGCCGAATGTGGCACGCTCCATGCTTACCGTCGTCGTTGTCGGCAGTGCCGTGGACGGTGCCTGCCGGCGTTGGCACCTCGTACACGAGAGACCCATGAAGAAGATCGAAGCCATCATCAAGCCGTTCAAACTCGACGAGGTGAAGGAAGCCCTTCACGAGGTCGGGATCAAGGGGATCACCGTCACCGAAGCCAAGGGTTTCGGCCGCCAGAAGGGCCACACGGAGCTTTACCGGGGCGCGGAATATGTCGTGGATTTCCTGCCGAAGGTGAAGATCGAAGTGGTGATGGAAGATTCCCTGGTGGAACGGGCGATCGAGGCGATCCAGCAGGCCGCTCATACCGGCCGCATCGGCGACGGCAAGATCTTCGTCACGCCCGTGGAGGAAGTGGTCCGCATCCGCACCGGCGAGAAGGGTGCCGACGCGATCTGATCGCGTGCGGCCCTGATCCCCTCCAACCGACCAGCACCCGCCAACATGCGCCGTTTTCCCTTCCCCTTCCCGCCGGCCCCGGCCGCACCCTCCGCCGAACGGCCGATGGCCGCCTATGGCGGACGTGCGACTTTTTGGGTTGGCGCGTTGTGCGGGGAAGAAAGGCGTGAGATAACGTCCGCCGCAAGCGCCGCCCTCCGCAACCGGGGTCTCCATCGGACCCCGTCCGCGGTTTGACGCAGCGGGACCCAACCCTCTTAAAGCGTGGAAAAAGAGACATGTCCGACATCAGCAAGGTCTTCGACCTGATCAAGGAACACGACGTCAAGTACGTGGACCTGCGCTTCACCGACCCGCGCGGCAAGCTGCACCACACCGCCCAGCACGTCTCGACCATCGACGAGGACGTGTTCGAGGACGGCATCATGTTCGACGGTTCCTCGATCGCCGGCTGGAAGGGCATCGAAGAGTCGGACATGATCCTGAAGCTGGATCCGACGACGGCCGTGATGGATCCGTTCGCCGCCCAGCCGACGCTGAACATCCTCTGCGACGTCTATGATCCGGGCACCGGCGGCTCCTACGCCCGCTGCCCGCGCGGCATCGCCAAGGCCGCCGAGAAGTACACTGCGTCGGCCGGCATCGGCGACACCGTCTTCTTCGGCCCGGAAGCCGAGTTCTTCGTGTTCGACGACGTCAAGTACTCGGTCGACATGAACAAGGTTTCCTACGAGTTCGCCTCGGACGAGGGTTCCTACTCGTCGGGCAAGGACTATGAGGACGGCAACCTGGGCCACCGCCCGGGCACCAAGGGCGGCTATTTCCCGGTCGCGCCGATCGACAGCGCCAACGACCTGCGCGCCGAGATGCTGAGTGTGCTGGCCGAGATGGGCGTCCCGGTCGAGAAGCACCACCACGAGGTGGCTGCCGCCCAGCACGAGCTGGGCATCAAGTTCGACACGCTGGTCCGCACCGGCGACAACATGCAGTACTACAAGTACGTGGTGCACAACGTCGCCCACGCCTACGGCAAGTCGGCGACCTTCATGCCGAAGCCGGTGTTCGGCGACAACGGTTCGGGCATGCACTGCCACCAGTCGATCTGGAAGGACGGCCAGCCGCTGTTCGCCGGCAACCAGTATGCCGACCTGTCGGAGCTGGCGCTGTACTACATCGGCGGCATCATCAAGCACGCCAAGTCGCTGAACGCCTTCACCAACCCGTCGACCAACAGCTACAAGCGCTTGGTCCCGGGCTATGAGGCCCCGGTCCTGCTGGCCTACTCGGCCCGCAACCGTTCGGCGTCCTGCCGCATCCCGTACGTCGCCTCGCCGAAGGGCAAGCGCGTCGAGGTCCGCTTCCCGGATCCGTCGGCCAACCCGTACCTGGCCTTCGCCGCCATGCTGATGGCCGGCCTGGACGGCATCCAGAACAAGATCCACCCCGGCGACGCGATGGACAAGAACCTGTACGACCTGCCGCCGGACGAGCTGGCCAAGGTTCCGACGGTTTGCGGCTCGCTGCGCGAGGCGCTCACCGCGCTGCGCGAGGACAACGAGTACCTGAAGAAGGGCGACGTGTTCTCGGCCGACATGATCGAGGGCTACATCGACCTCCGCACGGAAGAGATGATGGCCTTCGAGACCATGCCGCACCCGATCGAGTACAAGATGTACTACTCGGTTTGATTTGGTCCTTGGAAACACTGGGCCTTTCATCACTTCGGAAACGGAGGGTGTACCGGCCCGGTGCACCCAGTCAAGAGGCTCCCTGGGAAACCGGGGGGCCTTTTTTCTTTGCGGTTACTGGCGCCTCTCCCCGTGCCCCTGGGAAGCCTTTAGATGGGCGCCCTGCTGCGGGTTGCTCTGACCGCTACCGATGCAGCCAACACCAGCCCGAACGACTCAGCGGGCGTTGCCGCCGCTGCCTGTGGGGCACGGATCAGCACGGGGAATGCGTGGGACTCCAGATGGAACCAACGCCCCCCGGCCCCTCTGGAAATCCCGCTTCACAAATGAGGGGTAAAGGTCGATGCGGTTGATATTGGTGCCTTCCTACTCAGCCGTCTTACCCTCCGACCGATGCCCAAGCGCCGCTCTCCGACACCGCTTCCCAAAGTCGGCTTAGTCAGGTCCGATTTTGCGACCAGCATACCGTATCTAGTAGCCAAAAAGCTCCCTGCATACTTCTAATTGACAACTTCTCGTCATCGCAACATTGGCAGCGATTAATTCACCCACCCTTAGCTGGACTTTGCGCATTTACGCCGGGAAGCAGACGGCTTGGATCAGTCGGTTGAGGATAGGGTCCGGGGGTTTCGCGATCTCCGCGTGATGGGCTGATACTGGAAAAGTCATTTCACGCCAGAGTTGGAGGCGTACGGCGGCGATGGCATCACTGAAGGTTGGCTCGTCTTTACGGTACCACGGCGCGGCCCTCGGTGTGATCGCTGCCCCCGCGGAGATGTCGTTGGCCCAGAGCGTGACCAGCGAGAACAGCCCGAGCAGGGCCGGAGTGGTGCGCGCGATAGCTTGGTCCGACCATTGCCGTTGGGTCTCAACCCCCAGATGTCGACGAACTTCGGCGAAAGTCACTTCGACGGCCCAGCGCCGAACGAACCAGCGTAGCACATCGAGCGGATCGGCCTGGAGATCGGTGCACAGAAAGCCCTGCGGCTCGAAGGCGCCCTGCACATCGCGCACCAGCACCCATCGGATCGGGACCTGTTTGCCGGGATGATACCATATGGCCGTGCCGGTGCTGATCTCCAGTTGGCGTTCCCCACCGCCATACCAGCCGTTCACCCGAACGCGGCACCAGGATGTGCCTGTATCCTTCAGGCGTTGGACAAGCGAGGGCAACCGGGTGCCCGACACCCGAGGGCGTCCCTTCGTTCCCGGAATGCGTGGCGGGGCCGGTTCGAACAAGCGGGCATCCAGGCGCAAGCGCGTGACGACGGTGAGGTGGGCTCGTAGATCACTGAGCAACTCGATGGCTGCGTAGCTGCTGTCGGCGACGACGATCAGCGGGCGACCAGGCGCCCAGCGCCTGACCTGGAGCAGAAGCTGCCGTGCCCAATCGGTAAGCTTCTTATGCCGACGTCGGGTATCCTGGGCAAACCGCTCCGAAGGTGCCAAAGCGCTGAGAAACGGCAGGGCCCAGACCCGTCCGGCCCAGGGGATCGGCACCAGCAGCATGACCACCATCCAGCGCAGGCCGCTGGCCTTGACGAAGTGACCATGGCTGGAGCGCACTGGGTCTCGATAGATGCCGCGCGCCTTGATCTTGGGACCCCAGCGCCGCTCGATCGTCTCGTCGATGCCGATGACCACCGGGCCTTGCGGCACGAAGGCGGCGATCAGGAGCGTGAACAGATGCCGGGCGACAGCGAGGCTCGACCAGCGGTTCCGATTGAGAACGCGGTGGAAGTTGGCGAAGCTGCCGGTCTCGCGCTGTCCCATGATGCTCAACACGGCCGTCACGGTGCGTCGCCCAGGGGTGAGAAGCGCTCCGGCAACCAGCACCAGGACATGGCGCCAGGTCGGCCTAGTGAACAGCGCCGCAAAGGGCGCCATCCAGCGCTCAATGCTGTCTGGAACGGGAGACATGACAGGGCTCCGCTGGTTGGAACCCTTGGGTAAACCCGACTGGAACGGGAGGATCACGATGAGCGTGGACGCCATGCTCGAGCGGATCGAGCGCTTCAATCGCACCCGAGGCGGCGGCGTGATCGTACGCAAGGTCGCCCGCGGTTACACGCTCCTCAGCGGGCACAACGGTGCCCCCGTCGCGAGGTTTCGACCCACCGGTGACGGGGACAAAGTGAAGGTGCTCTGGTGGAACGGCGAAAGTTGGGGGGCGTCAGGCCCCTTCGGCGTCGCCACCATGCCGCTCGACAGAGCCCTCGACTACGTCGCCAATGACCCGGACTTCTGGATCAACGCCTGATCCCAGCATCGCGAAATTGGCCAAAGTCCAGCTTAGGGAGAAACTCCAACTCTGAGGGATCAAAACATGCTGCCGACCATCACCGCAGACCTGCCTTTCCTGGCCCGCGAAGTGAACGATGCCCACGCCCAGACCCACAACCACGCCAAGGGGATGCTCTTGGAGGCGAAGCGGGCCGGTGAGGCATTGGTGAAGGCCAAGGGCCTGTGCCCGCACGGGACGTTCAAGGATTGGGTGCAGGCACACTGCCGCCTCAGCTACCGCCAAGCCACCGCCTATATGCGTGTCGCCAAGCTGTCCAAAGATGCGGACCTCCGCACTTTTGACGGCGGCATTGACGCCTTCCTTCAGACGTTCGCAACCAAGCGTATCAAGGACCCTGCCCCCGAGTTCACCCATCGTGATGCGGATTACGTCCTGCGCATCCATGCTCTTGCCGAGCGGGGAGCGGAGCATGAACGGGATGTGGCTGCGGACAAGCTGACCCAGACAGCCGAGCGGTTCGGAATGACGGCTGAAGCCATGGTCAAGCAGGCACACAAGCTGCGCCCGAACAACGACCTTACCGACGCCGAAAAGGAAGCCAGAACGTTTGAAGAATGCCTGAAGGCACAGGCTTCGGCTTTTCAGGAACGAGAAGCCATTTTCCGGGAATTGGAAGAACAGTTTTCCAACACACCGAAAGAGGACCTTCTTCGCATCCTGACTGATCTTCGGATCAAAGGTGTTTGGTAAGCACTGGAAGTGGCAGGAAAATTTTACTTGAAGCGCTAAAGCCAAAACAAGGGGGACGCCTCTATTAAAGAAGAAGAGAAGCTTCCCCTCCAATTTCAATCACAATCCCAAACAGGAAAACCATGGAACCTATCGCTCTCCCAGCCAATACGGCTGTGGATAATGCACTGCCGTGCCCTACGGACCATGAATGTGGTTCGCTCTCCACTATCACGATTGATTGTTTGAAGGAGTATTTCACTTCGGCGGGCCATAGCCCTAGCCCCTTGATGTGGGATGCGCTGTCCGATCAGGTAAAGGCTATGGAGGCGATGGCAAACGGCACAGCCTGTCCGTCCCTCTACCTGTCATCCCTGGACCCAGGGGTAGGCAAGACCCAAACCCTCTATGCCTTTGTCCGCAACCTTGTCCGCTCCCCCGCCCATGCCGGTGTTGGGGTGCTGATCTGCCTTGGTCGGCTGGAAGAGGTCCGCAGCTTCGTACAGGGCATGAACGCATTCGGGGTTCTACCGCCTGCCGCCGTTGCCGTCATGACCAGCGACCCCGCCCTGAACGCCCTTGGTCATCCGGTTCCCCAAGAGGCGCAGGTGCTGGTAACGACCCACCAGCGTTTGGAGCGGATGCGGGGCCGTCGGTTGTCCGATGCTTCCGCCTTCCTCTACCAGGGCAAGCCAAGGGCGGTTCGGGTGTGGGATGAGTCGTTCCTTCCTGCCCGTGCCGTGGTACTGAACACCAACACCATTGCCGGCCTGCTGGAAACCCTGTCCACCATCAACCCGGACCTACGCGCCCGGATCATGGCGATGGTGAATGAGGTCGAGGGGCTACCCGACAACAGCGCCTACACCGTTCCTGACTTCGCGGCGGAGTTCGGCATTGGGCTTCCGAAGGTGATCCGGGCAATGGGGCGGAGGGCGCCCACAAAGCCGAAGGATGCGGCGGCCGATCTATGGCACCTGTCAGGGCGAACAGTCAGCGTCCGATGCGGCAACAGGGATGGGTGGGCCTTGGTGGATTACCGGGATAGCCTTCCGCCCGATATGGCGCCTATGCTCATCCTGGATGCGTCGGGGCGTGTCCGGGCCACCTATGACGACATGGAAGCCCGTGGCCTGCTGGTGAGGCTCCAATCGGCTGTGAAGAGGTACGACAACCTCACCGTCCATCTATGGGACAAGGGGGGCGGGAAATCCTCCTTCGCCCTGCATGGTAACGAACTGTGCAAGGAGGTCGCCCGCATGGTCCTGACGAAGCCGCAGGAACCTTGGTTGGTGATCGTCCACAAGCCTCACCCTACCGGCGGGGATTACGAGCGACTGATTCGCCAGCACCTACAAGGGGCCGATGTGGATGTAGCCTTCCTGACGTGGGGCAACCACATCGCAACCAACACCTACGTGGATCGGCCGAACGTGATCCTTGCCGGGACGCTGTTCTACGGCACAGCACAGTATGAGGCTCTGAAGCGATCTGTTGCCGATCAGCGGGCATCCGACGCCTGTGTTAGCGCGGAGGCGCTAGCGCGGGTAAAGATGGGGGAGACGATGCACCATCTCCTACAGGCCCTATGTCGGGCTTCTGTGCGTCGCTGTGAGGGTGATGGTTGCCCCCCTACCAGTGCCTACGTTATCGGCAACAGCCGCCATGACTTCCAAGGGGCGCTGGCGAAGGCGTTCCCAGGTGCGAGGGTCAAGCCGTGGCGGCCTGAGGGGTTGAAGTTGACCGGGTATGTCGCAAAGGCGATTGCTTACCTGTCGGAAATGGCAAAGATTGTTCAGACAGGCGCTAAGGTGCGGTTCAAGCAGGTTGCACAAGCAATTGGCATGAAACCCGAGAACTTCAATAAGGATGTGCGGGAACATCCGGCTTTCAGTGAAGCTCTGGGCAAACTTGGAATTATCGAAGTTGGAGGATTTTCACGAAAAATCTCATTCCAGTTTCAGACACCTATCTAGTCTATAATAATAAAATTCGGCACACTGATGGCTAAATAGATATATGTGAACCTACAACTTGAAAGGAGACGTCGACATGATGACATAGGGAGGGCATTCGGATCCCTCCCCTCCTCTCCTGTTCAGAAAATCCGATCAATTAACAAAATATGCACAACCAACACCTCTATGATTATAGGCATTATGAACGAAATAATATTTATTGGCCGGTCAATGTTTGAGCTATCAGTCCGTGCATGTATCCATGGCCAGCCCAGTTAGTAACTGCATTCCTTCTTTCCGAAGACGGAAAATATCGCGACCCGTAAAGTATAGCCGACTGTACATAAGGGGAAGAATTTGAGTACTCACCACATATCGACTTCCGTCTCATAAAGTTACCGAACCGGCACACATATATTGCCGCCACCGCTTTTAGCGCATCATGACATTTACTTTGCACCACCAATTCAAGACACCAAAGCACTAAATTGTCACCCCCCACACCTCCCGCAATTAGAGAGGAAATAAGCCACATTTTCTGCCAATCGAAAAATAGTTCATCTTCGATAATTGATTTTTCAATGTGGTTTCTAAGAACCACTTCATCTTTCAAAAATTTCGAGGCGTACATGCCATATAGTTGCGCCATGGAGGGGCGAATTACGAGATTACTTATCACATGATCAATCGCATAGTCAGACTCTGCCTTAGCAAAAAGAGGGAGACAAAAGCGTTCGATTTTCTCTTCACTACCTTCATATTGATTGGCGCTATCGAACAATCTCTGAGTTGCAATAAGCTCCTTATCTGGCGTTTCCGTCACTTCCGGAACTTCATCATCAAATTCTGTCTGAAATCCATAATCGCTGCTAATCTCGTCATGGGTAAACTGACTTTCCACCTCATCGATAGCATCTTCAAAAAGTGCTTCCAAATCTGGCTCCTCAGTAAACAAAGCCGATGCGGCCATAATCGATGATTTATATTCATTCAAATACAAGTCGTATACACGAAGCTCACGAGTGATATCACGAATTATCCGTTCAGCATGATCGAAAGACCTGACAAATATATATATGTCATCAACATACCGAACAGATGGCACTTTCATATCACTTAATAGCTGATCAATAGGAGTGAGGTAAAAATTGCCAAGCAAGTCTGAGGGGAAGACACCCTGTATAATTCCTCTTGAATTTCTGTCTCCAGTAAATTTTACCAGTATATTTTCTAATGGTGCACAATGAGCTTCAGAGCACCCAATATGCTTTAAGAAATTAATCAGTGTATGCTGGTTAATCGATGAAAAGCAGCTTGCAACATCAAGCTTAACAACATATTTGGTGGTGCGGTGCTCCGAAAGAACCCTAAGACGCTCTTGCATTTCGTTCCAGCAAATCCTGCTGGGAACAAAAAACTTTCCCTCGTGTTCACTTCCAGCAATCCAGTTGCTGAATGAACGTGACTTGTCCGTATTCTGATCCAAGATGCTGGCTAGATCATCGGCAATAAGTTGATACAAAAGCCGATCTTTCGGCATAAGAATGCTGCCTGGGCGAGAGAAACTCGGCCCCAGACGCTTTAGAGAGACAGACCTCATCCGTGTACTTTTGGGAACTTCCATTGTTACTGGAATAGATGGAGAAAATTTTCCATTTTCTAATTCTGATCGAAGTTCGCTCTTTAGATCATCGAATGAGTCTTTAAATATGCAGCGGATATGCGGAGCAAATATAAAGTCAGTCTTCATATCCGCCAAAACATGGCTGCGACTTCTGTCCCAGTTAAACTTTTTCACTATAGCCGGATCAATTCCAAATGAGTGCTTATTCCTTTTTTCCGCCATTTCCCTTGTCCTTTGAAGACGATCTAAGAAAAATTTCAGCAGAGTTGACATTAGACCGCCACCCACAAATGGATTATCCCAAAAGGGGTTAATGACCGTCAACTGCTATCCATTAGGGCTATATGATCTGCGGGGCACTTGTCCCAATAGACCGTGCCCTAGCGAGCCGTCTCACGCCCACGCCTAAGCCGTCCCAATAAAGTGCTCTCTTGCATTTTTGAGACAACGAGACGATAACGTCTAAGGGTTCATTGAGACACTTGGGACGGAACAGGCCATGTTGATCGGCTACGCTCGCACCAGCACCCTTGACCAGAAAGCCGGCATTGAGGCACAGGTCCGCGACCTTCAGGCGGCGGGGTGCGAGCGGCTATTTCAGGAACAGGTATCGTCGGTGGACGTGGCGAACCGGGAACAGCTTGCCATTGCCCTCGACTTCATTCGGGAAGGGGATGCCCTCGTAGTGACGAAGCTCGACCGCTTGGCCCGCTCCGTCGCCCACCTGATGACGATCCTCGACGCCCTGAAGGCCAAGGGCGCATCCTTGCGCATCCTGAACATGGGTATCGACACCAGCACCCCCACCGGCAAGCTGATGCTGACCGTCCTTAGCGGCGTAGCGGAATTTGAGCGGGATATCATGCTTGAACGCCAGCGCGAGGGCATCGCCAAGGCCAAGGCTGAGGGGAAATACAAGGGCAGGAAGCCCACGGCACAGGCCAAGGCCGAAGACGTGATGGCCCTGAAGGCGGAAGGGCTAGGGGCAACGGAGATTGCCAAGCGGCTCGGGATCGGCCGTGCGAGCGTCTACCGCATCCTTGGTGCCGATGCGTGATCCAGGGACCGCAGGGCGGTAGGAGTCCCAAGGGACCGGAAGACACTCTCCGCCCTCCCCCGCCCCCTCCGGAAATCACACTTCGCAGAATGGGGTTAAAGCACCGTTGCTCGGTTGTTGTTCCGACCTTCCGTCACGCGGGGCCGCTGTAGATTTCTCCCTGCCCTTGTCACCCGGCGGGTTCCAGATGCGAGAGGTCAACGCCGAAATCCAGCTTCTCGATTAGGGCCAAGCGTTCGGGTGCCGAAAGTAGCTTTCCGCCATAGACGCCGTAGGTGATGCCGACATTGACCACATGGCCGGCAAGCTGCCCGCTGAGTGTTTCCGGCACCCCGGCAACCTGCAAACTGGATATGAAGGTGTGGCGGAAGCTGTGGAACTTCAGACCGGAGCGGCCAAGCCCGACCAAGTGCCTGAAGTGCGACCACCACGCACAGAACTTCTCGCTATAGCGCCCATCGGCACTCGGCTTTATCTCGGGCCACAGGGGACCGGCGCCCTTCTTGGACACCTGTTCGTGGTGGGACAACAGGCCGAGCCGGATCAGCCGCGGATGCACCGGGACGATGCGCGTTCCTGCCGCCGTCTTGGTGTCTTCCACTGAGAAGCACCAGATGCCCTCGATCTGCCGCAGGTCCGTCACCTTCAGCTTAGCCGCCTCTTCAGCCCGCAAGCCGGAATGCAGGGCGATCAGGGGCAGCCAGAACTTATGGTCCTTCACCAGAACGCCGCCGGGCCTCTCCCGCCGATCCGCCCGCCAATGGCCGGTGTAGAGCGGGCAATGAAACAGCACCTTCAGGTCTGCGGGGGTGTAGGCGTCACGATCCGCGTCATCCGCCTTGGGCGCCAGTCCCTTCAACGGGCTGTCGATGGTGCATTTCCCCTCGATCTTCGCCCAATTGAGCATAGCGTTCACGTACTTGAAGTTCTGGATGATGGTGTTGTTCGACAACTCCATATCGGCCAGCGCATCGCGCCAGTCACGGACATCATCCCGAGTGAGGTCATCAACTGCCTTGTTGTTCAGGATTTCGGCAAAACGGGTCAGCTTCGGCTTGGTGTTGGTGAGGGTCCGCCCTTTCCATTCCCCGTCCCTGACCTTCGCTTCGGCGTAGACTTCCACCAACTCCGCCAGCGCCATAGATTGGGGTGTGCGATCAACCGGCGGGGCTGCGGCAGTCGCCGCGGGCGGCAGGGCGAACAGCGGATCACGGGCGGGGTGCCCATAGTCGCCCACCCGCCGGGCCTTGGTCTGGTTCAGCAACTCCACCTGTGCCCGAAGGAGGGTGCGGCAAAACCGCCCATAGGCATCGCTTGCCCGATCCACCGACAGCCCGCCTGCGGCCAAGAGTTCATCGGCCACAACCTCAATCTGCCTATAGTCGTTGACCGCCAGCGCCTCCCGGCTGTCCCCGATCAGGTCGGACAAGAGCGTCAAGTCGGCTTGGATCGGCTCAATCTCGGGATCGGGAGCGGCATAGAGGGTTTCCCCTGCCCTGACCTTCTCCAAATCGCGTTCCGCCGCGTCGAGTTCCTTCGCCAGCCAATCGCGGGCAATGGCGTTGATCCTGTCGGTGGTGAGGGCGGTATCGGTCATGGCGCTGGCAAACAACCTGTCGGCAACCGCGGACAGCCTCCGTCCCCTGACGATGGCCGTGGCGCGATCCTTGGTCCGCAGGGACACCACCAGTTCCCGCTTAACAAACCGCGAACGCAGGCCCTCAGGCACCTTGCGCCGCCACCTGAACCCATCGCCCCGACGTTGGACATGAAGCACCGGATGCCCTCACTCACGGGCGCCGACAGGCCGTTCCGGTGTACCTCCCCGGTGTACCTCCCCGGTGTACCTGCGGGCGCGAATTACGCCGTGAAGTGGGAAAAATCCAATGATTTCAGGACCATGCCGCACCCGATCGAGTACAAGATGTACTACTCGGTTTGATGTTGCCTTGCGGCGTCCGGCAACGGGCGCCGCTTCGGGTCCTGCATCATTCGAAAGCCGCTCCCGGTTCGCTCCGGGGGCGGCTTTCTTTTTTGGCCTGCTCGATCCAGACACCGACATCGGGCGATGGACATCCCTTGCGCTCCGCACAATCCGCCTTCGCGCAGGTGCAGGCGGGGAACAGGCAGCCGTCGCCGTTCAGGTCGGTCGCCCGCACCGCAAGGTCGTAGCGCACCCCGCGCATGATCGTCGGCCCGGCGGTGCTGTGACGCTCGTAATGTTCGACGACGAGGCGCACGCGGGTGAGCAGTTCGCGCCGTTGATCGCGTTCCGAATCGCGTCCCGGATCCATGCCTTCGCCCCCAATCGCGGTGATCGCTGCACAGAGGGGACGCGGAACGGCCGGCCCCTGTTCCGGCATCCAGGCGCAGTACGGCGCAAGGGCTATGGGCTGGTCGGGAATGATGCTGCCTCCAGCCTGTTTCCGCGTCACCGACCAAGACAGGAGACCATGATGGAGCGTGACCGGCTGCACCGCGTCGCCAAGGCATTGGGCGATGTCCGCCTCTACGACAAGCACCACACCGGCGAGCTGATCTCCATGCGTCTGCGCGATTCCCTGGCCGACAACCCGGGCTTTGACAAGGAGGAGGTGGACAAGACGCTGCTGGAACTGGCCCGGGTCGCGCTGGAGGCCGCCGAATAGCGGGGGGCGGAGTGACGAAGCGGCGTCCGGCCTGTTGATGGTGGAGACGCGTCCATCAGAGGGAGAAAGCCGCCATGGCCGAGGACAGGACATCCGATCTGCCGCAGAGCGATCGGTCCGGCAGCGACCATCCAGGCAGCGACCGCCCGGCGACCAAGCCGGTCCCGGTGAAGCCGGCGGTCGAACCGATGAGCGACAGGGACGAAGCCCCGCCGGGCACGCCGGGGACGGGCGAAAATATCGACCCCAAGACCGGCGAGACCTATGTGCAGGGCATCGGCGGGGCTTGATGCGGGCCGGCTGTGATGGCTAGGCGTCGGCTGGCGATGCCCCCTCCCTCCCCCGCTCTCGCGGGAGAGGGAACTGCCGCCCAAACGAAAAGGGCCGGCTCACGCGAGCCGGCCCTTTCGCAGTCATCAAGCCCGCGTCAGGCCACGAAGGGCGGAACAGCGGTGAAGCCGGCGGCCTTCTCGACGACATGGCCCACGCGCAGCAGCGTCTCCTCGTCGAAGGGGCGGCCGATCAGCTGGAGGCCGAGCGGCAGGCCGTCGGCGCCCAGGCCGGCGGGAACCGACATGGCCGGCAGCCCGGCGAGGTTGACCGGAACGGTGAAGACGTCGATCAGGTACATCTGCACCGGGTCATCCATCTTTTCGCCGATGGCGAACGGCGTGCTGGGGGCGGTCGGCGTCAGGATGACGTCGCAGCTCTTGAACGCCTCGTCGAAGTCCTGCTTGATGCGGGTGCGCACCTGACGGGCCTTGTTGTAATAGGCATCGTAATAGCCGGCCGACAGCACATAGGTGCCGATCAGGATGCGGCGCTGCACTTCCTTGCCGAAGCCGGCGCCCCGGGTGTTCTCGTACATCTCGCTGAGGCTGCCGCCCTCAACCCGCAGGCCGTAACGCACGCCGTCGTAGCGCGCGAGGTTGGACGACGCCTCGGCCGGCGCGATGATGTAATAGGCGGCCAGCGCGTATTTGGTGTGCGGCAGGCTGATCTCGACCGGCTCGGCTCCGGCCTCCTTCAGCCAGGCGATGCCCTGGTCCCACAGCGCGGCGATCTCGGACGACAGCCCCTCCGCCCGGTATTCCTTCGGGATGCCGACGCGCAGGCCACGGATGTCGCCGGTCAGCGCGGCGCGGAAATCCGGCACCGGCATATCGACCGAGGTCGAATCCTTCGGGTCGAAGCCGCACATCGAGCGCAGCATGATCGCCGCATCCTCGACGGTCCGGGTCATCGGCCCAGCTTGGTCCAGCGAGGAAGCGTAGGCGACGATGCCCCAGCGCGAGCAGCGGCCGTAGGTCGGCTTGATGCCGACGGTGCCGGTATAGCCGGCCGGCTGGCGGATCGAGCCGCCGGTGTCGGTGCCGGTGGCGCCCAGCGCGGCACGCGCCGCGATGACCGCGGCCGAACCGCCGGACGAACCGCCGGCGACGATCTTCCGTTCCCACGCCCCCGGCGCGCCGGGGCTCCACGGGCTGACCGTCTCGCCCTGGTGGGCGGTGATGGTGGCCGAGCCCATGGCGAACTCGTCCAAATTCACCTTGCCCAGCATGACGGCGCCGTCGCGCCACAGCTGGGACGTCACCGTCGACTCATACTCGGGCTTGAAGCCGTCGAGGATGTGGCTGCCGGCGGTGGTGGCGACGCCCTTGGTGCAGAACAGGTCCTTCACCGCGATGGGCAGGCCTTCCATCGGACCGGCCTCGCCCTTCGCCCGGCGCTCGTCGCTGGCCTTGGCCATCGACAGGGCGGCGTCCGGCGTCTCGGTGATGAAGATGTTGAAGGGGCGCACCGCCTCGACCGCGCGCACATGCGCCTCGGTCAGTTCGACCGCGGTGAACTCCTTCTTGGCGAGACCGTCGAGGGCCCCGGCCATGGTGAGATGCGTAAGCGCCGTCATCACTCGACCACCTTCGGCACGACGAAGAATCCTTCGGCCGTCTCCGGCCCGTTCGACAGGACCTGCGCGGCATAGCCGCCGTCGGTGACCTCGTCCTTGCGGCGGCGCAGCTTCTGCGCGGCTACGCTGGTCATCGGCGGCACGTCCTTCGTGTCGACCTCGTTCAGTTGTTCCACGAAGGTCAGAATCTGGCTCAGTTCCCCAGCCAGGGATTCCAGTTCCTCGTCCGGCACCTTGATGCGGGCCAGATGCGCGATCTTGGCCACCGTGGCCTTGTCGAGCGACATGCCTCTACTCTCTTCCAAAACATTGGAAATCGGCCGCGAAGCTATCACCCGCAGTCGCGCGCCGCAACGATTGCCGACCGTCCCTCCGGCCGCAGGGAAAATCAGAAGGCGCCCATGCCGCCATTCGGCCCCACCGCGGCCAATGCCAGCGGGCAACCGCAGGACGGACATTGGGTCCGCCGCAGCACCTCCGCGACCCGCTCATCCGGCAGCGTGACACCAAGCGCGCTTTCGACCGCCGCGATCTGCCTCTTGTGGTCGGCCGTCGCACCGCAGGCGGCGTCGAGCATGGCGCCATAATCCGACCGCGGCTGCGCGGTGATCGCCTGCGCCCCGCCCGCCACGAAAAGGCAGGCGCCGCCGGCGGCCAGCCCGGCCAGGACCGTCCGCCGGTTCGCATCCGCCACAGTCCCGCTCATCCGTCCCCTCCGTCGCTCGACCTGCATATGCACCGACTATACGCCCGAACCGCCGGATCGCCAGCGATTAGGCGCCTCATCAGGCGGCGATGCGCGGCGCCGAAGCCCAGCCGGCCCGTTCCAGCCGCAGCTTGAACAGCGCGATGGGGTCGCCCTGCGGCGTCATCCGCGTCTCCAGTGCGACCGGCGTCATGCCCAGCTTGGCATAGAGCAGCAGCGCCGGGGTGTTGGTGTTGAAGCAATAGAGCGTCAGGTCCGGCAGGCGATAATGATCGAATGCGCGGCCGATCATCGTCCGCACCAGATACTCGGCGATGCCGCGGCGGCGCAGCGCCGGGTCGACGCTGACATTGCCGATGCTGGCGGTCCGCCCATCCTCGAACGTCGCGTAATTGGCATAGCCGACGACACGCTCCCGCCCGTCCGCGGTCACGGTCGCCACAGTGGGGTCGCGGCGGCTGTCCAGGGTCGCCCGGATCTGGTCGGGCGTCAGCGGCCACACCGCGCGGGGAAACAGGAAATACAACTCCTCCGCCGTGCGCGGGAAACCGCAGACGGCCGGGATGTCGGCATCGGCGAGCGGCCGGTGCGACAGGGTGTCCATGGGCGGAGGGAGCAACATACTTAGAAGAGTAAGTATCTTCGGCAACAACTCAAGCGTTCTTGCGGCGGCGCCCCGGCGGCCCTATGGTCGGGGGATGATCCATACACTCTCCGAACTCGCGGCCCGGCTGGGCAAGAACCAGCGTTTGCTTGGGCTTGACGTCGGCACCAAGACCGTCGGGCTGGCCGTGGCCGACCCGGGACTGATCGTCGCATCGCCGATCGGCACGCTGAAGCGCACCAAATTCACCCAGGACGCCCGCGAGCTCGGCAAGACCATCCGCGATTACGGCATCGGCGGGCTGGTGGTCGGGCTGCCGCTGAACATGGACGGCACCGAAGGACCGCGCGCCGAGTCGGTGCGCGCTTTCGCCAACAACCTGCTGGAGCGCTCCGACCTTCTGGGCTGGGACGCGGAGATCGCCTTCTGGGACGAGCGGCTGTCGACCTCCGCGGTCGAGCGTTTCATGATCGGCGAGGCCGACATGACCCGCAAGCGGCGGGACGAGGTGGTCGACAAGATGGCCGCCGCCTACATCCTCCAGGGCGCGCTCGACATGCTGGCCAACCAGCGCCGCATCGCCGCCGAGGCGGAGGAGGAAGACGCACGGCAGGACGAGGCCGACGAGGGCTGACTCATACCAGTACCGGAAAGTTCCGACCTGTGGTCGGCACTTTCCGGCCCCTATAAGACGCCGGGCGGCCCCAGTGACACTCTCTCGGGGCCGCGGGCCTTGGCTTCGCGGGCATGGGCCCGCGCGGCCGCCGTCGCGGCCGATACCAGGGTCAGAAGTCAGAACTTTCTGACCCTGGTATCAGTCGAAGTTCAATGCGAAGGACGCCCGCCCCTGCCCGGCCGCGGCCCGTTGCCACATGGCACCGAAGGCGGCCTCCAGCGCGCGGGTGAAGCGCACGCCATCCAGGGCGGGCGACGCCGCCAGCCGGTCGCGCAGGCGGCCGCGGATGCTGGCCAGCCCGTCCGGGTCGGAAACCAGGGCGGCGGCCATGGCGACATAGGCGTCCTCCCCCTCGACGGCGAGCGCCGGCAGGCCGGCCGATGCGAGGTGCGTCACCGCATGGCGGGCGCAGAAACGGTCGCCGCCCAGCGTCACCACCGGCACCCCCATCCACAGCGCTTCCAGCGTGGTCAGCCCGCCCGAATAGGGGAAGGGGTCGAGCGCAACGTCGATCTCGCCATAGGTCGCCAGGAATTCGGCGTGCGGTGCCGCGCCGCGCAGCTCGATGCACGCCGGATCGGCGCCGGCCGCCGCGAACAGCGCCAGCGTGCGCGCCCGCAGGTCGGGATCGTCCAGCCCGGGCGTGCGCAGCAGCAGCCGGGCGTCCGGCACCGCGGCCAGCAGCCGCGCCCACAGGGCGGCGACCTGCGCGTTCAGCTTGGGCAGGGCATTCAGCGATCCGAAGGTCGGCGCGCCGCTTGCGACCATCGGCAGCGGTCCCACCGGCGGGGCGGCGGCGGGCGGCGACCAGGGAACATAGGCGTCGGGCATGCGGACGATGCCCTCGATGGCCCAGCCGTCTGCCCCATCCGGGCTCTGCCGCGGATCGGAGATCAGATAATCCATCGCCGGCAGGCCGGTGGTCCCGACATAGCCGGCCCAGGTGACCTGCACCGGCGCCGCCCGCCGGGCGAAGACGCCCAGCCGGTTGCCCAGCGTATGGCCGGCCAGATCGACCAGGATATGGATGCCGTCGGCGCGGATGCGCTCCAGCAATGCCTCGTCGTCCATCGCCGCGCTGTCGACCCAGCCGTCGGCAAGGCCACGCAGCCTTGCGGTCAGCGCATCGGGATTCGCGGTGTTGGAATAACAGACCGCCTCGACCGCGCCGCGGTCGTGGGCGGCCAGCACCGGTTCCAGGAAATACCCGACGGGATGGGCGCGCAGGTCGGCGGAGACATAGCCGACGCGCAGCCGCGGTGCCGGCGGCGGGACGGCGGCAGCCGGACGGTCGGGATGGCGTACGCCCCAATCGGCATGGGCCTGGGCGATCTGCGGCATGGTCCGGGCGGGGTCGTACTGCATCAGGAACAGACGCGCGCCATGCAGCGAATCGGCGCCGGGCTCCAACCGCAAGGCACGGTCGAGGGACGCCAGTGCCTCGCCCAGCCGCGCCTGGGGCGCAAGCGCGCGACTGGCCCGGTTGGCCCACAGCTCGACCCGCGCCGGATCAAGGCACAGGCCGGTGCGATAGGCGCGGTCGGCCTCCACCGGCAGGTTCATCTCGGCCAGCGCATTGCCGATGTTGTAGGGGGGAATCCAATTCCCCGGCGCCACTGCTGCGGCGCGGCGGTGGAGCCGCACCGAGTCGGCCCGCCGTGCCTGCGCCCGCAGCAGGTTGCCGGCATTGACCAGCGCCGCCAGCCCGTCGGGGATCAGGGCCAGCGTGCGGCGGTAACAGGCCTCCGCCAGATCGGCGCGCCCCGCCTGGGCCAGCCCCTCGGCCATCGCCAGCAGGCCGTCGGCCGCCGTGGCCAGCCCGCCGTCGAGGTTCAGCGCCCCGGCATAGGCCTGCACGGCCCCCAGCGCGTCGCCCGTGCTTTCCAGGACCAGCCCGTAATTGGCCCACCAGACGGCGATTCCGGGACGGGCAGAGATCGCCTGCGCGATCAGATCCTGCGCCTCGTCCCAACGGCCGGCCTGGGCGGCGATCAGACCCCGGCGGTAGACGCTTTCAGCCTGATCCGGCGCCATCTGTCAGCTCCTCACTCGTCCGAACGGCCAAGCTGGTCCATCAGTTCGCGCCATTCGCGCTTGGACAGGCCGCTCGCCTCCTGGGTCACCGGCTCGCCGGCCAGCAGGCGCTTCACCACGTCCAGCCCGGTGCGCGACAGGTGGGTGCCGCCCATGCGGTATTCGGTGAAGGACTCGTAGACCGCCGGAACCCAGCGTTTCACCATGTCGAGCATGGCGTCAGCATAGACGCGGATCTCGTATTGGGCATGGCTGTCGGCGCGCAACGACAGGAAATGCAGAAGGTTGTGGAGATCGACCTTCCAATACCACTGCGTATAGTAGTTCAGCGACAGGTTCATCCGCGCCAGCTCGCGCGCCAGCCCCTGGCGGGACGGGTCGATGACCGTGCCGTCCTCGCGCTGGTTCAACATCTCTTCATAGCTGCCGTAGGCGCGCTCGGACTCCTCGCGCAGCAGCCGCATGACCGACGCGGCCTCCTCGCCCTCCAGCACGTCGCCACGGCCCTGGCGGTTGACGACGGCCTGGGCGCCCAACTGCTCCGGCGCCGGCACGTAGAACTCGCGGTCGAGGATGGAGTAGCGCGCCGAATATTCGTTCACGTTGGCGGTGCGGTGGCGAATCCACTGGCGGGCAACGAAGATCGGCAGCTTGACGTGGAACTTGATCTCGCACATCTCGAACGGGGTCGAGTGGCGGTGGCGCATCAGGTACCTGATCAGCCCGGCATCCTCGCTGACCTTCTTGGTGCCCTTGCCGTAGGACACGCGCGCCGCCTGCACGACCGCCGCATCGTCGCCCATATAGTCGATGACGCGGACGAAGCCGTGGTCCAGCACCTCCAGCGGCTGATACAGGATCTCCTCCAGCGCCGGGACGGTGGCGCGGCGGGTGGTGGCGGTGACGGCGCGCAGGCGATCGATTTCGTCGCGCTGCTCGGGCGTGATCGGCATGGTGACTCCGGGGTTACGGTGCCGGCTGTCTTAACAGACCGCACGCAAATCGGGAACGGCGAACGACGGGTCGGACCCGCGTCACCGCAACGCATTCGACGATCATGTCACAGACCCCCTTCCCTTGCCGGACGGGAGTGCCTATATTCGCCTCGTCGGTTCGCCGACTATGGCGATAAACGCCTTGTGGAATAAGCGTTGTGGACCCGGGGGCGGTACCCGGCGCCTCCACCAACCATTCACCGGTACTCGTTGGCCGGGGTCGTTGGGGGCGAAATAGGATCGACACGCGTAGTAAAGGCATGGTTTTCGCTCGGCATGGTTCCGCCGTTATCGGGCCGTTGCAATAGTTGCCAACGACAACGTTGCTCAGGCTCGCCTCGCTGCCTAACGGCGGCTGGTAGCCTAAACCTAATCCCCGAGGGTTAGCGCCTAAGGGTGGGGCCGTGGGCCGCCTAGCAACAGAAGGCCCACACCTCTCTTCCCGGCGTCTCGAACCGGCATTCCGCCGGCGATTCGCAGATCGAAGCGTTTTCCAGGGATCCGCCCAAGCATGCCGAAAGAGCAGCTCCGCTATGACCGCATGGTCGAGACCGCGTTGCGCGGCGTCGTCCGCGACGCGCTGACCGAGGTGGCCGAGCGCGGCTTGCCGGGCAATCACCATTTCTACCTGACCTTCCGCACCGGCCTCCCCGGCGTGGAGATCCCGGACTATCTGGCCGCCCAATATCCGAACGAGATGACCATCGTCCTCCAGTTCCAATATTATGGGCTGGACGTGGTGGAGGATCATTTCGAGGTCACGCTGAGCTTCAACAACGTGCATGAGCGGCTGGTCGTTCCCTTCGCCGCCATCACCACCTTCGCCGACCCGTCGGTGAATTTCGCGCTCCAGTTCCAGCCGCTGGCAGCCGCCGAATCGGCGGACGTCTCGGCGATGCCGCCCCGCCCCGCCACCGACCGCGTGGAAGAGAAGGCGGAGGAAAGCGCCCCGGCCGAGGAGCCGAAGCGCGGCGAGGTCGTGGCGCTGGACGCCTTCCGCAAGAAGTAACCTTCCCAAGGACGGATGCCGCCCCGCCCGCCCAGCGAGTATGTCGTCACGCTCTGCGAGATGATGGCGCCGCTGGGTGACGTGCGGGCACGCCGCATGTTCGGCGGCTACGGCCTGTCGATCGACGGGCTGACCTTCGCGCTGGTCGCCGACGAGACGCTCTATCTCAAGGCGGACGAGGTGAACCGCGGCTCGTTCACCGCGCTGGGGCTGGCGCCCTTTCGGCCGATGCCGGACAAGCCCGTCACCCTCTCCTACTACCCACCGCCAGACCAGGCCCTGGACGACCGCGACGAGTTGCTGCCCTGGGCGCGCTCGGGCTTCGAGGCTGCGCTGCGCGCCGCCGCGAAGAAGACGGCGAAACCGGAGCGGAAGAAGAGCCCGGCCGGACAACGTGGCTAGGCCCCCTCCGGCAACGGGAGAGGGCGCCCGCCCCATCCCCTCAGATATTCTCCGCCATATGGATCGTCGCGTTGCTTGCCTGCGTCCCGGCGGCGCGCTGGCGCATCTGGCGGGCGAAGCGCAGCGGGTTGGGGAAGAGATTCAGCATCGAGCCGAGCTTGCCAACCGACGAGGTCGCCTTGCCCACCGCCATCACCTCGGCCAGCCGGCGGTCGATGAAGGCGCGGGTTTCCGCATGGTCCTCCGACTTGTCGTCCAGCCAATAGAAGGTGGAGGAGCTGACCACCGCGGCGAGCAGCGCCCGCTTGGTGTAGTGGTTGTAGTCGGTCGAGCTGTCGCCGGCGGCGAACCACATCGCGTCGACCGAGCGGTAGAGCAGCCGCAGGCCGAGCGCCATGTTCTGCGGCATCGCCAGATAGGAGATCTGGCGGCGCTTGGCCTCGCGGTAGGGCTCCAGCACCTCGAAATAGGTGCGGACGGCCAACGCGATGCGCTCGCGCACCTTCATCTCGGCCAGCGGCAGGGCTTCCAGCCGGTCGAGCATCTGGCGGTCGGTCCAGTCGGCGAAATGCTCGACCGCATCGGTCACGCCGCCGGGGAAGGCGCGCAGCAGGGCCGACGGCTCCTGCCCGGCCATCTGGGTGCCGTCGCGCAGCGCCTGCAGGCTCCAGCCGTCGAAGACGACGTTGGGCAGGGTCGCCACCAGGATGTCGTCGCGAAGCTGCTCGATGCTCATGGTTGGTCTCCCGGCGCCTCGGGCGCGTTCCCGGCCGCGCTCAGCGCGGCATTGAGGTGTCAGCCGCGTTCAGCGCGGCGTTGATATGACAGCCGCGGCAATCGCGGCGTTGAGATGATGCATCTCCTCGGTGCAGACGAGGAGCCGCAGATCGTCCATCCGATCAAGATAGAGCACGCCATCCAGGTGGTCGACCTCATGCTGGACCACGCGGGCATGGAACCCGGTCGCCTCGCGCTCGATCCGGGCTCCGTCCAGGCCATAACCGCGGTAGCGGATGCGGGTATGGCGCGGCACCAGCCCGCGCAGGCCGGGAATCGACAGGCAGCCTTCCCAGCCGAGCGCCATCTCGTCCGACAGCGGCTCGATCACCGGGTTGACCAGCACGGTGTTCGCCACCTCCTCGCCGCCGCTGCGGTCGGCGGGCACGCGGAAGACGATCAGGCGCCGCGACTCCGACACCTGCGGGGCGGCCAGACCGACTCCGGGAGCGTCCAGCATGGTGGCGATCATGTCGGCCGCCAGCCGGGCGACGGCCGGATCGGTCGGGTCGGCGATCGGGGCCGCGATCTCGCGGAGCACGGGATTGCCCATTCGGGCGATTGGAAGCACTGGCATGCCCCATATCTGGAGCGCCGGAGCGCCCGCGGCAACCGATTCCTGCCGGGCTTGTGCTTCGCGGCCGAAGACTCCCCTTCACAAAGCCTATCGGCCATGCTACACACTGCCCTCACACAAGGGGTGCGCCTGCCGCGCATGCCTGTTTGTTGCCTTCGTGCAACGCGTCTCACTTGGAAGGGTGACGGTAAACGTGCAAGTTCTGGTCCGAGACAACAACGTCGATCAGGCCCTCCGCGCGCTCAAGAAGAAGATGCAGCGCGAGGGCATTTTCCGTGAAATGAAGCTGCGCCGCAACTACGAGAAGCCCTCGGAGAAGCGCGCCCGTGAGAAGGCTGAGGCCGTGCGCCGCACCCGCAAGCTGCTGCGCAAGCGGATGGAACGCGAGGGCTATTAATCGACGGTCGCTTTCGAGCGACTGCGAAGGGCGCGTGTGATGCGCGCCCAAGACCCCTTGTGTCTTGCACCCCGACCGTCCCGCGACCATCGCGAGGGCGGTTTTGGTGTGTCTACGGCACCGCATTTGCTGCGATTGTCCGTAGGCCACGCGTATTGACCGTTCAGCGAGCGGACTGGCATGCCCGCGGCCGTGCGGCAGGCCGGGTTCCGCTCCGGCGACCTGTTCCGGAAAGGCCCGTTCATGAGCGCTTCCAACCTCACCGCCCGCCAATCGGTCCCGGCGCTGCGCGCCCGCAAGGGCGGCGAGCCCATCGTCTGCCTGACCGCCTACACCGCCCCCGTCGCCCGCCTGCTCGACCCGCATGTCGACCTGCTGCTGGTCGGCGACTCGCTGGGCATGGTGGTCTATGGGCTGGACAGCACGCTGGCGGTGACACTGGACATGATGATCGCCCATGGCGCCGCCGTGGTACGCGCCTCCGAACGGGCCTGCGTGGTGGTCGACCTGCCCTTCGGCAGCTACCAGGAGAGCCGGGAGGCCGCCTTCCGCGCCTCCGCCCGGGTGATGGCGGAGACCGGCGCCCAGGCGGTCAAGCTGGAAGGCGGGCAGGAGATGGCGGAGACGGTGGCCTTCCTGACCGCCCGCGGCATCCCGGTGATGGGCCATGTCGGGCTGACACCGCAGTCGGTGAACACGCTGGGCGGCTACAAGGCGGTCGGCCGCGATGCCGAGGCTGCGGAGCGCATCGCCGCCGACGCCCGCGCCATCGCCGAGGCCGGCGCCTTCTCGCTGGTCATCGAAGGCACCATGGAGCCGCTGGCCCGCCGCATCACCGAAGAGCTGGCGATCCCCACCATCGGCATCGGCGGCTCGCCGGCCTGTGACGGGCAGGTTCTGGTCACCGACGACATGCTCGGCCTGTTCGGCGCCTTCCAGCCGAAATTCGTCAAGCGCTACGCCGAGTTGGGCCAGACGGTGACCCAGGCGGCAGCCACCTACGCCGCCGAGGTGCGGACCCGCGCCTTTCCGGGCCCGGAACATTGCTTCGGCGTGAAGAAGGCGGCGACGGTGTGAGGGATATCCCCTCTCCCCTCCGGGGAGAGGTTAGGGTGAGGGGGATGCATTTCGAGGGCTTATTCGGCTACGCCGAACCCCCTCATCCCGGCCTTCTCCCCAGGGGGGAGAAGGAGATGCCACCGAACTTCGTTCTTCCTCCGTTCCGGTCGATCCGCTAGAGTCGCGGCCGTCATGGATGCCCCCTCCCCCGCCCTGATCCCGCCCAACGTCGCCGCTTGGTTCCGGTCGCGCGGCTGGGCGCCGCATCCGCATCAGGTCGCGATGGTCGAGGCGGCGGAGCGGGGGGAGAGCGCGCTGCTGATCGCGCCGACCGGCGGCGGCAAGACGCTGGCCGGTTTCCTGCCGTCCCTGATCGAACTGGCCGAACGGCCGCGCGACGGCCTGCACACCCTCTACATCTCGCCGCTGAAGGCGCTGGCGGTCGACATCCAGCGCAACCTGGAACAGCCGATCGCCGAGATGCGGCTGCCGATCCGGGCGGAGACGCGCACCGGCGACACACCGGAAGCCAAGCGCCGGCGCCAGCGCAGCCACCCGCCGCACATGCTGATGACGACGCCGGAAAGCCTGGCGCTGCTGCTGTCCTACACCGACGCCGACCGGCTGTTCCGCGGGTTGCGCTGCGTCATCGTCGACGAACTGCACGCGCTGGCCGGCACCAAGCGCGGCGACCTGCTGGCGCTGGGGCTGGCGCGGCTGGCGCGGCTCGCCCCCGCCGCCCGGCGGGTCGGCCTGTCCGCCACGGTGGCGGAGCCGGACCGGCTGCTGGCCTGGCTGTCGCGCCGCGGCCGTTACGACGGCGATGCAGACGCCCCGGACGCCGCAAATGCTCCAAATCCCCCAGAAGCCCACGACGTCCGCCTCGTGCTCGGCCGCTCCGGCGCCCGCGCCGAGGTGGAGATCCTGACCTCGCAGCAGCGCGTCCCCTGGGCCGGCCACATGGCGCTGCACGCCATGGCGGAGATCTACGAGCGCATCCGCCGCCAGCGCACCACCCTGCTGTTCGTCAACACCCGCGCCCAGGCCGAGCTGGTGTTCCAGGCGCTGTGGCGCGTCAACGACGACACGCTGCCGATCGCGCTCCATCACGGCTCGCTCGCCGTGGAGCAGCGCCGCAAGGTCGAGGCGGCGATGGCGCGCGGCGAATTGCGGGCGGTGGTCGCGACCTCCTCGCTCGATCTCGGCATCGACTGGGCGGCGGTCGATCTGGTGGTGCAGATCGGCGCGCCCAAGGGATCGAGCCGGCTGGTCCAGCGCATCGGCCGCGCCAACCACCGGCTGGACGAGCCGAGCCGCGCCCTGCTGGTCCCCGCCAACCGCTTCGAGGTGCTGGAATGCCGCGCCGCGCTGGAGGCGGTCAACGACCGCACGCTGGACGGCGAGGCGCCGCGGCCGGGCGGGCTCGACGTGCTGGCCCAGCATCTGCTCGGCATGGCCTGCGCCGCCCCCTTCGTCCCCGACCAGCTCTATGAGGAGATCGTCTGCGCCGCCCCCTATGCCGCGATGACGCGCGACGAGTTCGACGACGTGCTGGATTTCGTCGCCACCGGCGGCTATGCGCTCGGCGCCTACGACCGTTTCCAGCGGCTGGCGCTGCGCGAGGACGGGCGGATGGCGGTGTCCGGCCCGGCGGTGGCGCGGCAGTACCGGATGAATGTCGGCACCATCACCCAGGAGGCGCTGCTGCGCGTCCGGCTGAACCGCGGCCAGGTGCTGGGCGAGGTGGAGGAGTATTTCATCCAGGGGCTGACTCCGGGCGATACCTTCCTGTTCGCCGGCCAGCTGCTGAAGTTCCTCGGCGTGCGCGAGATGGAGGCCCAGGTCGCCAAGGGCGGCAGCGGCGACCCGAAGGTGCCCGCCTATGCCGGCGGCCGGCTGCCGCTGACCACCCATCTGGCCGAACGGGTGCGCGCCATGCTGGCCGATCCGCGCCAGTGGGACGGGCTGCCGGAGGATGTGCAGGAATGGCTGCGGCTGCAGCGCTACCGCTCGGTCCTGCCGGCACGCGACGGGCTGCTGGTGGAGACCTTCCCCAAGGCCGGCAAGCGCTTCCTGGTCGCCTATGCCTTCGAGGGTCGCAACGCACACCAGACGCTCGGCATGCTGCTGACCCGACGGATGGAGCGCTTCGGCCTGGGGCCGCTGGGCTTCGTCGCCACCGACTATGTGCTGGCGGTGTGGTCGCTGCGCTCGCCGGACAGTATGGATTCGCTGTTCGACCAGGACATGCTGGGCGACGACCTGGAAGCCTGGATGGACGAGTCCTCGATGCTGCGGCGGACCTTCCGCAACGTCGCCCTGATCGCCGGGGTGATCGACCGCCGCCATCCCGGCCAGGAGAAGACCGGCCGGCAGGTCACCTTCTCGTCCGATCTGATCTATGACGTGCTGCGCAAGCACGACCCCGGCCATGTGCTGCTGCGGGCGACACGGGCCGACGCGGCGGGTGGGCTGACCGACATCCGCCGCCTGTCCGATTTTCTGGCGCGGGTGCGTGGCCGCATCACCCACAAGGATCTCGACCGCATCTCGCCGCTGGCGGTCCCGGTGATCCTGGAGATCGGGCGCGAGCGCGTCGACGGCAGCGCCACCGACGAGTTGCTCGCCGCCGCCGAGGCCGAGTTGCTGGCGGAAGCCATGCCGGAACTGACCCAGACGAAGCGCCCCAAACCGGAGCCCGGACCGGATAGGCCGGAGCAGGGGCGGCTGTCGCTGTGACGCCGCCCCAGGCCCGATATGGGTTACTTGCGCAGTTCGGGCTCCACCCCCGGCTCGCCGCTGAACTGGACGCGGATCGTCTCGTCACGGACGATGAACTGGCAGGCCAGACGGTAGGGCGGCGGGCGGTGGGCGTTCTCGGCCGCTTCGACCAGCTCCTTGGTCAGCTTGCCGTTGATCGACAGGGTGACCTTCTCCTTCTCGGTCAGGTCGATCGCCATCGGCGTCTTGGCGTCCAGATAGGTCACCTTGACGAGGCAGGATCCGCATTCGCCGTCCTGGCATTGGAAGGGGATCGGGATGGCGTGCTTCTTCGCCAGCGCCAGCAGGGTGCCGGTGTCGCCGGCAACCGCATAGACGGTCACGTCCTTTTCCATATTAACGCCTGCGAACGTCACTGTGGCCATGGGTATCCTCCGGGTATGGTTATGATCCGCCATGCCTCCACGGCGGCCGGCCATCCGGTTGCAAGCGCCATGCCCATAAAGAACGTATGGATATGCGCCGTTTCCCATGATCGGAGGTAAACGAAGTTTGTCGGCTTCCTCCCAACCCTGCCGCCCCGCCTGTCGGGGCGACGACAGTCGGGCGGCGCTGGCGCTCCACGGCGCGGCGCTGCTGGCCGATGCCTCCGGCGCGCTGCTGTGGCCGGCGGAAGGCGTGCTGGCGGTCGCCGACCTGCATCTGGAGAAGGGCTCGGCCTTCGCCGCCCGCGGGCGGATGCTGCCGCCCTACGACACGCGGGCGACGCTGGAGCGGCTGGCCGCACTGATCGCGCGGGAGCGGCCGGCGCGCGTGCTGTGCCTGGGCGACAGTTTCCACGACCGCCGCGCGGCGGACCGGATGGATCCGGCCGATGTCGAGCGGCTGCGCGGCCTGACCGCCGCGGTCGCCGACTGGGTATGGATCACCGGCAACCATGATCCGGAACCGCCACAGGGCCTCGGCGGCCGGGCGGCGGCGGATCTGTCCATCGGCCCCCTCACCTTCCGGCACGAGGCGCAGCCGGGCGCGGTGGGCGAGCTGTCCGGCCACCTGCATCCGGCCGCGGCGCTGGCGCTGGGCGGGCGGCGGGTGCGCGACCGCTGCTTCGCCCATGACGGCAACAGGCTGATCCTGCCGGCCTTCGGCAGCTTCACCGGCGGGCTGAACGTGCTCGACCCGGCCTTCGACGGCCTGCTGGCGCCCGGCTTCGAAGTGCTGATGGCCGTGCGCGGCCGGGTCTACCGCTTCCCCTGCGCCCGTTTGTCGCCGGACCGGGCGCGCTGAGGCGCTGGCGGAAGCGGGAGCGCGGCCTATATCCAGTGCCCCGGAGGCGACCAACCGAGCCGTCAGAATGCCCGACCCCGCTCCCATCATCGTGTGGTTCCGCACCGACCTGCGCCTCGCCGACAACCCGGCGCTGACCGCCGCCGCCCAGGCATCGGCCGACACCGGCGCCGCCGTCATCCCGCTCTACATCCTGGAGGAGGAGACCGGCGGCACGGCCGGTACCTCACCCGCCGGCACCTCCACATGGCCGCTCGGCGGCGCGCAGCGCTGGTGGCTGCATGGCAGCCTGGAACGGCTGGGCACCTGCTGCGCCCGCCACGGCTCGCCCCTGCTGCTGCGGCGGGGGGAGCCGGGAGCGGTGCTCGACGCGCTGATTGCGGAAACCGGGGCCGGCTGCGTGCTGTGGAACCGCCGCTACACCCCGGCCGGGACCGCCCGCGACGCGGCGATCAAGCAAGGGCTGAAGGCGCGCGGCATCGATGCCCGCAGCTTCAACGCCGCGCTGTTGGCCGAGCCCTGGACCGTCCGCAACAAGAGCGGCGGCTCCTTCAAGGTCTTCACCCCCTTCTGGCGGCATGTCTCCTCCACCCTGAACCCGCCCCTGCCGACCCGCGCCCCTGCCACCCTGAAGGCGCCGCAGACCGCGCCGGCCGGCGACAGGCTGGCCGACTGGGGCCTGCTGCCGACCCGGCCGGACTGGGCCGCCGGCCTGCGCAGGCGCTGGGTTCCGGGCGAAACGGCGGCCCTGTCCCATCTCGCCGAGTTCCTCGACGGGCCGGTCGGCGCCTATGCGACCGAGCGCGACCGGCCCGACCGCGCCGGCACCTCCGCCCTCTCCCCCTATCTGGCGTTCGGCGAGATCGGGCCGCGGCAGATCTGGCACGCCGCCCGCCATGCCGCCGACGCCCGGCCGGAACTGGCCGCCGGCATCGAGGCGTTCCTGCGCGAGGTCGGCTGGCGCGAGTTCCAGTACCATCTGCTGCACCATGCGCCTGACCTGCCCGACCGGCCGCTCGACTCCCGCTTCACCGGCTTCGCCTGGCGCGACGACCCGGCGGGGCTCCGCGCCTGGCAGCGCGGGCGCACCGGCTATCCCATCGTCGATGCCGGCATGCGCCAGCTGTGGGAGACCGGATGGATGCACAACCGGGTGCGGATGATCGTCGCCTCCTTCCTGATCAAGGATTTGCTGCTGCCCTGGCAGGAGGGGGAGCGCTGGTTCTGGGACACGCTGGTCGATGCCGACCTCGCCCAGAATGCCGGCAACTGGCAGTGGGTGGCCGGCTGCGGTGCCGATGCCGCCCCCTTCTTCCGCGTCTTCAATCCGGTGCTGCAGGGCGAGAAGTTCGACCCCGCGGGCGACTATGTCCGCCGCTACGTTCCCGAGTTGGGCCGGCTGCCGGCGCGCTGGATTCATCAGCCCTGGGCCGCCCCGGCCGAGGTGCTGCGGCAGGCCGGCGTCCGGCTCGGCGACTCCTATCCCCGCCCGATCCTCGACCATGGCGCCGCCCGCGAACGGGCGCTGGCGCTCTACAAGGAGCTCAAGGAAGGGGTCGGCGCCGGGCCGGACGCCCACTGACGCGCATCGCCGGTCCCTGCCGATAGGCGGACGGCGATGGGCGGCGATGGCGGATTTCTCCCCCGTCCTTATCGACGCCCGCCGTCCGTGATAGGAAGGAGCGGACGGGATGCGGGAGGATGGCGCCTTGGACGGATGGAACAGTGAACAGGGTCGCCAAAACTGTTTCATCCGGTTTCAAACGTTCCATTCGCCGCCCGGCCCGCGTTGCATCGCCGGTTAAAATGTTATAAAGTAACGTCATGTCCGCCCTGCACGACCATACCCACTGCATCGCCGACGCCCTCACCCGTGCCGACGCCCTGTGCGCCGAACGGGGAGCGCGGCTGACGACGCTGCGCCGGCGCGTGCTGGAACTGGTGTGGTCCAGCCACCGGCCGCGCGGCGCCTACGCGATCCTGGAGGATCTGAGCCAGCAGGACGGCAAGGCGGCGGCGCCGCTGACCGTCTACCGCGCGCTGGAATTCCTGGTCGAGCAGGGGCTGGTCCACCGCATCGAATCGCTGAACGCCTATGTCGGCTGCGCCGCACCGGGGGCCGTCCATGCCGGGCAGTTCCTGGTGTGCGACGGCTGCGGCGACGCCGCCGAGATCGACGACCCGCAGGTCGGCTCCGCCATCGCCGCGGCGGCGGCCGAACGCGGCTTCCGTGTCCAGCGCCCCACCGTCGAGGTGCGCGGCCTGTGCAAATCCTGTCAGGAGAAACCCCGTTGAGCGCTCCCGCCGCCTCCTCTCCCGCCCGTCTTCCGGTTTCGGTGCTGACCGGCTTCCTCGGCAGCGGCAAGACCACGCTGCTCCAGGCGCTGCTGCGCAATCCCGGCATGGCGCGCACCGCCATCGTCATCAATGAATTCGGCGAGGTCGGGCTCGACCATCTGCTGGTCGCCAAGGCGTCGGAGAACATGGTGCTGATGGACAGCGGCTGCCTGTGCTGCACCATCCGCGGCGATCTGGTCGACACGCTGCGCGACCTGTTCCTGAAGCGGGTGAAGGGCGAGATCCCCGATTTCGACCGGGTGGTGGTCGAGACGACCGGGCTGGCCGATCCCGCCCCGATCATCCACACCCTGATGTCGGATCCGCTGCTGGCCGCCCGCTTC